>NZ_CP016808.1:2120000-2420000 GCF_002741035.1 Paenibacillus sp. BIHB 4019 | reverse complement strand
GCATTGAAATGAAAAACATCAATCATCGGAATCCATAAGCGCTTCTCGGCCTGACCCGGCCAAGGCTCCAAGTAACGGCTCAAATCACGCATGAGCTCCTCGGGCGCTGGCGTTTCATCGATCAGACTCTCTACGTATAAGAAGAGATTACGCTCCCATTTAAATAAAGCAGCTGTCATAAATTTGCCCTGCTCCATCCAAGGAAGCAGCTGCTCTTTTAAGCGTTCTACAGAAGCGACCGCTTTCATTTCTTCATCTGCAAGCAGCTGTGCCCGCGCTATCACTCTTTGCATCGTCGTCCCCCGCATTCTTATGCTATAGTGAAATAAAATCGTATGTTAAATAAACTAATAAATTCTTGTATTCAAAATGGTCGCCTTGCAGCAGCAGACAAGCAAGCTGCTGCCTAAAGGAAACAATTAAATGTTGAACGGAGTGAACTTAGCTTATGATCTATAAACGTCTTGGCAAAAGCGGACTGAAAGTATCCTCTCTCGGCCTTGGGACTAATTCCTTCGGCTCGCGGGCGGATAAGCAAAGCTCTATTTCCATTATACATGCTGCGCTTGGCAGTGGGATAAACTTTCTGGATACTGCCAATATTTACTCAGGCACCGCATCCGAGACGATTATCGGCGAAGCGCTTAAAGGACGGAGGCATGAGGCCGTCATTGCCACCAAAGCCGGGCTGCCGCGCGGCAAAGGGGCGAATGAGCGCGGCTCGTCCCGCTATCATTTGCAGCTGGAGCTGGAGCAAAGCTTGCAACGGCTGCAGACGGATTATGTGGATTTATACCAAATCCACACCTTCGATCCGGAGACGCCGCTGGAAGAAACGCTGCGGGCGCTCGATGATATGGTGCGCGCCGGCAAAGTCCGCTATATCGGCGCATCGAACTATGCAGCCTGGGAGCTGATGAAGGCGCTCGGCATCAGCGACCGCCTTGGCCTGAATCGCTATGTGTCGATTCAGACCAGCTATTCGCTCGCCGACCGGACGCCGGAGCGCGACATTACGCCGCTAAGCCTCGACCAAGGCGTCGGCATTATCCCTTATTTTCCGCTTGCCGGCGGCCTGCTGACCGGAAAATACAGCGAGCAGCAAAGCGCGCCGGAAGGGTCGCGTTTGGACAAAAACCCGGACTTCGCCCGCTTCTTCACCGGCGAAGGCTTCACGCTCAGCCGCCAAGTCGGCGAGCTTGCGGCTGAAGCTGGCTGCACGCCAGCTGTGCTTGCCCTGCACTGGCTTATGCAGCAGCCCGCCGTGGCAAGCGTTATCGTCGGCGCGACGAGCACAGCGCAGCTGGAGGCCAATCTGGCTTCAGCCAGCCTGCAGCCTGAGCCGGCCGTCATGGAGCGGCTGAATGAAATCAGCCTGCGATTTAAGCATGGCGAACCATTCGCGCTTTACCGGCTGAGTTAGCCGGTAAATTCGGAGGAACTCGCCATAATGTGCGCCTGCGGCAGCGCAGCCGGTTATGGGCCGGGCGAAAGGCACTATTTTTCACAACAGGATGTGGCCCTATCGCTACCCGAACCTGGATATTCCTAAGTCGGCTGCTGCGGCATGCCTTCGCGGGCACGCACCATTTCAATGAATAGCTCCGCCGCTTTCGTATGAAAAGCATCGCGCAGCGTAATTATCGAAAAATCTCGCCGAACAGGCTGGCCATCGATGGTCAGCCTGTTTAGCGTCCCAAGCGAGATTTCTTTTCGCACAGCCCACTCTGATAGCAAAGAGATGCCGAGCCCCGCCTCCACAGACTCCTTAATAATTTGCGTGCTGCCAAACGCCATGCGATTATGCGGCACAATATCGTATTGCTCGAACATTTTTTCCATTGCCGTCCGCGTTCCCGAGCCTTCCTCTCGCATAATCCAATGCTCGCCCAGCAGCGCCTCAGCCTTTATGTCCTGCTGCTGCGCGTAAGGATGTTCGGCGCCAACAACGACGTACATCGCATCTTTGGCAAAAGGCTCGCATTGCAGCTTGTCCTGCTCTGGCACCGCACCCTCTACGATTCCAATATCCAGCTGGCGGGCTGCAACGAGCGCCGCAATGTCCTTCGTGTTGCCGATTGTAATTGTGGGCGTAATAAGCGGATAGCGCACCCGCAAACAGGCTATCATATGCGGCAGTACATACTCGCCAAAGGTGAAGCTTGCGCCGATCGACAGCGCGCCGCTTGCCGTGTGAAGCAGGTCACCCAGCAGGCTTTGCATTTTCGCATGCAATCCGCTGATTTCCTTCGCATGGCGATACACGATGTCCCCCGCTTTATTCAATCGGACGTACTTGCTGCTGCGATCCAGCAGCTTGGTGCCTAAATCCGCCTCCAGCGACTGAATATGCTGACTGACTGCTGGCTGCGTCATATGCAGCGCTTCCGCTGCGCGAGTGAAGCTCCGTTCCTCAGCAACCGCTATAAAAACGAGCAGGGATTGATCCATCGTTTAAACACGCTCCTCTCTCTCCGTTTGTTGCCTTTTCTATTTATGAAAATACCATAAGCATTTAGTTATGATTATAATTATAACAATTTATTTTTCTTATCGTAAGCTATCCCTTATGCTTAATTTATTAAACAAGCAGGAAGCATGCGCCCGTTATTTGGCGGCATCAGCATCGGTCGCAGAAGTAGCAGTAACAACAGGCTTTTCGCTTACAACATGAGGATGAGGTGACAGCTATGAAAGCAGAAATAAACGCGATGATGATGACGCAGCCCTCTTCGGAAAAGACCGAGCCGCAGGGAGCGTTAAGCAGGCACGCCAAGGGGCATGCTGCGGCTTGGCTGGGCGGGGTTGCACTGACGGCTGCTTTTGCCTCCGCTGCTTATGCGCTCGCCATGCTTCCCGGCTTCAGCCGCATAGGGCCTATGGCGATTGCCTTAATCGCTGCTGTGCTTTTTCGCCAGTTCGTTGGATATCCGGCTTTTCTCCGCATTGGCATCCAATTTTCCTCCAAGCAGCTGCTGCGGCTTGCGATTATATTGTTTGGGCTCAAGCTGAATATGACCGTTTTGCTGGAGCAGGGGACCGGATTGCTGCTGCAAGCCGCAGCCACCATTCTCTTCTCCGCCCTCTTCACCCTGCTTGTCGCCCGCAAGCTCAAAGCCGATATGCCGCTGTCGCTATTGCTCGGAATCGGCACAGGCATCTGCGGCGCGGCAGCCATTGCGGCTGTATCGCCGATTCTTAAAGCTCGCGGCGAGGACACAGCCGCAAGCGTCGGGCTCGTTGCGTTGGTCGGCACGATTGCCGCACTCGCTTACACCGCCCTCCAGCCGCTGCTGCCGCTATCCGCGGAGCAATATGGCATTTGGGCAGGCATCAGCCTGCATGAAATTGCCCATGTGGCGCTTGCCGCGGAGCCTGCCGGGCAAGATGCTGTCGCCCTGGCGCTGCTGGCGAAGCTGAGCCGTGTGTTTTTGCTCGTTCCCGTCAGCTTCATACTGATGGCAATCATGAACCGCCGCCCCGGGAAGGGAGCGAGCACCCAAGAGATGAAGGCCCGGCCTGAGGTTCCATGGTTTTTGCTCGGCTTCATCGCCCTCAGCTTGTTCGGGAGCATGACAGCTGGCACGACGCTGGAACTTTCCGCTCGGGCCTTAGGCAGCCTGTCCACGATTACAACCATCCTGTTGACGATGGCTATGGTCGGACTAGGGCTGAACGTCAACTTGCGGGAGCTGCGCTCCCGCGCGCTTCGCCCGCTGCTCGCCATGATCATAACGTCGGTTCTGCTATCTATATTGTCTTTGCTGTTCATCATGTGGCGCTAGGGGCGTGCGCGAGGATTGAGGTTCCGCTATTCTGGCTTTTGATTCGATTTCGTGCTGTAAGCGGACAGGAAATCCGTTATTACCCTCTTCCTCCCAGCAAAATGGCCTTTTGCAGCGGATTAACGGCTCCTGAGTCCGCAGACGATGCCATAGCCCTTAATTCGGTTGAATAGCTGCTGCTGTATCCGCCAAGTCTAACTTTGCCTATCTTTGTGCATGGTGCATCCCTCTGAAACGAAGAGCAGAGAGCAGTCCATCGGCACGAATGCGCACCTTCAGGATGTGATACCCCCCCGGTAGTAGAAAAAAATACGTTTGACGCTATTTTCTATCAGGATCTGCCTCACTTACGTTTGCATATACACCCTAGCTCTAGTGCGATAAATGAAAATCCCCGCCCCTTCTTTACCTAAGGGGTGAGGATTTTTTAGGTTATCCTTTTTTTCGGCTACACAGAACCCTTAAGCAGAATCCTTAACCTGACTTCATAATCTGTATTCATAATCTGTATTCTTAACCTGTCTTCTGTCTTCTGTCTTCTGTCTTCTTAATCTCAGCCTTTAACCTGAACCTTTAATTTGCATCCTCAATCTGCATCCTTAATTTGCATTTCCCAATCTGCATTCCCAATCTGATCAGCTCTAGCGCATCTAATTTTGCAGCGCCTTGCGCACGCTCAAAATATATTTTGACTGATCCAACGGATTGACACCGCGCCGCTGGCGCTCGGCTTTCACATCAAGCGGGCAGGGCTCGTAGCCAGCGAAAAAGGTGGCAATCGTCCCGCGTCCTTTCGTCAGCGAGCTGAGCTCTACCGCGTATTCCAGCGAGGTCGCTGCGGGTACGCGCCCTTCAATAATCATTCTGTCGCCATGCAGCACGGGTGCACCGAATGTGCCGCGCATTAGCGACAGGTCGTTCATTACCCGGCCTCCCGCCTCCTCGGGCACGACGATGCGGAACTGGAGAATCGGCTCCAGCAGACGGGTGCCTACCGACGCTAGCCCGTTCATAATGCCCATTGGCGTCGCCACCGCAAAATCCAGCGGGTGCGTATGCCACACATGATGCTGCCCTTCAATCAGCGTCACTTTAAGGTCAACGACCTCCCAGCCGTAGAGCCCTTGCTCCAATGCCTCCGGCACGCGCCGCGCCACCTCGCTTTGGTATTGCGGCAGCAAATCCTCGGAGCGTACTGCCGAAGCATATTGCAGCCCGCTTCCACGCTCGCCCGGCTCCATGCGAAACCGCAATACCGCCCAGCAAGGCTTGGGCATTAAATAGGAAATATACCCTTCGCCCACTTCCTCAAGCGTTTCCTTATAAATAACAGATGGCTGACCGAAGCGCACCGCAAGTCCATACCGCTGCTCGATAACACTCGTCAATATTTCCAGCTGTATCGGGCCCATTACTTTCACATGCAGCTCCCGCTCGTCCTGCAGCCACTGTACATTCAACAGCGGGTCCTCATCGGACAGCTCCGTAAGCGCCTGTACCATTGCCGGATAATGCTGGGCATCGCCCCAATGGGCTTGAACGGTCAGCAGCGGAACAGCGAGCCGCGCCTCTTCGGGAATGGCATCCGGGCTGCCGATAATATCGCCGATCCGCACGTGCGACATGCCGCATACGGCAGCAATGCCGCCAGCCGCAAGCTCTCCGGCGTCCTCGGAGCGGAAGCCGTCCATTTTGCGAATTTGCGTCACCTTCTCATCCATTTGCTGCGTAAAATTGCGAACGACATCGCGATTGCGGATTTTCCCTTGATATAGCCGGATGTAAGCCATCCTGCCCATCACCTTGTCACGCTCAATCTTAAACACAATGCCTGAAGGCGGCGCATCCGCCTCTCCGCCCGGCGCCGGCAAATATTCGATCATCGCGTCCAGCAGCGCCTGCACGCCAATGCCTTTGCTCGATGCGCCGTACATCACCGGATACACCTCCGCACGGCGCGCCTTCGCGGCGGCTTCCGCCCGCCACTCCGCCAGCGGCACTTCCTCGCCGCTGACATACCGCTCCAGCAGCCGCTCATCCTGCTCCGCCAGCGCCTCAAGCAGCGCCGTGCGCGCATCTGCATCCGCGCCCTCCGCCCACAAATCCTCCGCGCCAGCGAATTGCTGCTCGATGCCGAGCGGACGCTGCACCGCGAGCAGATCCGCCGTCAAATAGCTGCGGATATCGGCAAGTACCGCTTCGCAATCAGCGCCGACGCGGTCCATTTTATTAATATAAATCAGCGTAGGGATGCACAGCTTGCGCAGTGCATTCCAGATCAGCTCCGTCTGCGCCTGCACGCCCTCCACTGCGGACACGATCAGAACAGCGCCATCCATTACGCGCAGCGCACGCTCCACCTCCGAGAGAAAATCGACGTGACCTGGCGTATCGACCAGCTGCACATGCGTACCGTGCCACTCCAATGCGGTCATTGCTGCCCGTACCGAAATGCCCCTTGCCCGCTCAACCTCCATGGAATCCGTTATCGTCGTTCCTGTATCGACACTGCCTAGCGTCCGCGTGCGTCCGCTGACATACAGCATATGCTCCGTCGTCGTCGTTTTGCCTGCATCGACATGAGCGAAAATCCCGACATTGCGCCAATTCGCGCGGCTGTTTCCCATCTTTCTGCTCCCCTGTCCGCCTCAATCATCGCCGTACCGCATGGCGGCTTTATTTTGCTTTTAGCGTACCGCGATAGCGGTTTCACGTCAAATGCCGCATTGCCCCTCCGCACGTCACCCACCCACCAAAATAAGTAAAAATAATAGGATGCTTTTCCCTCATCGCCGTTGTACAATCTTATTTGCAAGCGCTTACTTTTTCTCGTTTTTCGCCTAGCCAACCCCATAACCCGAGTTAAGCCTAAGCCGGGCTCCGAGCAGCTATGCGGTCCATGCTTACGCCGATGCTTGCGATTGCCTCATCACAATCCAAGGAGGTTTTTATGATGAAAAGCAAGTCCCGGCTTTTGCTCGCGTATGTGCTCACCGTCGCTTTGGCTCTTACTCTTATGACCGTTCCTGCGGCCGCTGCTCCTGTCACGTTCGACAATGGCATCCAGTTCAAAGACACCGCTGGCAATCCGATTCAAGCTCATGGAGGCGGAATTCTCAAGTCAGGCAGCTATTACTACTGGTTTGGCGAAAATCGCGACGGCGTCAATTACGTTTCCGTCTATCGCTCAGCAGATCTGAAAAACTGGGAGCTTCGTGCCAATGTCCTCAGCAAAACCTCGTCGCCCGAGCTGGCAACCGCCAACATTGAGCGTCCCAAAGTCATCTATAATGCGGCTACGAATAAATATGTGATGTGGATGCATAAGGAAAACGGCGTAGACTACGGCGATGCGCAGGTCGCTGTCGCTTCCTCCACCAACATTGAAGGCCCCTATACGTATCACGGCAGCTTCCGTCCGCTGAACTACGACTCCCGTGATATGACGGTCTACAACGACAATGGCACCGCCTATCTCATCTCCGCTACCCGCGTCAACGCCGATTTAAATATTTATCGCCTGACCTCCGACTTCCTTGGCGTCGATTCGCTCGTCTCCACCCTGTGGGTCGGCCAATACCGCGAAGCGCCTGCCATGTTCAAGCGGGGCAGCACCTACTTCCTCGTCACCTCCGGGGCGACTGGCTGGGCGCCGAACCAGGCGAAATATGCGACGGCCAGCAGCATTTCCGGTACTTGGAGCGGCCTGACAAACGTCGGCAATGGCAATACCTACAACTCGCAATCTACGCATGTGCTGCCTATTGAGGGCTCATCCACTACTTCGTTTCTTTACATGGGCGACCGCTGGGCCGGCGCTTGGGGCGGAGCGGTCAATACCTCAGAGTATGTGTGGCTGCCGATCACCTTCCCTTCGTCTACTACCATGACGCTGGACTGGGCCGACCAACTTACGATTGACACGGCGACAGGCAGCGCCACCGGCACTGTAGCGCCGCCTGTCAATACGACATCCTGGTACAAAATCGCGAACCGCGCCAGCAGCAAGCTCCTTGGCGTCACTAGCGGCGGCACGACGGACGGCGTGCAGATCGAGCAATACACCGATGGCGGCTGGACAAGCCAGCATTGGCAGTTCACCGACGTTGGAGGACGCTATTACACGATCAAAAACCGCAACAGCGGCAAAGTCATGGATATTACCAGCAGCTCGGTTGCAGATGGCGCTACTGTCATTCAATATACGAGCAACGGCGGGCTCAATCAGCAATTCCGCATTTTAAGCGCCGGAAGCGGTTATTACAAAATCATGAACGTCAAAAGCCGCAAAGTGCTGTACATTACGGGAGGCTCCTCCGACAATGGCGCCGACGCCATCCAATGGACGGATGACAACAATACGAATAAGCATTTTTCATTCACAACGACGAGCTAGTCCAGCCCCATGAGCGTAGACACTCCACAAACTTAGTCACTTCACATACTTAGCCACTCCACAAAAAACAGATGATTTGGAGCTATCTAGCTCTAGATCATCTGTTTTTCAGCGCGCCTCAAAGCGCTATATTCCTCCTTGCGGGGGCAGCGATTTATTTGCTTGCAAGTTATCGCGAAAGTCAAAAACCTCATTTTTTGAAATATCTAACGTTTCTCTCCCAATTTTTACCATGCTATTGCCTATCCACTGAACCGCCGGACTGCGATCATAATCATTAAAGTAGATGGTCTTGCTCTTCCCACTCTTTAAATCCACAGCTTCGGCTCGCGCCGTTCTATAAAATAGCCCATTATAGTGATATGTCCGAATTTTATATTGGCCATCTGGAGAAACGACAGCGCTTGGATTCAACTCCACCTTAGGGAGAAAATCAAGATTATTAAAATGATTATAGACATATATCCCTACCGTAGAGGCTCCGATTATTGTCAGCATCAAGCTCACCTTCGGCAGCTTTTTAGATTTTTTAACCAAATTACCCACGAGCAATAGGATAAAAATCAATAAACAAATAGCCGTGGCTGCAGCCACTGCCAACATGAGGTTTAAAAGCATCTCATACATTTTTTCACTCATATTGCAGCATCCTTCCGATGACGTGCGATACCTGTTCACACGGACACGATTCTCTCTCTTCTCCTGGAGGACTGGCATTCCGCTATTTGAGCGTTTCGAGCGATTTTGGCATATGAGCGGACAGGAAATCCGCTAATCCCTTGATCATGGCGTTATAACAGGGATTTGATAACCAATAGCGGCCCCTGAGTCCGCGAACACCTGCAAACCCCGTTGTTTAGGCAAAATCACGTCATCTGTGTCCTCCAAACCAGACTCCGCTTTGAGCAAACTTCCCTTGGACAATTAAAAAACACCCTTCGAGCATTCATCCAAACAGCCGTGGAAACCCATAGGCTGCAAGGACGAATATCGAAAGGGTGTTTCTTCCTCAAATGGCTAGCGCCCAGGCAGCGAGACTAAGCTCTGCCTATTTCGCTGCCGGAATCAAAATCTTCTGGCCAATGGACAGGCGATTCGGGTTCGCCAGCTTATTGTAGGCGGCAAGCTTCTGCCATGTCGTGCCATGATTCAGCGCGATGCGGTACAGTGTGTCGCCGCTCTTCACAATATACACCGTATCCTGCGTCGTACCGGTCGCCGGCTTCGTAGGCGTCGTCGGAGCAGGCTTCGTCGGTGTTGTTGGCGTAGTCGGCTTCGTTGGGCCCGGCTCAGTTGGCTTCGTAGGCGTTGTTGGTGTTGTCGGAGTCGTTGGCGCTCCAGCTGACAAATTAATCTTGAACTCCGCATAACCATCATCGGTTTGCCCTACATACGACAGCGCATCGAGCGAATCCGCGAGCGTCTTGGCAGCAGGCGACGTTTTGAACGAAACGTTGACATCCGCTTTGATCGCCGCAAGCGACCAGTTGCCGTCGGCAGCAGGGTTAATCGTCTTGTTGGAGCGAATGTAATCAATGACAACCTGACGGTTCTCGTCCGGCGATGCCAAAACAATCCGCTTGCCATCCGGGTTAGCAAACTTGCTCGACGATGCCCGGTAGTTATTCGACGCTACGATGAATTTCTGCTTCGGATCAATCGCTTTGCCGCCAAATTGCAGATTGATGATCCGGCTCGATTTTTCATTAACGGTCGTGCCTTTAGCATCATATTTGGCTGGCTGTGTCACATCAATTTGGTACGTAACGCCGTCAATGACATCGAAGTTGTAGGTCGGGAAATCCAGATTGACCAGTTCCTGCTTCGCTGTCGACTTGGTATCGATTTGGTTGAATTGTCCGGCGGACCATTCCAGCCATTCCTTCAGCTCGGCGCCTGTTACTAATACAGCGTTAACGGTGTTGGAGTACAGATACAGGTCGGCTACGTTTTTGATCGCAATATCGCCTGCAGCAATATCTGTGTAGTAGTTCGGGCCTTGGCGTCCGCCTGCCTTGAACGGCGCTCCTGCGGATAATACCGGAATACCCTCGTATTCCGTGCCTTGCATTTGCTTTTCTACGTACCATTTTTGCGCATTCGTTACGATTTGGATCGATGGATCATCCTGTACGAGCGCGAACCAGCTGTTGATAGGCGCCGTCGTCTTGCCTACCGGGCCGCGAATGTAATCGAGCGTATGCTCATGGTCATCTTCTACGGCGTCCAGCACCGCTTGATCCGCTTCTACAAGCGGCTGCTTGTTCACCGCATCAAAGATCGGCTTAACCTCCACCTTGGAGTCCACAACCAACCATTTGCCATCTGTGAGCTTCAGGTCAAGGTCAATAATGCCAAGATTATTGCCCCAGAAGCCAGGCTCAACGGATGGCACGCCGTTAATCGTTCCTTTTTCCAGATCAACGCCCTGCTTGCCCTCGAACGACTTGTCCGGGAATACTTTGTGGGCATGGCCGAACAATATCGCGTTAATATCCTTGACCTTGCTGAGATACAGCACGGAGTTTTCCATATTTTCAGCCTGCGGAATATCCTCAAAGCCGGAATGGGGAATCGCTACAATAATGTCGGCGCCCTTTGCTTTCATCTCGGGAACAAATTTCTCCGCCGTTTTGATAATATCCTTGGCAATGACCTTGCCTTCGAGATTCGCCTTGTCCCACTGCATCACCTGCGGCGGAACGAAGCCGATTACGCCTACCTTGAGCTTATGCGTAGCGCCGCTCTCATCCTTCACTTCCTTGTCCAAAATCAAATAAGGCGTGAACAGATTTTTATCGTTTGACTCGTCTTTATCTTTGTCATCCACATAGATGTTCGCATTGACGTAAGGAAAATCTGCCCCCGCCAGCGATTTATTCAGAAAATCCAGCCCATAGTTGAACTCGTGGTTGCCCAAATTCCCAGCATCGTAATCGAGCAAATTCATCGCTTTGTACACCGGATGCGTCTCGCCCTGCTTCAATGGATTGATGACCGCCGTGTAATCGCCAAGCGGGTTGCCCTGAATCAGATCGCCATTGTCAAAAAGCAAGCTGTTCGTCGCCGCTTCGCGCGCCTGCTTGATGAGCGTCGCTGTTTTGGCAAAGCCGTACTCATCGGTCGGCTTGTCTGCAAAATAATCATAGTTCACCATGTTCACATGCAAATCGGTCGTTTCCATAATACGCAGCTTTACTGTGCCGCTGTTCTCAGATGCCGCTGTTGCTGTTGCAGTAAAGGGCATTGCCACTAAGCCCACAGTAACCGCAATAGATAGAGCATTTCTCCATACGACTGACGATCTCAACAAATGAATACCCTCCCCTAAATGACTAAAATCATGTAATGATCACGTTATGTAGGTCGAGCTTTTGGACGATCATTCCCATCATTCCATTTATTTTAGATGAATTAACCATTTTTGTCATGCAAAAAAAAGAGGGATTTCTCCCTCTTCACGTTACATACATGTAAAGTTCTACTGTTGGGTCAAAATAAGCGGGCCATCCTTCGTAATCGCAATCGTATGCTCGTACTGGGCCGACAGTCTTCCGTCGCGTGTCCGCGCCGTCCATCCATCGGAATCCAGCTTGCTGAAATACGTGCCTGCATTCAGCATCGGCTCAATCGTGAATACCATGCCCTCTTTAATTCTTGGCCCTTTATCCGGTGGTCCATAGTGAGGCACTTGCGGGTCTTCATGCATGTCCTTCCCAATTCCATGGCCGATAAAATCACGCACGACCGAGAAGCCTTCCGCCTCAGCATACGACTGAATCGCGTGAGACACATCGCCAATCCGCTTGCCGATCAGCGCCTGCTCGATGCCGAGATACAGCGATTTTTCCGTCACCGCCAGCAAATGCTTCGCTTCATCAGTCACTTCGCCAACCGCATAAGACCATGCGGAATCCGCTAGCCAGCCATTTAGGTTGACGACCATGTCGATGGTCACGATATCGCCTTCTTTGAGCTTTTCCTTCTTCGGAAAGCCGTGGCAAATAATATCGTTTGTAGAAGCGCAGGTCGCGTATTGATAGCCGTTATAGCCTTTTTGCTCCGGCGTTGCGCCATTTTGCTTCATAAACTTTTCCGCAAACTGGTCGATTTCATGCGTCGTGATGCCAGGCTGAATGAGCTTGGCAATTTGCCTGTGGCATTCCGCCAATATTTTACCCGCCTCATGCATGCGGTTGATTTCCGCTTCGGTCTTAATAATGATCATTTCCGTTCCTTCTTTCCATCAATTTAACCCGGCTTCGTCCCGTGACTTCGCCAGAAGCTCCGCTAGAAGCTACATGCCTATGCCCATCGTAGCATATTATGATAAATATGCGAACATGGGCTGGCCCATGACGCTGCTTTTTCGCCCATATCTGTTGGGAAATTTGGTGAAAAGGAGCCGACACCGTGACGTTTCCTCCGGCTGCCTAGACTTTAGTCTAGTTTGCGGCTTTACCTCTAGCATGACGACATGCTGCGGGGGCCTGTGCTATGCTATTGTTGCTAAGAAAAGCAACGGATAAATAATTAAAAGAGGAGAGATAACAAAAAATGTTAAAGCGATCGATTATCGGCCCTGTCCTTATGCTGATTGGTGTATTTCTTTATTTTAACCAAGGCCAGTCATTTGGAGCAGGCGCTGTCTTCGCAAATTTTTGGGCCAGCATGTTCATCATCCCGCTGGGACTATTTTTCCACTGGCTGTATTTCGGCGTGACAGGCGGCAAAGGGGTCGGCCTGCTCATTCCGGGAGGCATTTTGTTCACTGTCGGGCTCGTCTGCCAGCTCTCTACGTTATTCTCGGCGTGGCATATTTTGTGGCCAGGCTTCATTATGGCGGTAGCCGTCGGCTTGTTTGAATTTTATTGGTTTGGCAGCCGCAACAAGTGGCTGCTTATCCCGATCAACATTTTAACTGTCCTATCGCTGCTGTTCTTCGGTGTTTTCTCGCTGAGCGCTGCCTCGGGACAACTTGCCACCGTACAGCCGCTGCTCGCCATTGCCCTTATTATCGTAGGAGCTTTCGCGATGCTGTCGCGCAAGAAAGAGCAATAATCGCATAAGACCAGAGCCTCCGGCTCCGCTTGAAGGGATCGCCCTTCACCAGCGGAGCCGGTTTTTTTATGCCTGATGCTGCTGCCTGATGCTTCTAGCCCTTCTAACCTTCCACGTGCAGCGAATCCTCCGCAATGCTCATGCGGAAGAGGCAATCCGCCAGAAACACTTGCGGCTGATCGATAAAGATATGAACCTCACGAACGCTGCGCTGGCTGCTAAACAAGCCGTAGGCCACTAAGTTCTCCTTCAAGCGAATACTTACATTCGGCTCCACACCGTACGGCTGAATGGCTGCCTGCCCTTCCTTCTCTCTCCGTTCCTTCAACTCCTCTGGCGATACCAATTTTACGGACGCTACATTATTGATGTCGATTTTCACCCGCAATTGAATGCCGTACTGGATATGGATGCTTCGATCATTCATTAATATCGGGCTCAGGCGCATTGCACGGTAGTTTGCCACCAGCAAAATGATAAACCAAACATTTCCTATAGACAGTACCCAAGCCAGCAACGGCGACCATTGCGCCAACAGAAAGTGGACCACTGCGCCCTCCAGCAGCAAAATTTTTGAGAGAAACAATACAATAATGAGTGAGTTGGAATTTTCATGATAAGTATAGACAGCTGTCTCCGAGCGGATATACGGCTTTCGTCGCCAAGTGAGAAAGGCGTAATAAACGACGGATATATCCTGAAGAAGCCAGGCTGCTAAGCGTGGAGAACGAACAACCGTTTGCAGGCTGATCCTTATTGTATCCATCGGATGAACATCCGGCTGCCAATTGCGCTTGAATGCTCTAACAATACGGTACAGCTTATACAGCTCATAGCTGATGAAGGCAAGCTCCAGCGGCAGCAGCGTATACTTTGCGATCACAACAGCCACATTGTCTGTTTTCGGCATCAGCATCAGAATTGCGAAATAGCCTGCAATCGCGAGGGGCAGCACGCCCAGCAACGGCTTTTTTATTTTTCGATAGACGAGAAAATAGAGCAGCAGTGGTATGACCAGCACAAAATCTGCTACGATGGCAGTACCGAGCACCTCAGCATGCTGAACGAATAATAGCGACTGCATAAGCAGAGCATCTGCCAAAACAATAATGGCGCTTACAAGCAGAAAAACAATGACATTGTTCTTCTTCAGCCTAAACATCGTGCATCTCCCCCGGTTATGACTCTTTGACACCAATATAGAGCATTTATAACTATTTTCCAAATTTATTTTAAGCAGTAAAATAGTCTCTATCTCCTCTCACAAACAAGGATTTTGCCTTTAAGATGTCAAATAATACAGAAGCATCCGCGACCATGGCCAGGAGGAATAGGATTTGTCGATCAGAGCGAAGCTCGTTTGCCTCATATCGGTTACCGTTACCGTAATTTTGCTACTCAATATAACGATCTACTATATTTCATCTAAGGATGAGCTGCAACGGAACGCAGAGCAGCAAATGCGCTTTATTGGCAATCAGATAGCCGTCTCCATCGCCTCGGCCGAGCAGAACAGCCAGTTGACGGAGGACGCGCTGGGGGAGCGGCTGCGCGCTGTCGCGATTGCGATACAAAACAAGCTCGATCCCGATATTAAAAATGTCCGCAACAGCGAGCTGGTCCAGTTGAGCAAGGAGCTGGGCGTTGATCACATTACACTGTGGATCAAGACGAAAGACGATATTTTATCGGTACGCTCGACGAACCCCGATGAGCTTTATATGAGCCCGAAAACGTGGAACTACTGGTATACCGCCTTTACCCAGCTATTCGAGAAGCATAATGTCACGATTCCCGAAGGACAGAAGCTGGAGCATTTTTGGGCGGGACCGATCAACTTCGGCACCTCCGACCCCGAAAAAGTGTTTAAATGGGGCAACTATTATGACGGCACGACCAACTATATGATCAATCCTTATATTCATGCGCAAACTTTTTTGGATAGCAAAAAGAAATATGGTGCGGATGCCATCGTGGCGCAGATTTTGCGTGATAAAAATAATATTCTCGAAGTGACCGGCTTCGATCCTGCCTACTTCGGCAAAGCGCCTGCTGTCAGCATTAAAAATGGGACCGTTGTCTATAATCTAGATGTTCGCAACATTATTTTTGGCCAATATTATTACAAGGATTCGGATAATGATCACCTAAATACACAGAAAGCGATTGAGAAAAACGAAGTCGTTACGATCGAAAGCAAGCTGAACGGCAAGCAGGTCATCAAGAGCTTTATTCCCGTCCAGGGATCGAAGCCGTACGTCATTAGCATTACCTTCAACAACTCGGCCCTGCAGCAGACGCTGATGCGTCAGGTTCTGATTCAAGGCGCAATATCTCTTGGCCTGATTTTGGCGACGGTGCTGTGCAGCTACTTTATTTCCGGCTTCATGGTGCGCTCGCTCAATCAAATCGTCAGCAAGGTCAATGAAATTTCCAATGGCAACTTCGGCGCCCGTATTTCCTTAAAGAGCAATGATGAATTCGGCGTATTAGCTAATCGCGTGAATGCCATGGGGCAAAACCTTCATACGTATATGAACCGGCTGACCGAATCAGCGGAAGAGCTGAGGCAGACGAAGCAGTATTTGGAATCGTTCGTCAATCATACCTCCGATGCCATTCATGTCTCCAATCTGCACGGCTCTGTCATTCAGATGAATAAAGCGTTTGAGAAAATGTATGGCTGGACGGAGGAGGAGCTGCTTGGCCAACCGCTTAACAACACACCGCCAGAGCTTGCGATGGAAGGCACCTTTATGCTGGAGTTCATCCAGCAGGGCGGCTCCGTTGCCGATTACGATACGATGCGTTATGACAAAAGCGGCAGGCTGCTCGATGTGAGCATAACCGTCTCTTCCATCCGCAATGAGCAGGAGCAGATAATTGCGATTGCGACGATTTCGCGCAACATTACAGCGCGCAAGCAGACGGAAGAGGTGCTGCGCCGCTCGGAGAAGCTGTCCGTCGTCGGGCAGCTCGCGGCGGGTGTCGCCCATGAGGTACGCAATCCGCTAACGACGCTGCGCGGGTTTGTACAGCTAATGAAGAAAAATGGGCAGCTGGCGCCCGCCTATATCGATGTGATGCTGTCTGAGCTGGACCGGATTAATTTTATTGTCAGCGAGTTTCTTGTGTTCGCCAAGCCGCAGGCCAGCCGCTTCCAGCGCGCCAACATTCATGAAATTATGCGGGGCATCATTATGCTGCTCGACTCCGAGGCCAACATAAGCAATGTCCAGTTCACAACGCGCTTTGATACTGAAATACCTGAAATGAAGTGCGAGGTCAATCAGTTAAAGCAAGTATTCGTCAACATTATTAAAAATGGGATCGAAGCGATGCCGGAAGGCGGCGAGCTTGACATCGACCTGTCCTATACGCCTTCGACCGGCATCATTATCCGCATTACCGACCATGGCTTCGGCATTACCGAGGACAATCTGTCGCGGCTCGGCGAGCCGTTCTTCACAACGAAGGAGGAGGGCAATGGGCTCGGCCTGATGGTATGCTATCAGATTATTGCCAATCATCGCGGCTCGATGTCCTTCCAAAGCAAGAAAGGCATTGGCACGCAAGTGGAAATTCGGCTGCCTGTCATTCAGGATGTGGCGCCGACGGGATAGCTGGCGGCGACTCGCACTTGCAGGGAGGAACCCTTGCATGCCGCTGCCTGGGCACAATCAGCAAAAAAAGACGTGGCAGCTGTTCGCGCTGGCTGCCTCGTCTTTTTTTTGCATTTTTCCCCCACACCTTCATTTCCTTAGTAGCCGTGCGAATCGCAGTAATCCAGAAAGGTTTTCATGTTGTGCGACGCGATAAGCGGCACCACCTTCTCAATACGTTTCGGCGGCCAATCCCACCATTTGATGCGCAGCAGCTTGGCAATGACGAGATCGCTGAAGCGATAACGGATGAGGTTCGCCGGATTGCCACCTACGATCGCATAAGGCGGAACATCTCTCGTTACCGTCGCATTCATGCCAATGACCGCCCCATCGCCAATCGTAATGCCAGACATAATGGTCGCATGCGTGCAGATCCAAACGTCGTTGCCGATGACGACATCACCATTCGTTTGCGGTTGACCGGTAATGTGCAAATGCTTCGACAGAAAGGAAGTAAAAGGATACGTCGATACCCAATCCGTACGATGGTTCCCTCCGAGCATGACGGAAACCCCACCGGCAATACAGCAAAATTTGCCGACTGTCAGCTTCGTTCCTTCCCCCCAGGAGAAAACATTCGGTTCACCGAAGGTGTATTCGCCAATTATCGTATGCCCATCCTTTTGCTTTGCAGGGAATACCGTTCGCAGCAAGTCCATGTCCACTCTATCACTCCTTCCTACCATAAGGGTGAAACTTATAAAAACTTATATTTTAAAATAATATATTCATCAGCTTGCCTTTTCGCTTCCGCTCCTCTACAGAGTCAGGCTGGACTTCTAGTCCCGCCGCTTAGTATGATGGAGGAACAGGAAGCTTAGAGAGGAGCAGCTCACGATGACAATCCAACCAGCCAGTCCGGTTCCCGGACTGCAAAATCTGCTGCTGCTTGACCGGATGAACGATTATTCGCAGACCGATCCGCTTTATCCCTTCGCCTTGGATGAGCTGCTGTGCCGCAGCACAGGTCAGGGCGGGCCAGCCATATGCCATATTTGGCGCCACGAGCGCGCTTTTATACTTGGCCTGCGCGACAGCAGGCTGCCGCTGGCGGGCGACGCCTCCCGCTGGCTTGAATCGCTCGGCTACAAGACGGCGGTGCGCAACTCTGGCGGCGCAGCAGTGCCGCTTGATCCGGGTGTCGTCAATATTTCGCTTATTTTGCCTAAGGCGAACACGCTCGACTTTCATTTTCATCAGGATTTTGAGCTGATGTACAGCCTTATTCGCTCCGCGCTTGCCGGGGCTGGCGTGCCGGTCGATAAAGGCGAAATCGCCGGGGCGTATTGTCCGGGCGATTTCGACCTCAGCATCGACGGCTTTAAGTTTTGCGGCATCGCGCAGCGCCGCCAGGCACACGCCTATATCGTGCAGGCGTTCATCGTCGCCGAAGGCGCAGGACAGGAGCGGGCGGCGCTTGTCCGCTCCTTCTATGAGCGGGCAGCGGGCGATGCCGAGCCCGGCGCGCATCCGCTCGTAGAGCGCAGCAGCACGGCCAGCCTCGAAGAGCTGGTCGGCTTGGCGCAGGGCGGCGGCGCGGAGCGCTTCGCAGACGCCGTCAAGCAAATCATCCGCAGCGGTCAGACGGCGGATGGTCTTGCCGCGGCAGCGGCGAGGCTCCAGATGCCGTCGCCGCAGCAGATTGAAGCCATGGCGCAATCGCTGCGCGGACGCTATGCAACTACGCAGGCGTAGCACTTTCGGCTAGGCTAGGCTGGGTTAGATTAGATTAATCTAGACTTGATTAGACTAGGCAAGTTTAGAGCGCGTCCAAATATACAAAATGCCTCTTGCCCTGCTGCGAAGCAGCATAAGCAAGAGGCATTATTATTGTCAGGATGATCGCGGCGATCTGCGAAATATAAGATAAACAACCTCGGAGAATACGAGCCCGATAGCGATGGAGCCCGAAATCATGAAAGCTTGCATGGCCAGCTCGAGCGCTATGACGTATTCCTCCTGCACAATGTGACGCATCGCATCATAGGCGATTTTACCCGGCACAAGGGGAATAATGCCCGCCGCACTGAAAACGATGATTGGCGTGCGATAATGCTTCGCCATTATTTGGCTAATAATCGTCACTACACAGACAGCCAGCAGCGTTGCTGGAATCGTCCTCATATCCAGCATGCTGCACACGGTATATGCAAGCCACCCCGATGCGCCAACCAGGCCGCACTGCACCAGGCGATGCTTCTGCACGCCGAAGATCAGGCTGAAGGCCGCGCAGGCCACGAAGCTGACGGCAAGCTGTTCAAGCAGCTGTACAACCATCGTTTCTCCCTCCTTTTCAAGCTACGAATAAACGGACAGCACGAAAGCAATGCCAGCACCGATGGCAAAAGCAATGAGAAAAGCCTCTGCTCCCTTGGACAAGCCGGAGACCAGATGCCCTGCCATTAAGTCCCTTACCGCATTCGTAATATGAAGGCCGGGCACGAGCGGCATTATTGAGCCGATAATGATTTTATCCAAATTGTGCCCAAAGCCAAGCCATACCATCAAGACAGCCAGCGAACCGCTAATAACCGCCGACAAGAAGCTCGCAAAAAAAGTAATCGGCATAATGCGGTGCAGCGTCAGCAAGCACAAGAAGCCGATGCCGCTCGCAAGCGCCACCGGAAGAAAGTCGTTCCAGCTGCCGCGGAACATAATCAGGAAGCAGCCGCTCGCGATAGCGGCAACCAGCACCTTGAGCCACGCCGGATAATCATTCGCCGCCTGCTCAATATCCTGCAATTGCTTATAAGCTTCATGACGCTGAAGGTTCCCTTGGCAGATGCGCCTGGAAATGTCATTGACGAGCGTCACCTTCTTCAAATTCGTCGAGCGTTCCGAAATCCGGACAAGCCTCGTCGACTGCGCAGCGCCATCCAGCGCAAAAATAATGCCCGTCGGCGTCACATAGCTATAAGCATTAGCCACGCCGTAAGCCCCGGCAATCCGAACCATCGTATCCTCAACCCGGTACGTTTCCCCGCCATTTTGCAAAATAATTTTGCCCGCCAGCAAGCAAATGCTCGCAATATCCTGACCATCATTGTTAGCGTAATCCATACGTAGCCAGCCTCCCTAGCTTCGCAGCCTCAACACTTCATCGCAGGATGAGCGGCAAGCGTATATCCGCCAGCAAGACCCATTCTGCTATTAATGCGAGGCCGTATGCTCTACAAAGTCCGGTTTCACCAGCGCATGCCGTTCCCACTTCCGGCTCTTCCACCGGAAATACATAATGACCGCGCGCAACCACTCATCCGTCGCAATGGCCAGCCAAATGCCCGCCAGTCCCATATCCAGATGAAAAACAAGATAATAACCGAGCGGCACGCTTATGCCGACCATCGTAACCATCCCGATCCAGAGCGGGAACTTCGCATCCCCGGAGGCCCGCAGCGAATTGACCAATATAATATTGATCGTTCGCCCCGTCTCCAGCACAATGCTGTACAGCAGGACATTCGCCCCCAGCCGAATAATGTCGGCATCATCCGTGAACAAGCCCATTAGCTGCTCGCGGAACAGCAGCACGAACACCAGCATCACCATCGTCGCTCCGCTGGCCCACAGCACGCTTGCCAATACTTGCTTGTACGCAGCGTCGCTGCGCCCGCCGCCGACGTAGCGGCCTACCATTATTGCCGTACCCATGCCGACCGCCATCGCGAATAAATAGATCAGCACCGATATATTCGAGGCGTACTGCCGGGCCGACAGGGACGCATCACCGAGAAACGTCACATAATACAGAAAGACCATTTGGCAGCTCTGGTACATCACCTGTTCAAAAGCCGACGGAATGCCGATCTTTAATATTTTGCGAATAAATTCCTTCGACATTTTGAAAAAATATTGCAGCTTCACCTTAAATACCATAACCCGATTCATCAGCCAGAAAAACACCAGCATCGCCAGCAAGCGGCTGACAACCGTCGAAATAGCTGCTCCTTCCACCCCAAGCTCGGGAAAACCGAACTTGCCAAAGATCAGCACATAGTTGCCGACCAAATGTATAATATTCATTCCCAATGATACCAGCATGGCTTCCTTCGTGAAGCCGTATACCCGAATAATTGCAGAAAGCGAATTAATAATTGCCTGTAAAAAAATAAAGCCGCCTACAATTCGCAAATAGCTTTGCGCATAGGCCAATACTTCCCCTTGCAGATGCAAGCCTTGCAAAATAACATTGCCGAACAACAAACAAGATACGCTCATCAGCAAGCCCGCCAACAGATTAAGCGAAATCGCCAGCGCTGACAGCTGTGCAGCCTCAACTAGCTTCCGCGAGCCTATATATTGCGCGACAACAATTGAAGCGCCGTTGCCGATAACCTCCATAACAAGCAGCATAATGTGCAAATATTGATTGGATGCGCCTACGCCGGAAACGGCATTGTCGGACAGCTTGCTGAGCATGAATGTGTCCGCTGTTCCCATCATCATAAACAAAAATAATTCCAAAAATATCGGCCAAGTCAAGAAAAAGAGACTATTGTCCCGATCCCGCTTAACCCCCAGCTTAAATCCCAAGATGTCACCTTCTCCAGCTCATAATCCTAAGGCGAAACGGCTGTCGCTGTCCTTGACGGCGCGGCGCGTTTCATTCCGAGAAATATAGAGAAAGGATGAAAAAAAATCATGTACTTTCCTACATTTCTAAGAAACTCAAGGTATCTTAGCATACTTGACTGGCAAATGCACGAACTAAGAAGCTTTAGAAAACTAGTATCCGCTTTTATTGACAAAATCTCCACGATTTTAGGAGTTTTGTTAATAAACTAGCGGTACTTTATTTCGTCGCAATCTCCAAAGCGGGTTTTATCGGCCTTTTGCCGCCCAAGAAGGATGAAAGCGGTTTATGCTTAACATTACCATTCAAATCGCGTATCCTTAAAGGCAAAAAATGTGATACCATTCTAAATAGATTGTTTAGCAACCTGAGAGCGCTTCATTGCAGCAATACCTAATTACTAAGGAGCGGCGAGGAAATTAGCGGTACTTTATTTCGTCGCAGTCTCTAACCAACTGGAGCCATACAACTGATGAATATGACTATCTCCAATTATATTGTTATTGTAACGATTTCCAGCGTGCTCAGCGCCTTGCTTGCCATTTACGGATATTTAATAAAATCCAGCTTTGCCGGAATGAGAGCCTATATCTGGACCTCGATTTGCTCAGCCATCTACACCTTCGGCTTTGCTTTTGAATTGGCAAGCGATTCGTTAGCCGAAATTCGCTTCTGGATTGGCATAGAATATTTGGGACTGCCATTCATCTCCCCCGCTACGCTAGTGCTCATTCTGTACTTTACTGGAATGGATCGCTTCGTTACCCGTAAGATGCTAATCTGGCTCTTTACGATTCCCTTTATTACTTTATTGCTGGTCGTAACAAATGAATGGCATCATATGTTTTACCGTTCGATATTTCTCCGTCCCAATGAATCGGTTATTGTCGCCGATATCGTCTTTGGGGAATGGTATATTATTAATGGCAGCTTTACGTTCGGCTGTCTGGTCGTAAGTGCTTACCTGCTGCTGCGCCAATGGAATCACGCCAAGATGATTTACCGCAAGCAGCTTTTAATGATGGCAGCCGGCATTTTTATTCCCATGACTGCCTCCTTTATGTATTTGCTTGACCTTACGCCTCATGGCATGGACATCGTGCCCCCGCTTATGTTTATTACGTCGATTTTGAACATTTGGGCGATTTTGACGTCAAATATTTTGAAGGCTGCGCCAATTGCCAGAGAACGTATTTTCGAAAGCATGCGCGACGGCGTTATTGTGCTGGATATGAGCGGACGGATTGTAGATTATAATCGATCGGCGTCGCAGATGATCGCATCGCTGAGACCTACGGCGATTGGGACGGCTTTCAAGGATATATGGCTGTTCCATACGGGACAAGCTGCTGATTTTATTCATTATGATGAAGAATTCAAGCATCATGAGCGTGAAGTAAGGTGGATTCAGCTGCATACGAGCCTGCCGTCGTTCTACCTCGTGCGCTCATCCCCTGTCCACAGCCGCAAAGGCGAGCTGATCGGGAGGACGATTGTCCTGATGGATATTACGGAGAAGGCGATTTTGCAAGAGAAGCTGAAGCAAATGGCTACTATAGATGGCCTGACTGGCATCTACAACCGCGCTTACTTTTTAGAGCAAGCCCGCTTGCTGCTTCACCAAGCGCTGTTGAATCAACAGCCGTTTTCGCTTATTTTGTTCGATATTGACCATTTCAAAACGATAAATGACCGCTTCGGCCATGACATTGGCGATTTAGCCCTCTGTCATGTCGTAGCGGTCTGTCAGGAACAGCTTAGCGATAACGATTTATTTGGGCGGTACGGCGGTGAGGAATTTATTATTTGCCTTCCAGCTGCCGCACCCAAGGAGGCAGGGGAAATCGCCGAGAAGCTGCGCCGGGCCCTTGCTGGCAGCCCGTTGCAGACACAAGCCGGCACCGTTCCTTTGTCAGCAAGCTTCGGCGCAGCTGGCATCACAATTGCAGAGCATGCTGAACTGGACGAGATGATTCGCGAGGCTGATAAGGCGTTGTACCAATCCAAGCATATGGGACGCAATGCCGTTCATATTTTTAGCAAATGAGGGACATCACATGCAAATTACGATATTAGGCGCCACAGGGCGAGTCGGGCGCGAAGTCATGCTGCGCGCCCTTGCGGATGGACATAGCGTCCATGCCTTGGTGCGCTCGATAGAGAAGCTTGAGCTTTCGCATCCGCAATTGGCAGCCATCGTTGGCGATGCCCGCGAAGAAGCTATGCTCAAGCAAGCTGTTGCGGGCAGCAGCGTAGTGATTAGCGCACTGGGCACGGACGGAGGAGATGCGCTCTCCTCCTGCTTTCCGGGCCTTCTTGCCGTCATGGAGCAGCAAGCCATCCATCGTCTGGTGACGGTCGGAACGGCGGGCATTCTGGAGAGCCGCACCGAGCCTGGCCTGCTGCGCTATCAATCCAGCGAATCGAAACGCCGGTCTACGCGGGCTGCCGAGGAGCATCATGCTGTACTGCGCCTGCTGGAGGCATCTGCCGAGCCATTAAATTGGACGCTCGTCTGCCCAACTTATTTGCCGGAGGGGCCTTATACTGGCATTTATCGCAGCGAGCAGAATTATTTGCCTGAAGGCGGGCTGCAAATTACGGTAGGCGATACCGCCGACTTCACCTACAAGGAAGCGATTAGCGGAGCCTTCACC
Organism: Paenibacillus sp. BIHB 4019; assembly: GCF_002741035.1. Classification (NCBI taxonomy): domain Bacteria; kingdom Bacillati; phylum Bacillota; class Bacilli; order Caryophanales; family Paenibacillaceae; genus Paenibacillus; species Paenibacillus sp. BIHB 4019. Next base: position 2,395,863 of record NZ_CP016808.1, on the reverse strand, counting down.
CGCTGCAGGGTTGGCTTAGCCGAGTAGCTTTTTGATATCTTCTACGAGATCTTCCGGCTTATCATTCGGCCCAAACCGCTTGACCACTTTGCCATCCCGATCCACTAGAAACTTCGTAAAATTCCACTTGATCGCCTTCGAGCCCAGCACCCCGCGAGCCTCATTCGTCAGGTGCTGGAACAGCGGGTGTGCGCTGCTGCCGTTTACATCGATTTTGCCAAACAGCGGAAAGGATACCCCGTGGTTAAGCTCGCAAGCCTGCGCAATTTCCGCATCGCCTTCCAGCTCCTGATTCATAAACTGCCCGCTTGGAAATCCTAGAACTGCAAGCCCTTGCTCGCCATACGTATCCTGCAATTGCTGCAAGCCTTTGAATTGCGGTGCAAAGCCGCATTTGGTAGCTGTATTTACGATTAGCATCACTTTGCCTTTATACGGAGCCAGCGTCTCCTGCGCACCTGTAATCTTCTTCACTTCGATATCATAAATGGACATTATAATAACCTCCTTCAAATTTTAAAAAACAACGGTCAGGCTGAAAATACAGCGATTGATTTTGATAAATTTAATTTTATACAATTTAATTTCAATTGTCAAATCGCTTTGCTGAAATTTGCTGCTGCGCACACCGCGTCTTCTTTTGACAGGTTCCGCAGGCAATGCTACAATGACTTAATTAATTGCACACAACTGATTGCTGCGCATAACCTTGGGCCGGAGGGAGAGACAACTAACATGAATGAAGATGAATGGATGAAGCTCGATAATCAAGTTTGCTTTTCCTTATATGCCTGCTCGCGGGAAATAACTAAGCTTTACCGTCCTGTACTAACGGAGCTTGGCTTAACGTATACGCAATATGTCACCCTGCTGTCCTTATGGGAACAGGACAAGGTGACCATGAAAGAGCTGGGCGCGAGACTGCTTCTCGACTCTGGTACGCTGACCCCGCTGCTTAAGAAGCTGGAAGGCATGAACCTTATTACCCGCATCCGCGATAAAGCCGACGAGCGCAATCTCGTTATTCAGTTGACGGACGATGGCCGCGAGCTTAAAAAACGGGCTGCCGACGTTCCGAAACGCGTTTATGGCGGCCTGGACATTACACCTGAGGAGCTTCACGCCATTCATAAGCAGGTACGAGACCTGCTTGGCAAAATAGAAGCCGCACAGCAACCGATTTAACAGAGGCATTCCACCCCTAAAAGGATAGAAGAGCAGATACCATACTGCCTCTTCTATCCTTTTTTGTGTTTTTTCATATCGGCTGCCTATTGACGCATTGGTTGATCGCATGTATAGTTGGTTACATGAGTAACTAACAAGTTTGGTGGTGGACAATGTGAGCATAAGCATCGACGATAGCAGACCGATTTTCATGCAAATTGCCGAGCGCATCGAAGACGATATCATTCAAGGCCTGCTGCCGGAAGAGTCGCAGGTGCCTTCGAAAAACCAATTTGCAGCCTTTTACCAGATCAACCCCGCCACTGCAGCGAAAGGCGTCAATCAATTAGCAGATCAAGGCATTCTTTATAAGAAACGAGGGATTGGCATGTTTGTCGCAACAGGTTCCAGAGCGCTATTGATGGAGAAGCGGCGTGAGCAGTTTTTCGAGCAGTATGTGGTGGCGATGATGCATGAGGCCGAGAAGCTGGGCATTACGCCGGAGCAGCTGTCAGATATGATCAGAAGAGGAGGAACCAAGCCATGAGTCCAATTGTCGAGCTGAAGCGGGTAACGAAAGCTTATGGAAATTTCAATGCTGTAAACGAAGTGAGCTTCGTGCTGGAGCCGGATAAAATTTACGGTTTGCTCGGACGCAACGGCGCCGGGAAAACGACGATTATGCATATGCTGACTGCCCAGTTGTTCGCGACGAGCGGCGAGCTGACCGTCTTCGGCGAAGCCCCTTATGAAAACAACCGTGTACTGAGCCAAATTTGCTTCATTAAGGAGAGCCAGAAATACCCGGACAATTACAGCCTGCTCGATGTATTGGAGCTTTCCGCCTCTTTGTTTCCAAACTGGGACCGCACCTTCGCTAATACATTAGTCGAGGAATTCCAGCTGCCCTTGAAGCGTAAAATCAAAAAAATGTCGCGCGGCATGCACTCCTCTGTCGGCATCATTGTCGGGCTCGCGAGCCGCGCCCCGCTAACGATTTTTGACGAGCCTTATTTGGGACTCGACGCCGTGGCCCGAAATTTATTTTATGGCCATTTGCTGGAGGATTATGCCGAGCACCCTCGCACGGTTGTGCTGTCCTCCCATCTCATCGATGAGGTCAGCCAGCTGCTGGAGCATGTAATCGTCATTGACAAGGGCAGCATTCTGATTAACGAGGACGCCGAGCTACTTCGGGGTCGCGCCTACACAGTGGCTGGCTCTGCATCTGAGGTTGAATCGTTTCTCATCGGCAAAACCATTATTTCCCGCGAGCCCTTTGGCGCCTTGCTCTCTGCCACAGTAGACGGCATGCTCAGCGCAGGTGATCGCAAGCAGGCGACGGCGAGAGGGCTGGAGTTCGGCTCCGTATCTCTACAGCAGCTGATTATTCATCTGACGAATGGCAAAACCGAACGAAAGGCGGCTGATTTGTTATGAATCGCACATTAAGCGTGATCAGGCTGCATCGACGCGATCGATTTAGCTGGTTTTTCATTCCTCTCCTCATTCTCGGCTCCAGTTTTATGGTTAATTGGCTCATTAGTTTATTGATCGACGATAAGGAGAATATGTATACAGGCGGAATCTCATCCGTATTGGTCTATATATTCGTGCTGGGCATTATCGTCGTCGCACAGACCTTTCCATTTGCGATTAGCTTCAGCATTAGCCGCTTCAATTATTTTGCAGGTACCATCATAATGGCTCTATTACTCAGCTTCGGCTCAGCGCTCCTGCTGCTGCTTATGTCTATTATTGAAAATCAGCTTACGAACCATTGGTGGTCAGGCTTGTATTTTTTCTACCTGCCGTATTTGAGTGACGGAAATTTGCTCGTACAGCTGCTTACCCTTTTCCTGATCGCTCTGCATTTGTTTTTGTGGGGCTTTGTCTTAGGCAGCCTCTATCGCAAATTCAAGAAAACCGGCATGCTGCTATTATTTCTTGCATCCGGTGTCGCACTCACCCTTAGCTCCTATATCATTACTCAAAATCATGGATGGCTCGATATTTGGGCGTGGCTAACCAAGCATACCGCACTCGGCCTCTCCCTATGGCTCCTGCCTTTCATCCTGCTTAATGCTCTGCTATCCTTCCTTATGCTTAAAAGATCAACGATATAAGAGCTTACTTGAAAGGAGCCGCTTCATTACTCCAGACAGCTGGTGAAGGCGGCTTTTTTCTTGTTCACGCTGCGCCCCTCTAAGCTATGCATTTCCCCCGACTCGTGCATATGCGGTATCAAGTTGCGCTGCTGTTGAATACATCAATAGTAAACGGCATAACGGCTATGCACTTCGGCAAAAGGGGGGCTGCTATCTATGGACGGGCATAGCGTGAGCGCAAGCTTCGAAGGATTTGAGCAGTTGGATGTGATGGAGGATGCATCTAGCGGGCTCAAAGCGATTATTGCCATTGATCAGACCAAGCTTGGTCCGGCACTAGGCGGCTGCAGAATGTGGACATACGCCTCTGAAGAGGCGGCGATCAGCGACGCTCTTCGGCTGGCACGCGGCATGACGTACAAATCGGCGCTTGCCGATATCCCCTACGGGGGCGGCAAAGCCGTCATTATCGGCAATCCTGCCACAGACAAAAGCAGCAAGCTGTTCCGCTCGCTCGGGCGTTTTATTGAGCGGCTTAACGGACGCTATATTACCGGCATGGATCTGGGCACAACTCCGGGCGACATGGATGAGATCGCAAAAGAAACAGGTTATGTGACCGATGTTACCGGCTCGCTGGGAGCAACGGGGAATTTCACAGCGGAGATGACCGCCTATGGCGTATATATCGCAATCCGTACATCGCTTAAGCAAAAATATGGCTCTGAGCAGCTGCAGCAGCGAACGGTCGCTGTCCAAGGCCTTGGCAAGGTTGGCTACGCCTTATGCCGCTATTTGCATCAAGCAGGAGCCCGGCTTATTGTCGCTGATTTGCACGACGGGCTAGTCAAGCAGGCGGCCGCACAGTTCGGGGCCACAGCTGTTTCCGTCTACAGCATTCATAAGCAAAGCTGCGATATTTTTTCGCCTTGCGCACTCGGCGGCATATTGAACGACGTGACTTTGCCAGAGCTGAAGTGCCCCATTATTGCGGGCGCCGCCAACAATCAGCTGGCGAATGCCAAGCATGATGCCGCCTTGCAGCAGGCTGGCATTTTGTATGCGCCGGACTATGCCATCAATGCGGGCGGCATTATTGTTACGGCGGCTGAGCTTGACGGCAGCTCCGCTTCCTATGCCCGCAGCCAGGTGGAGCGCATCAGCGACCGGCTGGCTCATATTTATGCGCTATCCAGCACGCTTCCGCCAGCGGCGGCAGCGGACGCCATTACGCGGAAACTGCTCGCGAAATAAAGCCGCGCACACGATTTAATGTCAGCCCGCATTCCGCCATGAACAGCCGGATGGCGTCATGTCAGCTTAGGCGGAATGCGGCAGCGTTCGGCTGGCGCTCTCTTTTTTCCATAATCGCACGGAAACTATGCTTGAACCCGATGAAGCCCCCCACTAATAGTTCCAACAATTAGGAAACCATGAACAAGCTTTATTCGTATAAAATAGAGCTGCGGTTATTTAACCGCCCTACATAATTCACCCCATGCATCCAGCTATTTTTCTACAGCATCTTATGCCTGATTCCCTCGATGGGACAGGCACACTCTAAAGGAGGACTGAATTTATTTTGAAAAAGCATTTGGCATCTACGATCGTATTTTCCTTGCTGCTCATGGCTGCATTTCCCGCTATGACAGCTGCCGCAGAAACCCTCAAGCTGCTCGTTAATGGCAAAGTCATCACGACGTCTGCTGGCAATGAGGCTTACTTGAGCAGCAGCGACGAGGTCATGATTCCGCTGCGCAGCGCAGCCGAAGGACTTGGTCTGAAAGTTACCTACCATAAAGCGAGCAGCAAGGTTCTGCTTGAAGGGCAGGACCTCAAGGTCACGTTCAGCTCCGGCAGCTCCGAAGCACTAGTGAACGGGGAGAAGCGCACCTTCGACACCGCTTCGGTTCAGCGGCAGGGACGCCTTTATGTCCCGCTCGCTTTTTTCAGCAAGGCACTAGGATATCAGGCCGGCTATGACAGCACGAAGAAGGAGATCGCGATCACAAGCCCCTTGTACGAAGCTGAAAGCTGGATTAATCGCGTCATCTCGCTGCTGAACAAAGGCGATTATCAGAAGCTGTCTGACGACTTTTTCTCGAATAACCTAAAAGCACAAGTATCTGTCGAGGCGCTAGGCAGCGTGTGGAAAAGCACGACTGCACAGGCTGGCAGCTTCGTCCGTGTGAAGGATATTGCCGCAGATGGCGCCGATAGCAGCATGACGATTATTACGGCAACCGCCGTTTTCGAAAAAACCAGCTTTAATTTTACCCTTTATGTTAATGCAAAGAGCGGGCTGCTCGAAGGCATGCTGATTACGCCAAAGCCCCTCGACAAAGAAGCTCCAGCTACAATTGTGGAAGAAGAGGTTACCGTTGGCGAGGGCACTCCTTATGAGCTCGGCGGAACGTTGACTCTTCCGAAAAATGCCACTGGCCCGCTGACAGCGGTCGTATTGGTTCAAGGCTCGGGCGCATCCGATCGCGATGAGACGGTAAGCGGCTATACGCCATTTCGCGATATCGCTTGGGGACTGGCTGAGCAAGGAATCGCCGTGCTGCGTTATGATAAACGCACATTTGTTTACGGCAGCAGCATGACGACAGAAGCTTTTATGAAAATGACGGTGAAGGAAGAAACGATTGATGACGCCATTGCCGCAGCCAAGCTGCTAAAGGCGGATAATCGGATTGACGCCTCCAACGTGTATGTGATCGGACATAGCCTTGGCGGCATGCTTGCCCCGCGCATTGATGCAGAAGGCGGCGACTTTGCCGGGCTCGTGCTGCTTGCTGGCTCGCCACGCTCGCTATGGGAAATCGTCTATGACCAGAACCAGGCTTTTATCGCTGCCATGGATGATAAAGATCCAGCGAAACAGGCAAATGCTCAGCTTATAGAAGCCGAATACAAGAAGGCGCAAGCACTGGGTACGTTGACTGATGCACAGGCGCAGGCGATGACGGTTTTCTCCCTGCCCGCCTATTACTTTAAGGAAATGGACAATCATCCCGCGAGCGGATATGCCGCAAAACTAACGAAACCGGTGCTTATCCTGCAGGGCAAGGATGATTTTCAAATATTTGCGAATAAAGACTATGTGCTGTGGGAGGAGCTGTTCAAAGGGAAAGCGAATGCTTCCTTCAAGCTGTACCCGGGCCTTAACCACTTTTTCGTCGATTACAGTGGTGAAGGAGAAGGCACGTTAGCCGAATACAACCATCCAGGCAGCTTTGCTGAACCAGTCATTTCCGATATCGCCAAATGGCTGAAGCAGCACGCTTAGCACTTATTATTCATCTCATACAACGAACCGCCAGCTTGGACAGGGAAGCTTTATGCTTCCTTGCTGCCAAGCTGGCGGTTTTTTATGGAAATATAAGAAAGGATATCGTAACGCTATCCAGGCTTATTCGCCTTTGAGCAGCTTCTGCATAAAGTCCAGTCCATTGGATTGTCCCATAGCGAGCGGCCCTACGATTTCTGTATTTACGACATATACATGCCCGTCCTTAACCGCCTTAAGGCTGTTCCATACCGCATTTTCCTCAAGGTCCTTCATCGTTAATTCAGCCGTTCCCGTATAATCCTCTGCGACAAAAATATAGTCCGGATCAATTTCGCTGACGCCCTCCAGATTAATTTCTCCCCAGTCCTGCATGTTTTTGAACTTGCTAAAGCCGATACCGTCATAATAAGGGCTCAAGCGGATACCGCCAAAATAGTAGAAGCCTTTGCTCCACATCATCATGAATATCGCCTGTTTGCCCTGTACGCCTGTATTTTCAGCCATTGCTGCTACTTCGTTCAGCTTCGCATTATAGCTGTCAATATACTGCTGCGCCTTGCCCTCTTCGCCTATGACTTCGGCAATTTTGACGATGGTATCCTGCCAGTTTTCAGTTTGCGCGATGACGACCGTCTTGCCGATCTTTGCAAGCTGCTCATACGTCTGCTCATCCCCGTCAGAAGCAATGATAACGTCCGGCTCAAGCGCCATTAGCTTCTCCAAATCAACCTGGTCGCCGAGATCGGCAACCGCATCGCCTTGCAAAAAGCTTTCATATGCCGGAAAAGCTTTAAGCGATTTATACCCAACAACACCGCTAACTACATCCTGCTCGCCAATCGCGAACAGTTGGTCCGCATATGGGAAATACGTAATCGCGACCTTCTTCGGCTTCGCATCAATGACCGTCTCGCCCTTAACATGCTTAATGGTCCTTGGAAAAGCAGCTTCACTGCCCGCGCTGCCTGCATCGTCAGACGTCGCCTCTCCCGCAGGCGCTGTAGGGCTATTGCCGCTCACTCCCCCGGCATTTGTCGCATTTGGAGCTGCTGCGCTTCCGCAAGCTGCAAGCAAAACCACCAGCAGCGCAATGCTGATCGCGCTTGATAACCTTTGTAATCCGCTAAACATTCTTAATCCCCCGCCTCTTATCTCTTTATGATAATGATTTTCATTGTCGTTCAAATTATAAACAATGAGCGGGGGAGATGAAATAGACGATTGTTAAAAGTCAGGTGGATTATTTCCTAAACTTTGCCGATACATGCTCGGTGAACAGCCGTTATGCTTTCGAAACAGGCGGCTGAAATAATGGGCATCCTCATAGCCGACGTTGCGGGCGACGCTGCTGATCGAGCAGTTGCTCGTCGCAAGCAAATACTTGGCACGCCTCATGCGATGCCGGATGAGGTAGTCGATCGGAAAACAGCCCGAATACTTGTGGAACGCATACGCAAATTGCTTTTTGCCCAGGCTGTGCAGCTCGGCGAGTCCCGCTGCGGTCAGTGGCTCCATATAATGGTGGTGGATATAATCCAGCGCCTGCTCCACCATTTTGCCACTCTCGCTAATGTATTGGCTGCGTACGCTCACCAGCCATTCATTCATAATGCTGTAGAAAAGCTCCTTCTCCCGCAGCAGGTTCATCGGGCCACCAAGTGCCGTTACATCGCAGAGCCGTTGCAGCAGCTCAACCATGCGCGTATTGCTCCCGGGCTCCAGCTGGTAGTGGGTTTCAGCATAATTGATTTCCCCAGGCATAAGCTCGGGAAGCGTGATGCGGTAATGAATGAGCACAAACTGAAAATCTTCTGGTACTACCTCTAGTTTGAGCAGCATGCCAGCACCGCCATGAACGACACTTCCTGGTGCCAGCTCATAAGACGTGCCGTTAAATTCAAATACCGCATGCCCTCTTAAAGCAAAAACAAACCCGGAGAAGCGCGTAGGATATGCCTTTGTATGGCTATAATAAATGCCCGGCGCTACCGTGCTTATATAGACGCCCTCTATTGAAAGCATGCCCCGGGCGAGCTGCCCGGCCAGCATGTTGTAATCAATCACGATTTCCGTTCCTCCATGCCTGCAGCGAGGCTAAGCAGCTTGTTCATCGTCTGCCAGTTTCGCGAAGTGGCAGCTACGCCCAGCTTTTTTTCCAGCAAATTGTTCGAAAACATCGACTTGCGCACGCTTTGGCGGCAATAAATATACACTTCGCTATCCTGCAACCGATAGTCGTCCACCTCGCTGCTGCATGCGAGCAGCCGCTGCTTTCCTTCTTCCGTAGGCGTGTCCGCGAGCAGCGCTACATAAATATTTTCACCCACCTGTTGTTGATTGGCATCAAAAGGGCTGCTTGCGACAATCGCGGCGAGCTCCGTATGGGTACGCAGGACGACTGGAACGTCAAATCCGAATACCGCGGTAATTTCCTGCTGGATTTGCAGGCGCAGCTGTTCTGCTGAAGCATCCGATTCGAACAGCACATTGCCGCTTTGAATATACGTTTTGACCTGCTGCAAGCCAAGCTGCTCGAACATCCGCTGCAAATCCTGCATTTTGATAATTTTATGCCCGCCGACATTAATGCCACGAAGCAACGCTATATAAATGGCCATCCAACAGCACCTGCCCTCTTCTCAATAATCCTAAGTATAGCATGTACGGCCCCGCGCGCGAACGCTGCTGTAGTTGTGATAAAATAGAAATAAACCTAGAGATACATACAGCAAAGTGAAACGGCTGTTGCCGTCCTCTGGCGGCGCGGCGCGTTTCAGTCCGAGAAATATAAGCTAAGTATAAAGAGAAAACTTATACTTTCTTATATTTCAAGCGTAAACGGATGAAGCCGTCCTTTGGCGGCAAAGCTTCCGTTACGCGGGTGAAATATAAGCCTATTTATACGTGTAAACTTATAAATTCTTATATTTTGAAAAAGAGGAAAAAGGAGCATGGAAGCATGAAACAGGAACTGATGGAACGCTTTATTTCTTATGTCAAAGTGAACACGCAATCGGATGACCGCAGCGAGACTTGTCCGACGACCCCAGGCCAGCTGGCGCTTGCCGACCAGTTGGTGGAAGAGCTGATGAAGATCGGCATGGAGGAGGTAACCGTGGATGAGAACGGGTATGTGATGGCTACGCTGCCTGCCAATACGGACAAAACGGTGCCGACGATTGGCTTTCTCGCCCATATTGATACCGCGCTGGATTTTACCGGTGAAAATGTAAAGCCGCAAGTGGTCGATAACTACGATGGCGGCGACATTGTACTGAACGAAGCGTTGTCTATCGTATTGTCTCCGTCCGCTTCGCCTGAGCTGAGCCAATATGTGGGACACACGCTAATTACGACCGATGGCACGACGCTGCTGGGCGCAGACAATAAAGCGGGCATTGCCGAAATTATGACAGCGATGGTGCATTTGATTCAGCATCCGGAAGTGAAGCATGGAAAAATCCGTGTCGCCTTTACCCCGGATGAGGAAATCGGCCGTGGGCCGCATCGTTTCGACGTTGCCGCATTCGGTGCCGATTATGCCTATACAATGGATGGCGGGCCGCTTGGCGAGCTGCAATACGAAAGCTTTAATGCTGCCGCTGCTCACATTATTTGCAAAGGCACGAACGTCCACCCCGGCACGGCCAAGGGCAAAATGGTCCATTCGGCGAAAATCGCCATGGAATTGCACGGTCAGCTTCCTGCTGATGAAGCGCCGGAGTTCACGGAAGGCTACGAAGGCTTCTATCATTTGATTCAAATGAGCGGCGATGTAGAGAAGTCCGAGCTGCGCTATATTATCCGCGATTTTGACCAAGAAGGCTTTGCGGGACGCAAGCAGAAGCTGGCGGACATCGTCAGCGGGCTAAAGCTTAAATATGGCGAGTCGAGTGTAGAGCTGAACATTCGGGATCAATATTTTAATATGCGGGATAAAATCGAACCGGTTATCGGCATCGTAAATCAAGCGAAGCTGGCCATGGAGAATCTCGGCATTAAGCCGGATATTAAGCCGATTCGCGGCGGGACTGATGGCTCGCAGCTTTCCTACATGGGGCTTCCTACCCCTAATGTGTTTACCGGCGGGGAAAATTATCATGGCCGTTATGAATACGCTTCGGTCGACAATATGCTGAAAGCCGTTCAAGTTATCGTAGAAATTGCTAAGCTTGCGGAAGCAGAAGCTTAATACCGTAGACGTCATGTGCGTTTAAACTTTTAATAGCAAAAGAACCTTCGCTCTACACCGAATACGGCGTGGTCGAAGGTTCTTTTTATTGCCAGCTTGCAGCTTGCAGTTGCTGCCTTTCTTGATTGAATGTCAGCAAGCGCAACGGATTACGAGGTTGGACGGTCAATGGAAAAACGTGCGCCAAGCCCTGCATAATCGCTGCCTGCAAGTCTGGCAATAGGCGCAAGCCGGCCTGAGTCAATATAACCGCGCTCATCGTAAACCGTCTCGTCGAGATGATAAAATACGACCTTGCCAATCAGCAAATCGCAGGCAGGCGCATCGTCCGTTCCGCCTAGCGGAATGGCCTTCTCCAGGACGCATTCCATCCGGATTTTCGCTTCAGCTACACCAGGCACGGCAATCCGAACGCTCGGAACCGGCGTAAGCCCTGCCGCTGCAACCTCGCTTTCCTCTGGCGGCAAATTAGCCGCCGTTACATTTAGCTGTTCAATATACGATTGGTCGGCAATATGCACGACGAACGCCCCTGCCTCTATTGCATTGCGGGCAGTATCCTTCTGCTGTCCGCCCTGCTTCCGCTGTACCGAAACCGATAGCAGCGGCGGATTGGACGATACGACATTGAAATAGCTGTATGGCGCAGCATTGAGTACGCCGCCTGAAGACAGCGTCGTCACGAAAGCAATCGGCCGTGGTATAATGCTGCCCGAAAGCAGCTTATAATTGTCACGGGCCGAGCGTTCAGACGGATCAATCGTTATCATCATGGGCAAATGACCTTGGCATACCAAGCTGCGGCTGCTTCGACTTCGCTGCCCGTCAACTGATGGCCGTAGTTTTCCCAATGTACGCTAACCGCAGCTCCCGCGCCGGAAAGCATCGCTTGCAGCTCTTCCGTCTCTTGCGGCGGGCACATCTGGTCATTGCGGCCGGCTCCGATGAAGCAGGAAATGCCGGTCATATCGGGAAGCTCTACGCTGCGAAGCGGCACCATCGGATGATGCAAAATCGCTCCGCGGAAAGCGTCCTTGTAATGGAACATCAGGCTGCCCGCAATATTGGCTCCATTGGAGTAGCCGATAGCAACGAGATTTTCGCGATCGAAGCCATAGTCGACTGCCGCCTGGTCCAGAAAATCATGGAGCTCCTTCGTGCGGAGCACCAAGTCCTCCTCGTCAAAAACACCTTCGGCCAGTCTGCGGAAATAACGGGATAATCCGTTTTCTAGTACATTGCCTCTAATGCTTAGCACCGATGCTGTAGGGTCAATTCGGCCAGCCAGCGGCAGCAAATCGCGCTCCGTTCCTCCGGTGCCGTGCAGCAGCACCAAAACTGGTGCCGCTGCGTTCGTGCCTTGCTGATAAATATGTTTCATTATCCATTCTCCTCTCACTTACGGTACTTGAATAGGCGGAAGCAGCCGCACAATATCCTCGCGATGCTGTTCAAACCATTCTGGCAGCATCAGTTTTTCACCGAGATGTTCCGGCTCCTCGTCACGTGCAAAGCCTGGAGGATCAGTTGCAATCTCGAATAATATGCCGCCTTCTTCGCGGAAATAAATCGCATGGAAATATTGTCTGTCGATTATTGGTGTAGGATGGTAGCCATTAGTCTCCACATGGCTTCTCCACAGCGCATGCTCTACATCGTCTTTCGCACGCCAGGCAATATGATGGACCGTACCGGAGCCGCCATGTCCAGGCTCAACACGCTCAATCGGAAGATCAATGATATTCCCGATATCTGCGGATGATCTGAAACGCGCATAACCAGCATCCTCGCCGATTTTGCTTAGTCCCATTACCTGTTCCAGCAAACGGAACGTTTTCTCTGGAGCCGAGCTGTACAAAATTGCTCCGCCAAAGCCTTTAATGGCTTTATCTGTCGGCACTCCCGCGTAAGACCAATCGCTTAGCGGGCCTTCCTCCCGGGCTACAAGCTCAAGCTGCAAGCCATCTGGGTCAACGAACTGTACATACGACTCGCCGAACCGCTCCGTTTCGGTGAACGGAACCTCATATTTTGCCAAACGCTCTTTCCAAAAATCAAGCGCTCCCGCAGGAACAACATAAGTGGTTACCCCAACCTGTCCTCCGCCAATCACACCTTTACGACCGTGTGCAAATGGGAAGAAGGTCATGATTGTCCCTGGGCTGCCGGCTTGATCTCCGAAATACAGATGATACACTTCTGGAGCATCGAAGTTGATTGTTTTTTTCACGAGCCGTTGGGCAAGTACGCCCGCATAGAAAGTAACTGTTGCCTGTGCGCTCGATACGAAAGCTGTAATGTGGTGAATGCCTGCTGTTTGTTGTGTCATTATAAACACTCCTCTATTATATCATGGATTTGAGAATCTTTAAATTAAGATATTGGGCCTGAGTGAGAGAAAGAAGTGACGATACAGGATACCAAGCCTCTTCTACTTAAAAGCATCCTGCGCGTGTCTGCCGAGCTTCTTGAGCAGCTCGCTTGCCAGCTTCTGTTCCTCTGTCGTCAAGCCGCTAACCGCTTCTGTAATAATGGTTGCATGTGCAGGGAATACTTCCTCAATAAATTGTGTGCCTTGGCTCGTTATTTCTGCGAAGATGAGCCGGCGATCATCAGCTGAAGCTCTACGCTGCACAAGCTGCTTCTTCTCAAGCTTATCTATGACGTAGGTAATGTTGCCGCTGCTCATCAGCACCTTGCCGCCAATTTGCTGCAAAGGCTGCGGACCTTTGTGATACAGCATTTCCAGTACGCCGAATTCTGTACGATTCAAGCCATGCTTGCGAATGTCCCGGTCGCCGTGGGCGTTAATCCATTGGCTGGCCCGGTTGAGCGCAATGTAGAGCTTCAAAGCGCTGTCTTCAGCTTCCTGATGTGGCACTTTCGTCTTGCTGTCTGCCTCTTTCATTGCCCTCACCTCCTTGCATTTATTATCTTAAATTTAAGATACTACAATTAAAGATAAATTGCAAGCTTTTGCCTTAACTTTTTTTATCCCCTTTTCACACCAGCCTGTCTGCTCTATCCTTGGCATTCGTTATGATATAATGGAGAGTATGACCTACAAGTCAATTTACTGTATAGGAGGTTGTTGTTATTATGACCCATTCACATACCGTTCCTCTTTCCATCCTTGATCTCGCTCCCGTTGTTGAAGGCGGCAATGCAACCGACGCTTTCAAAAATACACGCGATCTCGCCCAGCATGCTGAGCGTTGGGGCTATCAGCGCTATTGGCTGGCTGAGCATCACAATATGCAAGGCATTGCCAGCGCCGCTACCTCTGTTCTAATCGGCTATGTAGCCGAAGGCACGAGCACGATCCGCGTCGGTTCCGGTGGCATTATGCTGCCCAACCATGCGCCGCTTATGATTGCCGAGCAATTCGGCACACTCGCCTCGATGTATCCGGGACGCATTGATCTTGGACTCGGGCGTGCGCCAGGCTCAGACCAGGCCACTGCCCGCGCGCTGCGCCGCGGACTTAATAGCAATAACGGCCAAGACTTCCCTGAGCTGCTGGGGGAGCTTCGTCATTTTCTAAACCCTTCTATAGAAGAAGGAGCTCCTGCGGTTCGCGCCTTCCCCGGCGAAGGGCTCGATATTCCGATCTGGCTGCTGGGCTCCAGCGGCTTTAGCGCCCAGCTAGCGGGGCAGCTGGGATTGCCTTTTGCTTTCGCCAGCCATTTTGCGCCAGACTATTTAATGCAGGCGTTGCATTTGTACCGCAGCAGCTTCCGCCCTTCGGCGGCGCTGGAGCAGCCTCATGTCATGATTGGCGTTAATATTCTCGCCGCCGATACAGATGAAGAAGCTCGCTTTCTCGCTTCCTCGCAGGAGCAGCAGTTTCTGCACCTCATCCGCGGCCAGACGAGCAAGCTGAAACCGCCCGTTGCTAATATGGATGAACTGTGGAATGAGCAGGAGAAGGTTGTCGTCCGCAGCAAATTCAGCTTCGGCGTAGCTGGAAGCAAGGAAACGGTCCGCAGCAGAATAGCCGACATTATTGAAAAGACAGGCGCAGACGAGCTGATGATAACTGGCTCTGCTTATGAGCATCAAGCGCGTCTTCGCTCTTTTGAATTAATTGCTGAGATTATGAAAGAGGGCTAAGGCTGATTCGACTCTATAGCCCGTAATACGTCAAATCAAGAAATCCCCCTGGACGCTTTCGCGTAATCAGGGGGATTTCTTCTATATAGGCTAAATCGAAACCATTCATCAGCAAAAAAACGTTAGTGTGGGAAAATATCCTAATCCACCCAAACGATTGGCTGCTTATCATGGGATTGTACGCTGCTTGGCGGGCCGCTAGAATACGACCCGGAATGTCGTCCCCTCCTCGCTTGATTCAATCTCGATATCGGCGCCATGATGCTCCGCAATGCTGCGGCACACCGCAAGTCCAAGCCCGGTTCCCGTTTCTTTCGTCGTATAAAAAGGAGTGAAAATCGCCTCAATATGCTCCTTCGGGATGCCATGGCCTTGATCGGCCACTTCCAGTATGACGCTGCCTTGATCCATTCTCGTCCGAATGGTAAGTTCGCCGCCGCTTTCCATCGCCTCGATCGCATTGCGCGTCAAATTCAGCAGCAGCTGGCGAATTTCCTTTTCTTCCACGTTAACCGGCGACGTAGCATGCAGATCAAGCACAATTAAAATGTTGGAGTAGGCCGCATCCGCTTCCAGCAGCGGTAAAATATTTGAAACGAGGACATCCAGCTGCTTCTGTTCCTTTTGCACAAAACGGGTATTCGCCAGCGATAAATATTCTGAAATAATGCCGTTAGCGCGATCGAGCTCGCTAATCATTAAATTCAACGTATCGCGGTAAGAGGCGAGCGTCGTATTTTTCTGCATCAGCTGTAAAAATCCTTTAATCGTCGTCATCGGGTTGCGCACCTCATGGGCAATGCTTGCCGCCATAGAGCTGAGCAAGTTCAGCTTGTCCATGAGTAGAAGATGCTTTTTGGCTTTGCGCAGCTCCGTAATATCGATGGCAAAGGCGAGAAAATAACGCTTGTCCTTCAGCTCCAGCACCTCGCCCGATATAACGCCATAGCCCGTATCTCCAGACTGCCGCAGGAAGGGAAGCTCAATATTCTCTAATAACCCCTGAGCTGGAATCGCTTGCATAATACTGCTTACAAAATGGGAATAATGCCCCCGCCGAATCGTCTGCGAGAACTTCTGATTCATCTCTATAATCGTCGCTGTTTCCAAATCTATGAGAAAGTTCATTGTTGCATTCGTGTGAAAGGCACTCGTGAATTTCAGGTTCGAAAGCTCCAGATGCTCCTGCGCCCGGCGATATTCCGTCACATTGCGCCAGCTGCAGGCGAAGCCATCCCCCATTTTATAATAGAGCACATCATAGCTTTCCTCATCTGTCAGCCACTTATTGTATACCCGCTCCTGCCTTAAAACGGGTTTGCCGCTGCTTGTCACCTGCTTCAGAACCGCCCTGATCTCTTCTGTAAAATCAGGAAAAAGCTGCGACCACAGCCGGCCCACAGCTTCATCTTTCGAATAATTCATCATGCGGCAAAAGGTATCATTCATGTACTCCGACCGATAATCAATAATATCGCCGCATTCGTCCCGGATTGTCTTGTAATAGCTGAAGCCATCCAGCAAATTGTCGAGGCAGGAACGATACCACAGCTCCTGTGCCGCCAGATGCTGCTCGAAGCTTTTCTGATGATGCACATCGCGACCTATGACATAAAAATACATATTGATTTGATCCAGCGAGACATTCCATTGCAGCCATTTATAAGAGCCGTCTGCGCAGCGGAATCGATTCAAGTATCCGCTCAGCTCTCTACCCTGTATTAATTGTGGAACCAAAGCATCCATTGAAGCTATATCGTCGGGATGCATATACGAATAAAAATCTTTCATACTATTCAATAAGACAGGATAGCCCAGCATCTTCTGCAAGCCACTGTTATAGTGCACAACGCGGCCGTTGCAGTCCATGACCACAAGCATGTCAAAAGATAGCTCAAATAAATTTTTGAAGTGATCCACCGCCGCAATCTCCTTTTCGCAACAAACTGTTTTCCTGCCTGGCAGGCAACTAGCGCACACGCTTCAACCCGATATTTATCGATTATTGTTATATTATAGCTTATTTTCACGCTCTATGAGTTCCTTTATTTAGGCGAACTAAACACCCCTGTTCTACTAATAGAACAGGGGTGTTTAGGGGGCTGTATCGTTATTCTACTTTAAATTCGCCAGCTGCTTGCGCCAGCTCATTGCTCAAGCTTTCGATCGTTTCAACCATCTCCGCAAGGTTCTGTACCATTGCCGATTGCTCCTGTACCGTTGCTGTTACTTCCTCCACGGAAGCGGATACCTGCTCGCCGGAAGCCGACAAGCTTTGCGCTGCGCCAAGCACGCCGTCTTTATCCTGCTCAATCGCTTTCAGCTGGACAGCAATCGTCTTGACCTGCTCAATAATTTCGCGAATATTGTCGGTAATGTAGCCAAAGGTCTGCTGCGTCTGCTGCACACTGCTGTTGTGCTGCTCCGAGATGGACTCTATCGCCTTCACGCTGCGATCGCTTCGCTCTACGTATTCAATCGTCTGGGCGACGATTTTATTAATATCTTGGGATTGCAGCGAAGTCTGCTCCGCCAGCTTGCGAATTTCCGAGGCGACGACTGCAAAGCCGCGGCCCTGCTCTCCTGCTCTTGCTGCTTCAATCGAGGCATTTAATGCAAGCAGCTGCGTCTGGGCCGCAATATCGGAAATCGCTCCAGTAATTTGGCGGATGCCCGATGAGCTTTCCGCCAGCTGCGCGGTGACCTCGGAAATGTTGCGCACCTCCGACTCGCTGCGATGATTGATTTCCACCAATGCCTCGATAACCTCATAGTTGGCTTTGAATACTTGGGCAACGGAGTCTGCCTTCGTTCTAATTTCCTGCGACTTGCTGCTTACGTCAGCAATTTTGTCGCCAACCTCCAGAAACTTGTCTACAATTGATTCCGTATCATTGGCCTGCGATTCCATCGCCTTGGCAATTTCCTGCGTCGTTGTGGAAGTTTCAGCGATTGAATGATTCGTTTTCTTCGACGTTTCATCCAGCTCTGACATGCTGGTCTTCAGTACGCCAATCGAGCTGTTCATGCTCGTAATCAGCTGTTTATTGCGCAAGGCCATGACGTCGAAGCTGTCCGCCAGCACCTTGAATTCACCGCTGTATTTCCCTGTAGCTGTTACCGTCAAATCGCCCGTGGCCATCGTTTTGAACAGCCTCGTCAGACGGACGATTGGCCGCGTGACGAGCATGGAAATCAAGATGCCCGCCGCAATTGAAACCAGAATGGAAACCACCATAACGACAATCATCTGCTGCATCATATTTTTCAGCGGCTTTTCCACATCACTTATACTATCTTCAATAATAACCGACCAATCGGAAACCGGCGTCTTGGAATAGAAGGCAACCCGGCTTGGCAAGCTTAGCTCATCTCGTAAGATTTCACTGCTGGCTGGCAGCGCAAGCACCGAATGATAGTCTTCGGTTTCAAGCACCGTACCGATTAACGACGCGTCTGCTGAATGATAGAGAGTCGTTCCTGAACGATCCA
Source organism: Paenibacillus sp. BIHB 4019 (assembly GCF_002741035.1). Classification (NCBI taxonomy): domain Bacteria; kingdom Bacillati; phylum Bacillota; class Bacilli; order Caryophanales; family Paenibacillaceae; genus Paenibacillus; species Paenibacillus sp. BIHB 4019. Next base: position 2,377,496 of record NZ_CP016808.1, on the reverse strand, counting down.
AAATCATGACCTTGCCCTCGTCATTAATCCGTATATCTTTAAGCTTGTTTACGAAAAAGTCCGTGACCAATGTAACGGCAACTACGCCTTGAACGGAGCCATCCTTATCAAAAATGGGCGAAGCCAGTACCGTAACCAGATTGCCTGATGATTTGGATACCAGCGCGTCACTGACAACGGCTTTCCCCGTAATAGCCTGCATAAAATAATCCCGGTCGGAGCGGCTGTTATTCAATACGCCATCATTGTTGCTGGCGACAATCATTCCGTTTTTGTCCATGACCAGTATCGTTTCTGTACCCTGCATTCCCTTGATGCTCGTTGTTAATTGCTCATTAACGCTATTCATCAATTCATTGTCAGCTGAGAAAAACTGTTCCTCTGTCATGGAATTGCCATTATGCAAATTAACGACATCGATTATCGTTTTTTGGACAGAGAGCAAGTATACCGACTGCTGAGCCAACTCCATATTTGAATACAGCTCTTCTCCAATTCGGTCCGAGGTCGAACCGATTTCATGCTTGCTGTTTTCCAAAGTCATAATTGCAGCAATGCGATAGCATAATATACATGTGCCCGCTAGTACAATGCTGACTAGTAAACAGATCATGACGGGAAGCTTAATTCGGAAAGACATTTTTGTGAAAAATTGCTTTGGATTGGCTCGATTCATCTCGTCATACCCCTCTTACTTTTAAAGTTAACCTATATTACTTGTTATATCGGTTAACGGCACCCAGTTAATAAGTAGCAAGTATGTAGGTTTTGAAAATTTATTGTAGAATAGTTCTGGGATATTTACCTTTAATTGAGAATTGCGGACATAGAAAAACAAGGCATAAGGACTTTTCTCGTCCCCATGCCTTGTTTATCGACTGCTGCTTCGCAGCATCTATAGAGCGTTCCCCTTCTACATCGAGGAGCCGAATTGAATCCACGCTTGCTGGATTTCGGTAATCGTCTGCTCCTTCGTTTTCCCGCCACTAATGTAGCTCTGCATCAGCTCGCCAAATTTTTGATGGAACGTGTCGAGGGAATAGTTGACCGAAAGGTCACCTGATTTCTCCGTCTTTAAAATCTCTTCCATCTGCTTCGGCATATCCAGATCCGGCAGCGCCGCATCCTTGATCGGCGGAATGACCTTCGCCACTTCCGAGAACCATTTTTTGCCGTAGTCGGACGTGTACAGCCAGTTGAAAAATTCAATGGTTTCCGCCGCAACAGCGGAATCCTTGTTAATGCGCAGCGCTTGGTCTGCTCCCGTTACAAGCAGCGCTTGCTCCGGCTTATCGCTTACCGGATAGCCTGCGATGCCGATCTCGATGTCAGGCGTAATTTTCTTGATCGCTTCCTCGTCCCATGCGCCCTTGCCGGTCATGAAGGCCGCTTTGCCTGAAGCAAAGTCGCTTACTTCGGCGTTGCTGTCACGCTCCAGCGGCTTGTCTGTTCCGTGCTTTACAGTCAGATCGATGAAATTAAAGAAATTGTCGCTGAGCACGGGATGGTCTTTAAATGTCGTTTCACCCGCGATGAACTGGTCAACCAGCGCTTTCGGCGTAATGCCCGCATCTTCCGCCGCAGCGTTGACGAAGTTTTGGAAAATATGCTTCCATACCCACCACTCTTTGTAGGCGTTGGCAAATGGCGTAATGCCCTTCGCTTCCAGCTTGGCAATTGCATCCTCAAGCTCCGCAGTCGTCTTCGGAGCGGCAGCAATGCCGGCGTCCGCCAAAAGCTTTTTATTATAAATCATCATCATTAAGTTGCCCTTGACCGGAAGGCCCAGCACCTTGCCATCGCTCGACGTCATATTCACACGAACCGCATCCATCATGGCTGCCGCAAGCGGCTCATTCGTCAAATCAGCGCTGTATTCGGCAAAGGTGTCAATGTCGCCGCCCGCTGTCGTCTGGAATACATCCGGCGTGCTGCCGGCAGCGATTTTCGACTTCAGCACCGTATTGTAGTCGGCTTGCATAATTTCCAGATTGATCGTGACGTTCGGCTTTACTTTTTTGTATTCGGCAATGTAAGCATTAAACGCATCGGTATATTCGGGAGAAGCGGTGAACATGTTGATCGTAACCGGTTTAGCCTCATTCGCAGCTCCGCCAGCGTCAGCTGTGCTGCTCGCTTCCGGCGCAGTGCTGTTAGTGCTGGCAGTGTTGCCATTGCCGCTGCCGCAAGCAGCCAGCATGACCGAAGCCAGGACGATACTGGTGGACATGGACATGATTTTTTTGAACATGGTAGGGCCCCCATTTCTTTTCGCTTGGAATACAAGTCTTCGCTGCTTATTCTAAAGAAAAGGATAGGAGATAAAAATGCAGATAAGTGGTGTATTAAGGGTAAAAAAGTGGTGTATGACGAAGAGGCTACCCTACACATTCCCCTTGCTGCTCCGATATTCCGAAGGCGACAGGCTGTAATAATTGCGGAACGCCTTGCTGAAATAGTTTTTGTCCTTGTAGCCGAGCAGCTCGGAAATATCTTGAATTTTGAGTGCCGAATCGTCCAGCAACTCCCGCGCTTTATCCATCCGCACCTTCTGTACATATTCATGAATGCCGCAGCCGAACTGCTGCTTGAACAGCTTCATCAAGTACTCGCGGCTGAGAAAATATTTATCGGTATACAGCGAGATTTTAATATCCTCAAAATAATAACGGTCGATATGGGCTTTAATATCGGCAATATCGAACGGCTTCTGCACAGCCTGCGCTGCCCGCAGCTGCTCATGGTAGAAGCCCAGCAGCCGCTGGAGCAGGGCGGCGAACTGCTCGAAGGTGGCAAAATCGAGCGAAAGCCCCCAGCTGCGCAAGCTTTCCTCGCTGCCGGCCGGCAGCCGCTCCTGCGGCACGCCAAGCTCAAGCGCAAGGTCGCCGAGCAGCACGATGCCCTCGCGAATGATGCGATCGGCTTCGCCCAAGCTCAGCCTGTCCGCCTCCTGCCAGCTGCGGGCCAGCTCGCTGATGATGCTGCTCGCCTGCTGGAGGTTGTCGCCCGCCAGCGCCTGGCGAATGGCCGCCATCCGCCCAGGCAGCGACAGCCCTTCCTTCTGCTGCCGCTTCTCTGCGCCTGCGGCGGCTCTAACCGCTGCTGCTCCATTCATACGCAGCAGCTCCATCTCGCCCAGCGCTGAGCGCGCTTCTTCGAAGGAGGCGGCCATGTCCAGCGCCGCCTTCACCGGGCCGCCGATGCCTGCGGCGACCCTAATGCCGAATAGCCGCTGAAGCGTAGCGGCTATGGCATTCACCTGATGCAGCGCCCGATAGGCTGCATCGGCAGCTCCACCGCCATTCATCGTCAGAATGGCGAACAGCTCGCGCTCCTGCTTCGGATTCGCGAAGCTGAACGCTTGGAAGTGCGCGCCCGCCACTTCATTGACGACGTTGCTGGCGGCGAAATGCAGCAGCTCCGTATCGCCGTGGAAGCGGCTGCGCCTGATCTGGTCCAGATTGAGAATGCGCAGCAGCACAACGACGAAGCGATTGGCCTTGTCGTCCGCGCCAATCAGCGGCAGAAACGCTTCATTCGCCTGCTGCTTAAAGCTGCGTTCGAGAATGGACAAATACATTTTCTCCTTAAGCCCGGGCAGCGAAAGGTTGAGGGTAATATTTTGCGCAATAAAATCGCTCTCCTGCCTGCGCTTCGCCTCCAGCACGTCCATCGCCTTGCGCAGCGCCTGATTCAGCTCGATTCGATTGACAGGCTTGAGCAAATAATCGACGACTTTGGAGCGAATCGCCTGCCGCGTATATTCAAAGTCATTGTAGCCGCTGACGACAATGGTCAGCAGCCCGGGATACTGCTGCTGGACAGTTTGCAGCAGCTCAGCCCCGTTTAGGCCAGGCATTTTCATATCGACGATAGCGAGATCTACCTTCTGCTCCGCTAGCATGCGAAGTCCGTTTAACCCATCTGCCGCCTCCAGCACCTGCCCTATGCCAAGTCCCTCCCAGTCGCCAAGCAGCCGAATGGCCTCGCGCAGCGGCTCTTCATCGTCAATGATTAGCACCGTATGCTTCATGAACCGTTCCCCCCTCGGCGGGGCAGCCGCATCGCCAGCTCCGTCCCCGCATGATCGCTCTTGATAAGCAGCTGCGCCTCTTCTCCATACAGCAGCTTCAGCCTCGTGTACAGGTTGACGAGCCCAATGTTGTCGCTTTCCCGCTGGCCCCATTCGCGCCGCAGCGAAGCCTCCACCTGCCCTAGCCTTTCTTGCGTAAAGCCCGGCCCGTCATCCTGCACCGAGATTAGCGCTGTTCCGTCCTCCTGAAGGCATGCCTTAATGCCGATGGTGACGGTGCTCGTCACCTTCTCCAGCCCATGCTTGATCGCATTCTCAACCAGCGTCTGCACCGACAGCTTCGGAATCTCAAGCTCCATTAACGCTTCCTCCCACTCATAGACGACCTGCAATCTGGCGCCGAACCGCGCCGTTTGCAGCGCCATATAACGCTCGATATGCTTCAGCTCCTCGCGCGCAAACACAATATCCTTTCCGCTGATGCAATAGCGGAACGTCAGCGCCAGCGCATCAATCATATCCGCGACGTCGTATGTTTGATGCTTGAGCGCTTTCGTGGAAATCGCTTGCAGCGCATTGTACAAAAAATGCGGATTGATCTCCGCCTCCAGCGCCTTTAAAATCGCATGATTTTCCGCCAGCTTCATTTTGTAGCGCTCATTAATCAGCTCATTTGTCCGCCTGACCATCAAATTGAAATGGCGCGATAAATAAGCAATTTCGTCGCGGCCCTTCACCTCCGCCTCCGCGTCAAAGCTGCCTGCGCTGAAACGGCTCATTTGGCGGGACAGCTTCTTGAGCGGCTTCGTGATCGCACTCGACATCAAGCTGACGAGAATGACGGCGAGCAGCAAGAACAGCACGCCGATGGCATAGTTCAGATTGCGGGTCTTCGTGGCGGCCTCGTAAATTTGCGAATAAGGAATCGGCTTAATCAGCTTCCAGCCGCTTTTCTCCGCCACATTGTAAATAATTAAATATTTCTGCTCCCCCTGCACCCAAGTAAACGGCCCAGTGGAGGCCCCCGCCAGCCCATCTCCTCCACCCAGCTGCTCCAGCACGCCAGCGCCTTGAAGCTCGGTGTAGAACGCTTCATCATCCAGTTCGAACGGCTCATTGTCCGGGCTGACATACAGCAAATGCTGGCCTTCGCTAAACGGAATATCCTTCACAATCTCGTCCTTGACTGAAGCGTTGTAATAAAAAGAGAGCACCGCCTGCGGCTTGCGCGTCTTAATCGAACGCATTACCCGGTGGTACGCCATAAAGCTGGCCCGTTGTATTTCAGCCGAATAACCGGAATCCGCCTCCACATCAGGACCCGACAGCGATTGATAGGCTTGGTTGCTCGGGTCGGCCATCGCCTTCGCGTACCAGGGCTGCTCTGCAATGACGGTGTTCGTCCCCGTCCGCACCGTTATATTGTAATTTTCTCTCGTAATCGCATAATACTTCTGCTTCTCAACGACATACAAGTAGATAGCCTCCAAGTCGCTGCGGGAATAAAACAAATTGCGCAAATAATTTTCAACATACATCTTGGAAGAATAGTCCTCCGATTCATGCATAATGGCATAGGTAATTTCATCGTAGCCGATTTGCGGCAATGATATTTGCTCGATGCCCTTCAAATAATCCTCCAAATTGCGGCCAACGAGCAGCAAATTGTTCGTCGTACTATCGATGCTGTTGCCGACCGACTCCTTCTCAAGCATCTGGTATGAGATAAAGTTCAGCGAAGCCACAACGAGCACAATGACGCCCGTAAACAGTAAAATCAGCTTATTGACCAGCCTCCGGGCAACCAGCTCCCGCCAAAACGAAAGCAGCTCCCACACCTTGCCCGCAATCGCTTTCATCATCGTTTCACGCTCCGCATACAGTTCACCTTTTTACCCCTAACTGTTTTCTATAATCCATTTTGACGGGCAACCGTCTGCTCTATAATACACATTAAAGCTAAATTGGAAAATGCTTTTTCCAGCGTAAGCGGCTGGCGCCATCCTCTGGCTGCAAAGCTCGCGGGCGTGGATACAATAGACGAATTGGGGTGCATCATATGTTCAAAGCATTAGGTAAAAAGTGGGGCGGGAAGCTGGAATTCACCTTATTCAGCCTGCCTGTTCTAATTTGTATTGCCGTTGCCTTTTATATTCCATTTGCCATGACCATCCGTTATTCCTTGACCAAATGGAACGGCATTTCCAAGCACCCGAAATTTATTGGGCTCGATAATTTCAAGCAGATTTTTATGAATGATGCGAATTTCGCCAGCTCGGCGTGGTTTACGATCAAATACGCGGTGCTGTACATCGTGCTAGTCAATGTGCTGGCGATAGGGCTTGCGGTTCTGCTCGATATGAAGCTGCGCACGACGACTTGGCTGCGGGCTGCCTTCTTTATTCCTTACATTTTGAGCCTCGTCATCGTCGGCTTTATCTGGAAGTTTATTTTCATGCAGGGCTTTGAATCGCTTGGCGAAAGTACGGGCTGGGCCATTTTCGACTTAAGCTGGCTTGGCACGCCCGGGCTTGCCTTTGTTTCGATTTTGCTCGTGTCGATCTGGCAATCGATTGGCTTCTATCTCGTTATCTATATCGCGGGGCTGCAATCGGTACCGGGAGATTTGAAGGAGGCGGCAACGGTAGACGGCGCAGGGCCATTCCGCACCTTTTTCAACATTACGCTGCCCCTGCTTGCCCCTTCGATTACGATTGCCGTCTTTATGGCGCTGACGAATTCGATTAAGGTGTTTGATGTGATTTTGTCGCTGACCGGCGGCGGGCCAGGCGGCTCGACCTACAGCATCGCCTATGACATTTACCGCGATACGTTCCAGAACAATCTGTACGGCTACGGTACAGCGAAAGCGCTCATTCTATTCGTTGCCGTGCTGTTCATTACGATCATTCAATTAACGCTGTTCAAGCGCCGGGAGGTTGAGGCCTAATGAGAAAAAATCGCCCAGTCGGACGCTACGCGCTGGAAGCCGTCATGCTTTTGCTCTCGCTGCTGTTTCTATACCCGCTGTTTCTGGCTATTAACAACTCGTTCAAAAGCTTTGGAGAAGTGATGAGCGATGTTATCGCGCTGCCTGAGAAAATCATTTTTGAAAACTACGCTTATGTGTGGCAGTTTATCAATTATCCGAAGCTGTTCATGAACAATCTGGTCATTACGGTCGTCGGACTCGCGGGCATTATTCTCGTCTCATCTATCGCTGCCTATAAGCTGGCGCGTACAAAAACGAGGATGAGCGGCCTGATCTATCTGCTCTGCATTATGCCGATGCTCATACCGTTCCAGTCGATTATGCTGACGGTGCTCCAGTTCGCCAAACAGCTGCATTTGTCGGAGAGCACCTGGGGACTTGGCGTGCTGTATTGGGGCTTTGGCGCCCCGCTTGCCGTCTTTATCTATCACGGCTTCGTGAAAGGCATCCCGCAGGAAATCGACGAAAGCGCGACGATGGATGGCGCATCGGGATTTCGGCTGTTTTTCCTCGTTATTTTTCCGCTGCTGCAATCGGTCACAACCACTATCATTATTATCGATGTGATGTGGATCTGGAATGACTTCCTGCTGCCGCTGCTCATGGTGAACGGCTCGCCGGACACGAAGACGCTGACGCTTGCCGCATACACGTTCGTCGGCCAATATACATCCGACTGGCAATATGCGATGACGGCCATGGTCATGGCGGTGCTGCCTTCGATTATCGTATTTATCTTCCTGCAAAAATACATCGTCAAAGGCGTCGTTGCCGGAGCGGTGAAAGGCTAATATTAGAGAAACTTGAGCAGGGAAAAGGCCTGTCCTTTACGGAGGACGGGCTTTTTCCTTATTTTTCTGTTTAGTGATTTAGTTTTGTCTTCCGGAAGCAATCATGTTAAAATGCTTGAACACTGCGCGGAATGAAAGCGCTATAATCGGCAACTACTCCCTAGCATTCAGGAAAGGGTGGGCAAATTGGGACGCTGGAGAAACGCACGATATCAGACAAAGCTGCTCATTTTATTTTTTCTGCTCAGCAGTATTCCCGCTTTCATTATAGGAGCTATCGGCTCGACGAAGTCATCGGGTACATTGGAAGCGCAGACGACGCAGGACTTGAAGGTCATTTTGGCGCAGTTCAATGCTTCGATCGAACGGCAAATTAGCGACTTTGACCGCTTTAGCATGCTGCCTTATTTTATGCCGGAGGTGTTTTCCTTTCTGAACAAGCCTGCACTCTCGCCTGAACGGTGGGGGACCGAAGAAATTAACGCCCAAAAAACGATGGCCCGGCTCATGAGCGCCTATCCATCCATTAATTCGTCCATTAAAGGGCTCATGGTTTATGGGATGAACGGGTCGATTAATGGTTATCGGCTAGACGGAGACAGCACCATTAATGGGAATTATGATGCCAAGGATGAAGACTGGTATCAAGAGGTGATGGCGGGCAAGGGCCATTTTACCGTGACGGGCATTCAGAACATTCAGCAGTTTAAAACCAATTCCTTTGACGCAATTATTGGTGCCCGGCTGCTAATGGACGAGGACTATAAGCCGCTAGCCGTCACGACGATGTTTATCTCCCCGCGCTTTATTTCGAATCTTGTCGATTCGCTCGAGCTGCCCAATGCGCAGGTCATCGTCGTCGACCGGGACGGCCGTTTGATTTATGCCTCAAATATGGCGCTCGCTGCCGAGCTCCAGAAACGCGCAAGCCAGAATGTACCGCATGACGAGTGGGAAGTTGCCATTAAAGAACAGGCCGGAAGCAAAACCTTTAGCGGTGTCTCCTTGAAAAGCGATTATCTGGAATGGCAAATTTACATGGGCGTAGATAAGGACGCTATACTGCAAAGCAGCCGTTCCATTCAGAGCTTTACGATCGTCATTATTATTTGTGTTGCTGTACTGGCGGCCGTTGCTTCCCTCTTTATCGCGCGCGGATTTTCCCAGCCCATCTCCAGACTTATACGCTCGATGCGCAAAGTAGAAAAAGGGCAGTTTTTCACGCCCGAGGCGCATGGCCGAGGCGATGAAATCGGCCAGCTGGAAAGCAGCTACGGCCGAATGGTCATTCGGCTGCAAGAGCTCATTCAATCGATCGAAGAGAAGGAACGGCAAAAGCGGCATGCCGAGCTTTACGCGCTGCGGGCCCGTATTCAGCCTCATTTTTTATATAATACGCTCAATTCTATTCGCATGCTGGCCGTGCTCCAGCAAGCTGGGCAAATCGCCAAGCTGATTCAATCGCTGAATAAGCTGCTCCATGCGAATATGAAGCTCGACAGCGAGCTCGTTACATTCGAGGAAGAAATTCGGCTGCTGCGCGACTATGCGACGTTAATGGATTTGCGCTATACGAATGTATTTGATATGGAGTGGCATATTCCGCCCGAGCTGAATCAGGCATCCATACCGCCCATGCTGCTGCAGCCGCTGCTGGAAAATGCGATTTTTCACGGAGCCAAGGGTCTGGAAAGAAAGCTGCATATTACGCTGGATGCCCGGCTCGAAGGGAAGGATAACCGTCTGCTGGTCATTGAGCTTCGGGATGATGGAAGCGGCTTCGACCAGCAAGCCATGGAGCTGCTGAAGCGGCCGCAAAGCGACACCGGCACCCAAAATATTGGACTGCGCAATGTGCAGGACCGCATCCGGCTGCGTTTTGGCGAGGAATACGGCCTAACCTTTGAGCGTTCAGCGACACATTCGATCGTGACGGTCAGAATGCCTTATAGGGTGTTAGAGAAGGAGGAGAATGCGGATGTGGAATCTGCTCGTCGTTGAAGATGAATCGATTGCAAGACTAGGACTGCGCCATATGGTAGATTGGGAAAAATACGGCGTTCATTGGAAAGCCGAAGCCTCAAATGGGGAAGAAGCGCTGCTTGCTATGGACGCCCAGCAGCCTATCCATATTATCCTTACAGATATCCGAATGCCCGGCATGGACGGGCTCGCTTTTGCCAAGAAGGCGCTGGAGCGCTATCCGGGCGTCCAAATCATTTTCATCAGCAGCTATGATAATTTTACCTATGCCAAAGAGGCGATTCGCCTCGGTGCCGTCAACTATTTGCACAAGCCCACGATGGATGAAGAGGAAATTGGCGCTTCCCTGCTTAAAGCTGCGGCGAAGCTTGCGCTCACTTCCGCTCCCCAGCCCTCCTATACAGAGGAGGAGAAAAATCAATATCTGCTTTCGCTGCTCGATGAGCATACGTTTCCTGAGCAGCCGCTGCTGGCAGAGCTGGAGCAGTCTGCCTTTGAAACCGGCTTTCGGCTAACCGTCTTCCGTAAACGTGATGATGCCGCACCTATGCAGGATGCCCGGCATTTGCGCTTCCGTTCCCTCCAGCATCTCATTGCCGAATTTGTTACGAAGGAATGGGGCGGGCTTGTCTTTCATCGCAATTACCGCGAAGTGATCTGGCTATGTCCGCAATATGCGGGCTCAACCGATGCTGCCCAGGCTCGGGGCCATGGCGAATACGCCGATACCGGCCAAGAGGGCAGCAAAAGCCCCGCCGAATTAAACAAGCTGCTCGATATGGTGCGGCAGAAGACGCTGGAGCTGCTGAACGTAGCGATCATCTGCTCGGTCAGCTCGTGCTACAGCTCCCTAGAAGAGCTGCCGAAGGCTTATATGGAAACGCTGCTGCAGCTGCCTTTAAACGAACAAAGCGATAATTTTATCGTTCGAAAGTCGAAGGCTTTTATCGACCAGCATTTGCTGGAGGACTTATCGCTCGTAAAAGTAGCGGCTTCCATCCATGTCAGCCCAAGCTATTTAAGCCGCATTTTTCAAAAGGAGATCGGGGAAAGCTTCAGCGAATATGTCATTCGCCACAAAATCGAGCATGCGCAGCAGCTTCTGCGCACGACAAATTGCAAAGTATATGAAATATCCGCTGCTATCGGTTATATGAACCCGCATTATTTTAGCAAGCTGTTCAAAGAGCGCACTGGCGTTTCTCCATTAGAATATCGCAATCAATAAGCTTTTTCTAAAGCTTTCTGCTTTGTGCCTTGTGCCTTCCGCCTCCTGACTCTTCCCTCCAAGAGAAGAACACAGGGGGCTTTTTCGCCTTGCATTCGGCTCTGCGTTGTCCCTTTTGCTGCATATGGGCATAAAAGCATAGGAAAAAGCATCGTTCGTCTACTTACAGATACGTATTGGCAAGCTTAGCACAAGCAAAGAGTCATATTAATGCACAAAAGGATACTTTGGACAGCTACGAATGGGGGACAGCATCCTATAAAATGAAGCCATTCACCAAATACCATGTACTTTTATGATCAGAGAAGGAGGAACAGCATGACTCGCATATGGCCAGAGCCTTTCGAGGCTGAGCAGTGGAATCGTTTTGAGCTTCGCATAGAAGGGCCGCAGGAAGGAAATCCCTATAAGGAAGTTGTACTCGGCGCCGAATTTCAATTCGGGCATCGGAGCATTAAGGTCGACGGCTTCTATGATGGCGATGGACAATACGTCATTCGCTTCATGCCGGATTGCACAGGCACGTGGTCCTTCACTACGAGCAGCAGCACGGCGCAGCTGGATGGCCTGCAAGGAACGCTCATCTGCACCGCCCCCACGTCGGCTGAAAATCATGGACCTGTGAAGGTAGATCAAATTTTTCATTTCAGCTATGCCGATGGAACACCCTTCTATCCGGTTGGAACAACCGCTTATGTCTGGAACCATCAGGGGGAGCAGCTTGAACAGCAAACGCTGCGCTCGCTTAGCAAAGCACCGTTCAACAAAATTAGAATGTGCGTGTTTCCGAAGCATTATGATTATAACGCCGCCGAGCCGGAACATTTTGCCTTCGCAGGCTCCTTGCAGCAAGGCTTTAATTGGGAGGCGTTCAATCCTGATTTTTGGCGCCGCCTGGAATCGCAGCTGGAGCAATTGCAGCTTCTCGGCATTGAAGCGGATCTGATTTTATTCCACCCCTATGACCGCTGGGGCTTCTCGCGCATGACTGCTGAATCGGACGATTATTATTTGCGGTACGCGCTGGCAAGGCTGGCCTCCTTCCGAAACCTATGGTGGTCGCTTGCCAATGAATATGATCTGCTGTTCGAGAAGAAGATGACAGACTGGGACCGGTTTTTCCGCATCATTCAGGAGCATGACCCATACCAGCATCTTCGCTCCATTCATAACTGGCATAATCCCGAGATCCATTATAGAAGCAATCTGCATTGGTATGATCACGGGAAGCCTTGGGTGACACATGCCAGCATCCAGCATGCTGATTTGAATTTCGTAACGGAATGGCGCGAGCTTTACCGCAAGCCGATCGTGGTGGATGAATGCCGCTATGAAGGCAATCTGAATCACGGCTGGGGCAATCTTACCGCAGAGCGAATGACCCAATGCTTCTGGGAAGGGATGGCCCAAGGCGGCTATGTCACTCATGGAGAGACGTATGTACACCCAGACGATATCATTTGGTGGTCGCACGGAGGCGAGCTGCATGGAAGCAGCGCGGAGCGGATTGCGTTTCTGCGCAGCATCATGGAAGAAGGGCCACGACTCGATACGAGCGCCATTAATTTCAAATGGGATGCTTCTGCCGGAGGCGTGGAGGGCGACTATTATTTGATTTATTTTGGCGACAGCCGCCCTGCTTTCCGCAGCTTATCGCTTCCGGAAGGCGCAGCGTTCCGCATCGATTTAATTGATACTTGGGCGATGTCGATATCGCCGCTAGAGGGACATTTTACAGGGGAATGCAAAGTCCCGCTTCCAGGCATTCCTTATCAAGCGCTGCGAATCAGCAAAATTTGAATGAACATTATTTGATTGACCACTAGAGGGGGATTCTCATGACAAAAAGATGGCAAGCCTTTGTTGGCTTATTGATAATCGCACTTATTGCTGCCGGCTGCTCATCCAGCAGCGGCACAAATTCAGAGGCTGGCAGTACGAGCGGTACAAGCAGTACAGGCAGCACAAAGAAAACCGTCGTATCCGTGTGGGCTTTGCAGGAGCATACATGGATTGACGGAGCTGCGGCTGACTTTAATGCAGCTAACCCCGATATTCAAATCGAGGTTAGCAAATATGCTGTTGATCCGATGAAAGAAGCGTTAAAGGTAGCCGCTAATTCGGGAACGCTGCCTAATATGTGGTCTACATGGGGCGGTTCCCTGGGTTCCTTTTATGCCGAAAATGGGCTTACAGCTGATCTGACCCAGATTGCCAAGGACCATAATTGGCCTTCGCTTTACAATCAAGCGGCCATTGATATGGGAACCTACAACGGCAAAGTTTCCGGCATCCCCTATCACTTAAATGCCGTCGATACGTGGTACTCCAAAATAGCCTATGACAAGCTAAAGCTTACCGCTCCTACTTCCTTTGAAGAATTTGAAGCACAGCTGCAGGCGATGAAGGATGGCGGTATTACACCGTTATCGCTCGGCGGCAAAAACGGCTGGCACGTCATGCGTCTGACGGAGCAGCTGCTGGAGCATTTCGCAGGACCCGAGCTGCATGACAAGCTGAACAGCCTGACTGCCTCGTGGAACGATCCAGCCGTTGTTCAAACGTTCGCAAAGCTCAAGGAATACAACGATAAAGGCTATTTCCCTAAAGGCTATGTTGCCCTTGATCCGACAGAGGCCGTCAATCTCTTCTATCCGGGAACGACGGGATTAGATATTGATGGAACATGGCTGGATGGCAATATTGCAGCAGCCGGATTTGATGTCAATGATTTTGGGGTATTCAAGTTCCCGACCGGGCGTTCATCCGTATTTGCCGAAATGTTCCAAGTAAGCGCCGACCTTGATCAAGCAACGCTTGAGGCTACCATTAAAGTAGGGGAATATTTGACTAGCGCTGAAGTGGTCAATAAATATATTGATTCTTACGGCACTCCTGCTGCTCTTAATGTCACTTATTCAGAAAACACGCCCCACCTGAAGCCGCTGCTCGATATGGCGACGAAAGGCAGCTTCCTCATTACCGACCAAGCGCTTCCGCAGGAAGTGGTACAGAAGCTGTTTGAGGCGCAGGACAAGGTCGCTCTAAAAGAATGGACGCCTGAGCAGGCTGCGGAAGGAATGGAGAAGGCCGCTGCTGACTATAAGGCTAAAAATAAAACAAGCTAAGAAGCATCCATGAAGCGCTGTAAATGAGAAAAGAGATGGGGCGCGGCCGCTTTGCCCGCCCGCTCCATCTCGATTCGCAAGGAGGAATGAAGCTTGAAAATCGGCGTAATAAAGCCCTGGCTGTTCGTGTTTCCCGCTCTTTTCATTTATGTAGCTATTATCTTTATCCCGACGCTCTACACGCTGTATCTCAGCTTCTTTAACTGGAACGGCGTTGCGCCAGTGAAAACATTTGTCGGCTTAAGCAATTATACCGATCTTTTGCTGCACGATTCCGTCTTTCCAAGAGCAGTCGCCAACAATCTGTTATGGACGCTCGGCTCTTTGACAATCATTATGGGCATCGGACTGATGCTGGCGATTTTATTGAATCAGAAGCTGAAGGGACGCATTGTGTTTCGGGGCATTTTTTATTTCCCATACGTATTATCCGGGGTCATCGTTGCGACGATCTGGACATGGATGTACAATCCCATGCAGGGATTATTCAATAAAGCGCTGGAGCTGGTCGGACTCGGCAGCTGGGCGCAGGCTTGGCTGGCGGAACCGAAATTCGCCCTCTATGCCGTGTTCGTTGCTGCCGTCTGGAATGGCGTTGGGCAGCCGATGGTACTGTTTCTCGCCGGACTGCAGACGATTTCCCAGGACCCCTATGAAGCGGCGACGATTGATGGTGCCAAGCCACGGCAAATGTTCTGGTTTATTACCGTTCCCCTGCTGCGGGAAACGTTTGTTATTGTCATCGCCATCACGATGGTATCGTCCATGAAGGTATACGATTTGATTTATGCGATGACGGGCGGAGGCCCGGCGGAAAGCACCCATGTGCTGGCTTCGTGGATGTATATTCAGACGTTCAAATTTGCCAATATCGGCACAGGCTCAGCCATTTCCATGTTTTTAGTTCTCATTTCGCTGATCATTATTATTCCGTATGTCTATTACACGACTAAAAAATCGCATTTGTAATATAGAGGAAGGATGGTGTCCAACCGATGGAACAGCGCGTTCATCCCGTCAGTAAGGCACTTAAATATGCCCTAATCGCAGTATTAGCAGCCATCTTTCTGCTGCCCGTTTTATTCATAGCCTTTACGGCGCTAAAGTCGAGCAGCGACTTGCTGACACGTCCTTTTTATATGTTCCCCGAAAAGCTGCAGTGGCACAATTTTGTTCAGGCCTGGGAGCAGGGGCGCATGAGCATGTATATGAAAAATACAGCGTTTATCGCCTTAATAAAGGTTCCCCTCGGCATTTTAATCGAAGCGCTCGCCGCCTTTGCCCTGACGCGGCTGGCCTTCAAGGGAAGCGAGTGGCTCTTCGCCTTGTTTCTCATCGGCATGATGGTTCCGATGCAGGCTACCCTCGTCCCGCTCAATATGATTCTCAACAAGCTTGGGCTTGTCGATACGTATCCCGGCATCATTCTTATTTATTTGGGCTTCGGCATTCCGTTTGGCATTTTGATTTTGCGCGGGTTTTTCCGCACGATCCCCAAGGAAATTGACGAGGCTGCCCTGATTGACGGCTGCGGGGTCATGGGAAAATTTTTCAAAATCATTATTCCGCTATCAATGCCCGCCATCGCAACGCTGTTTATCTTTGATTTTATGGCGACGTGGAATGAATTTTTGCTTGCCCAAATTTTTATTACAAAGGATTCGATGCGCACCATTACGACAGGGCTCCTGGCATTCCGCGGCCAATATTCGGCGAACTACCCGCTGATGAATGCAGGCGTGCTCATTTCGGTCGTGCCCGTACTCGTCGTCTATGTCGCGTTTCAGAAATACTTCGTATCCGGCCTTGCTGGTTCCGTGAAAGGCTAGGAAAAGAAACCGTCTCCTTGGCATATGGCAGCCTCATGCTCCCAATATGCCGAGAAACGGTTTCTTTGCGGTTGTTTCTGCGGCTATCGTATACTAGAGAAAAGGAATAGACTGGAAGAGAATAATAAGAGGTGAGATTCCATGAATGTACATGAAGAAATAGAACGGTTGAAATATCAAATGAAGCTCATGAGGATGATTATGGCGAAAGATGAGTTTCCATTCTACCTTTTTTTATTAGATCATGATTTCACCGAGCAGCAAACAAGAGCGTTGCATGATGTGCTGTATATGTTAAATCATCGCATGAAGGGGGCAAATGCCGCTAACGATGAGCATAGCATCCGCTTTTATAAAGCAAAGGTTGCCGACATTCAGCTGCGCCACACGCTATTTTCAAGTCCAGACCATCCTTTGTTTGCCGATGCTCCCCCCACCTACCCTGAGTTTGCTGCCTACGTTTCGGCTGTTGTGCCAAAGGATGCAAACCCCGCTTACTTGCTTATGGCTCTGGGCAATCAGGAGGTTTATCCTGACCTATGCCGGCTGCTGTTAAGCGAGCGTTAACGGCTGTCGCCAGCCTCTGGCGGCAAAGCTGCCGTTAGCTGAAAAATCGTACCTTGCCGTTAAAGGCAATGGCGCCAGCGGATCTATCGTCAGCTAGCGCGCTCGAATTTTGCAAAATAGCTGTGGAATTGTGCCATCGGTAAGGGTCCAGCCTTTTTAGCTGCTCAAGCGTACTCAGCCTGCGGATTTCCAAGACTGGGCCGGTAAGCACCCATAGCTCATCGTTTTGTTCGTGAATAGCAAGCTTGGAAGCGACAGAGCGCTCAATAGCGGCCGTATGCAGCTGCTGTGCCCGCTCCACATCCCAAATGCTGAGCAAGCCCTGTTTCCAGCGGCTATGATCCTCTGCCGAAATGAGCGTTCCTCCATCTTCGCTGAACGTTATGGCGCTAACCGTAACGCCTTCCTCCAGTACAATCGCCCGCCGTTGAATCGTATAGACGCCGCCCCATTCACTCATGCTGATTAATTTAATCGTATGATCGCTTGCCGGATAAGCAAGCATGGAGCTGCCATGGGCAAAAGCAATCGTATTCGCCAAAGCCATGCGCCCATGGTCTTGCACCGTTACAAAATCATGATCGAAATAGACGATGCTGCCGCTCTTCAGCTCCCATACCGCAACCTCCTGGCCAATAACGCCGACCGCCAGCATCCGCTCATCCTCGCTGAAGGCAACCGCACCGATTCGCCCTTCGCGAAACGCGTGCTGCAGCACACATCGTCCGCCGTTTATCTCTATTACATATATAGTATGGAAGCATGACATATCCGCCCCATCTGCATACGGAGCCACATCGCCCTCCGCTACCGGGATCACGACGGCATAACGTCCATTGCTGCTAAAGCTGACATGGGTGTACAAGCTCTGAACATGCCCGTCACCGTGCGGAGATTGCATGTCCGTACAAAGCTCCCAGTGCTGCTCCAGCTCCCCGCTATGCACATGAAAAAGATCTACGACACCTATCCCACTGCCCACCGCCAGCAAGCTGGAATCTGGACTAAAGCACAATGCCGCTCTAGCGGCTCCCGCTTTGCTTTCTGAATGCTCGCCCACAGCTTCGCCTTTTTCCCTATTGATTACAGCTTGAAGCTGGCCATCCGCTGTATGCCACACGCGGACGATGCCATCTTCATAGAGGACGGCAGCCAAGCTGCCCTCGGCATTCAGCGCCAGCTCGCATATGCCGCTTTCTTGCCCGCCCGCAAGCTCCCCGAATTGCTGGAAGGTTGAGCTGCTGCGATCAAGCTGCTCCCACTCCATCCGGGCTTCGCGAACGGCAATCCACTGCTCCAATTCGTCTAACCGCTTGGCAATGAAAGGCGTGCAGCCTTCCTCGCGCCTGGCTAAATGCAGCTTCTCTCCCGCATCCACCACGTTGTAATCCTCATAATCCATCAGTGAAAAATAATAATAAATCGCCGCCCGCAGCTGCGCATCAAGCTGTGCGCCATATTCCATTAGCCTAGCGAAGCCGCGCACGGCCGACAGCTTGCTCCCCAGCGCATAATCCAGCGCAGACCGGATAAAATTCAGCTGATAATTGGCGGTATAGCTGTGACTATAAATGCCGTTCCACGTATACAGCAGCGATTGAAGCGCCGGGTAATGCGCCTCTGCTTCCTCCGCATGCCCGCTGTGAAGCTGCGCTTCCACATATAAATACAGCGTATCAAAGCCTTCCTGGCAGCCCGCTTCACTTCTAATATCAGCGGGAATGGCTGCGGCCTCCTGCAGCGCTTGAATGGACCGATGAAATTCACCGGTCCTGTTCCATTTTTTTATTTGTTCCAGCTCGTTTCTGTTGACCATTCGCCTTCCCCTTCCAATCTATCCGTTATCCTCTCATCTAGCATAGGCACGCCGGCACACAGCCAAGCTTGCCGAGCAAGAAGGAAAGGCGATTCATCCAGTGGCGGGGCATACGGCAATGACATGACGCATTCGCGTCTAACGTAACGCTTCACCGCATTCAGCTTTTGATGGCGATATAAATACGAACGACCGCTTCCCCGTCCTGAAAATCGTTTTTATCATACCGCTCAAAATCGCCCGTATACGCCCGCTGCTCGGCAGCTGTCTCATAATAAGCCCAAATTTCCTGCCAAGCTTCAATGACAACCTGCGGCATAGGACCTCTTCTCGTCTCGAAAACCCGGTACAGGGAGCTCGGCACAACGGTTTGCTGCATATTTGCAGCGGCAGATGCGCCTGCCGTTTCTGTTGCTATTGCCAGGTCTAAATCATAAGTATGGCCGATGAAAGCCGTGTAAGCGCCGCTCGCATCCGTTTCATAATCCGTATATACCCCATAAATAAAATCGTCCTGGGCTTGGGCCTGATTGGCGTATGCGCCTTCCAGCTGAAAATATTGTGTCCAGAGCGCAGGAATGCGCCCATTCGGCCCCGCTTCCTCCTGATTCGTTGTCCGAACGCCAATGCCCGCCAGCTTCAAGGCCTCTTGCTGCTCCAATATCGATTTCATCATGTCATTTCCTCTTTTCCATAAGCACAGCGGCTAAGGCGTGAGCCGTTCACCATGCTTACCTAGATTTACCCAAAGCTTATCGCACCTTATCAGACAGCTATATGTCCGGATTATAAATTAATATATTTCAAAAATAAGCTGCGCTCTGCGCTTTATCTCTTCAGCGGCCCAAGAGGGCTCCAGCACCTTCACATGATGACAGAAGCTTAGCAGCAAGCCGTAAAACCACTCATCCAGCGAAAAAGAACCCGTCACCTGCAAGCTGCCATCTGCCAGCTCGGTAATAAACACGTTTGGAAAAGCATCATATACGCGATGCTTGACCTGCGGCTGAAAGTGCATAAGCATCAGCGTCTCCTGGTCTGCCCCCCAGCTGCTGCGCCAGATCAGCCCCTCCAGCTGCGGCGATTGCCGCGGCTCAAAGTCCTCCAGCAGGAGCGACAGGCTCAGTATTCGCGTCAAACGAAACATGCGAAAGCCCTGCTTCCTGCGGCAATACGCCTGCAAATACCAAATCGAGCCTTTCATGATAAGGGCTGTCGGCTCGACCTCCCGCTCGCTTTCTGTCCCCGCCGAGCTGGCATAACGCAGGCGAGCCACCTTGCTCTCTGTAATCGCTTGTTGCAGCAAGGCCAGCTTGGGCTTCAATTCCAGCCCCGATCCCCATGACTGCAAATCGAATACGAGCTCCTCGCCCTGTCTGGCATGCTCTTCATGCGCAGCTTGCGGCAGCAGGGCATTCACCTTGGCGAGCAGCTCATGATAGGCTTGATCATCTAGCGCCGAGGCAATTCCCTTCACTGCAGCAAGCAGCGCCTTCCATTCCTTCGCGCTCGCAAGCTGCCGATTCAGCGTGTATTGCTCCATAATTTCATAGCCGCCGGCTGCGCCGTGATGCGAGGCCACAGGAATGCCAGCTAAACCGAGCGTCTCCATATCGCGGTAAATCGTTTTTACAGATACTTCAAAACGCTCAGCAAGCTCGGTCGCATTCCACCGCTTTCTGCCAAGGAGCAGGACGACGATGCCGAGCAATCGATCTATTTTCATATGTACCCACCTGACTTATTGCATTCGCCCGCTTATTAGGGCTTATTTGTATTCCGGTTATTGACAGCTTTATAATGGAGAGGAGAAATGAGAAGCAATTCCCCTAAAGAATGGAGAGATTAATGATGACACTAAGCGGAAAAACAGCGATCATTACCGGCGCAGGCAAAGGCATCGGGCTTGCTATTGCCCATACGCTCGCGAAGGAGGGCGTAAGCCTTGGACTTATTTCCCGAACCGTATCCGATTTGGAGACGCTCGCCGATACGCTGAAAGCCAGCTATTCTATACAGGTCAGCCTTGCGGCTGCCGATGTATCGGTTAATCAAGAAGTACAAGCAGCTGTTGCTTCGATTACAGAGCAGCTTGGCCCTATTGATATTCTAATCAATAATGCAGGCATTGCCAAATTCGGCACCGTGCTGGATATGGACCCGGAAGAGTGGAAGAGCATGATGGATGTCAATTTATACGGCACCTACAATGTGACTCGCGCTGTACTGCCAGCGATGGTTGCCAGAAACAGCGGCGAAATCATTAATGTGGCTTCCACAGCGGGAGAGCGCGGCTTCGCAACGGGTTCGGCTTATTGCGCTTCCAAGTTCGCGGTGCTGGGCTTTACCGAATCGCTGCTCCAAGAGGTGCGCAAGCATAATATTCGCGTAACGGCTCTTACGCCAAGCACGGTCAATACCGAGCTGGCTACGAAGGCTGGCCTCAAAATCGGTGATGAGGACCGCATGATGCAGCCTGAGGATGTTGCAGCTCTGGCGCTCGCGGCTATTTCGCTTCCGCCACGCGTCTTTATTAAGACGGCGGGTATTTGGACGACGAACCCGCAATAAAATGGTTTCAGCAGGATTGGTTGGCGTTGTCCAATGAGCATAATAATCGCCAGACCATAAAAATGAAACAGCGGCGAACTAAGACTGACAAATAAAGTCTTAGACTGCCGCTGTTTTTATTGAATTAACATATTCGTTAGCATTATCCTAAGGAACACTAGCTTAAGACTCTGCAACCATATTGATCCTTACAATTCGCTGGCAGATTTGGCGCCTTGACTATGCAGCCATTGAACCAGACCAGTAGCAGAGCTGCGTTGCGCTGCGTCCAGCGGGGTCAATCCATCCCAAACCGAAATCCAGTTCAGCTCAGCACCTCGGCCGAGAAGGTACTCTGCAGGGCGCTGTTGTCCGCCGTGGCAAGCGCACCAGAAGGCGACGTTAATTTTGTCCGGTGGTGAAGGGCGGCTTGCTCCCCAAGGGTATCGCTCTGAAAGTGCGGAGCCGGCGAAGTAAGCCTCAATTGCAGCTACTTGCCCTAGCGCAGCTGCATGCCAAAGTGCGATTTTCGCTCCACGTTCAACCAACCTATGCGCTGCCCGCCACTGTGCAAACGCTACTGCATCATCTAGTGGCGTACCGCCTGCAATTACTGCACCTGGCGCTTCGATATCGGCACCAGCATCAAGAAGCGCGTCCAGCACATTAATGTCATTGCAACTCGAAGCCCAATGAAGCGGTGTCTCAGTGTGCGATCCAGTGAACCGAGCATTTACCTCCGCACCGAACTCGACTAACGTACTCACAGCAGCCGCACCGTTAGGAAAATGGCCGGGCCAGTCGGTCACGACATGCAAAAGTGTTCGAGACGTTCCGCAACTATTGTCTTCGTTGTTATTGTCTCTATCGATAATTCTTGCCGCAGCCAAGCCCGGATTCTCTTCAAGAAGTCGTTTCAACGATGGGATATCGCCAGTTTGAATCGCTTTAACAGCACTAACTGCCAGCGTTTCATCTTCGTAAATAAATGCCATATCCAAGTCTCCTCACACAAATTCAAGCCTCGTAAATTTGCCATATTTGAAGTATTCGCGGAATGATAATAATATCCTGCCCGTTGGCTTAACACCCATATCCAGCCGAATCCTTTACTTTCTTTTGACAGGCATGTGTTCATGCGGAGATTTGCAGCCGCGGCATGGCTCCATTCGCACAATTGCGGGCTAACATTCGCACAATTGCGGGCTAACATTCGTATAACGACGCAAAAAAAGACAAGGAGCGAGGGATTTCGACTTCTCCTTGTCTTTTTCATAGCTATCTTAGGCTGATTGGTTCCTCTTACCCTAAATGTTATGATTCCGCTCCCTATTGGCTTAAAACACTTTTGAGCCTGAGGAACACACTTGTGCTTGAGGCTATGCTACGCGAGCCATTCAAACCCCGCTGCCAATGCCGCACTTGAGCTTCCGCCTACGTACACCTTAAACTGCCCGGCTTCCACCTCGTGACGCATAGCCGTTGTCGTAAATTTCAAATGCTCTTCCGAAAGGGTGAAAAACGCTGTACTACTTTCTCCCGCCTCCAGCGCCAGCTTCTGGAACCCTTTCAGCTCCTTCACCGGACGAACGACGCTGCCGTGAACATCCTGAACGTACAGCTGTGCGATTTCTTCCCCAGCTCTGCTGCCTGTATTCGTCACTGTGACGGCGACCTCCAGCGTATCACCTGCCCGCAGCTCAGAACGGCTAAGCGCCAGCTCTGAATAAGCAAATGTCGTATAGCTGAGGCCGTAGCCAAATGGATACAAGGGCTCATTCGGGCCATCGATGTATTTGGAAATAAACTTCTGGCCGCTATTGCTCTCCGTAAGCGGGCGGCCGGTCCGGTAATGATTGTAATACACGGGCACTTGCCCCGTCTTGTATGGAAAGCTCATCGTCAGCTTGCCCGATGGATTGTAGTCGCCGAGAAGAACATCCGCTAAAGCATGTCCGGCTTGCGAGCCGAGGAACCAGCTTTCCACTATCGCAGCCATATGCTTATCAAACCACTCCAGCACCAATGGACGGCCATTGGTCAGAAGAAGCACGACGGGCTTGCCGGTCTGCGCTATAGCCTTAGCCAGCTCCAATTGGGCTTCCGGCAGCGTCACATCCATACGCGATGCCGCCTCGCCGGACATATCGCTGCTCTCGCCCAGCGCCAGCAGCACGATATCTGCTTTGCGCGCCTGCTCCACTGCGCGCTCGATGCCGCCGACCAGCGGCTCATGTACGCCGCAGCCTTCCGCATACAGCAGCTGCTCCGGCGCGAAGCCCTTCGCTGCCAGGCCTTGCAGCAGCGTCGCCGTTTCGCTGGCGTAATTGGAAAACTGCCACGGCCCGAGCAAATCCCGGCTTGCCGCGAACGGCCCGATAACCGCCAGCTTGCGATCTGGGGCAAGGGGCAGCACGCCGTTATTTTTCAGCAGCACGATGGATTTGCGGGCTACGTCACGGCTTGCCTCCAGATGCTCGGGCGACAAATATTGCTCATAAGCTTCTTCCGGCCTCACATAACGGTAAGGCGCATCCATAATGCCGATTTTGAATTTATAGGTTAAAATCCGGCGCACCGCCGCATTCAACTGCTCTTCCGTCACTTTTCCTTCTGCCAGAAGCGCCGGGAGATGCTCCTCATACAGCCTAGTCACCATCTCAATATCCATCGTCGCATGCAGCGCTTGCGCGGCAGCCTCCTTGCCATCCTCAGCAGCGCCATGAATGGCCAGCTCATCAATGGCTGCATAATCGGAGATCACCATGCCCTCAAACCCAAGCTCCTCGCGCAGCAGATCGCGCAAGATGCGGGCATTTCCAGCAATCGGGATGCCGTCATACAAATTAAAAGCATTCATGACCGATCCGGCTCCCGCCGCAATGCCCGCACGGAATGGCGGCAAAAACACGTCACGCAGCGTACGCTCGGAAATATCGACCGTATTGTAATCACGGCCTGCCTCCGCAGCTCCATAAGCAATAAAATGCTTCAAGCAAGCAATCAGCGTGTCCTGGTCCAGCAGGCTTGCGCCCTGAAATCCCTCTACCTGCGCTTTGGCTATAGCAGCGCCCAGATACGGGTCCTCGCCCGCTCCCTCGACTACCCTGCCCCATCTGGCATCGCGTGTAACATCGACCATCGGTGCATGATTGTACGTAATGCCGGAAGCGGCGGCTTCCTTGGCCGCAATGGCGCAGGCTTTGCGAATCGCCTCCATATCCCAGCTGCACGACCAAGCTAGCGGCACTGGAAAAATCGTCTGATAACCGTGGATCACGTCGGCATTAAACAGCAGCGGAATGCGAAGCGGCGACTGCTCGACCGCAATTTTTTGCAGCTCCAGCACCTGGAACATATCGAATGCGCCCAATATGGAGCCAATCTTCCCTTTTGCGATCAGCGCCTCAACCGGCTCGCTCTCCACATCTCCGCCGAACGAAAAGTTGGACGCGCCGACCTGGCTCATTTGCCCGATTTTCTCCTCCACGCTCATTCGGCCCAGCAGCAGCTCTACCTGCTCGCGAATTTCCGTATCCGTTCGCTCAACAACTGTCCCGCCCTGTACCTCAGCGGCCTTCGCTAGAAGGGATGCGTTCCGGAAATTCGGCTGTCCCTTCTTGCCCTCAAGCGGAAATGGACCGCCAAACGGCAAAGTCACTGCGCCTGTGAGCGATGTTTCTCCAAATAAAAGCTGAACCGTCATATCCGCTCCAAACATCGCCAGATGTCCGGCTGCCTTAAGCTCATTGCCGCTGCTTCCCTCCGCTTTCAGGCCGCCCGCCTCAAAGCTGTATATGCCCGGTACCGAATGCACCGCAAGCCGGTAATCGCCAGCCCATTCCTCTACCGTAAAAATAAACAGAGTAGAAGCTTCTCCCATTTTCACATGCCCATGCCATACGCCCTTCATCGCTATCGTCCTCTCTTCATTGAAAGTGCTGCATTAGATTAGTTTGACTATAACCCGTATGCCTGCGCACTCACTACCGATAAGACGACTTTTTGCTAGCACAATTGCGACTGTTTCTAATTGTATACCTAAGTTTGTATGCTGTTATTGTAGCTACTTACCAGAAGTGAAACCTGCTTGCCATAAGCGGCTAAAATATCGTCGTGACCGTGTACTATTACCGAGCACTTGCTCAGGCTGTTAAATTCCGTATCTCCTGTCTTGAGCGTCGATCAAGCCAACTTTTTGCTGCGTTCCTCTTCCTTGGCGTATTCATAAAAATGGTTCATATCCTCGATAACAAAAAAAAGATCATCAATAGACGATCTTTCCTTGCCTAACTTATGCACTTAGTTTGCTCAGTATTAAATTATGGACATTAAAATTAATTAAGCTTAGCACCATTGCTATCTACTATGCTAATATTCTCTTCACTAATCTTTGCACCGACTGAATCTTGTGTAATCGTGCTAATTATATCTTCTAACACTTTATTCATTATATTGTCTTCAAATGTTGACTCCGTTTTCAGAACAACTGAACACGCGATATTATAACTTCCAGTATCTTTTAAATCTGACATTGGACCTAAAACCACAAGAACATCGTCACTTTCTAGTTTTGTTCGTTGCGCTATTAATAGTCCTAATTCAGACTGTTTTTTATTAAGCCACTCACCCATTCCTTTTTCAATAGTAATAGGGTCTACTACCTTACTTTGCCCATTTGGCAGTTCCTCGAGCATTACCTCTTCAGCTTTAGGAGTATTAGCCTTACCAATATACGCACAACCTGAAACTATTATCATGACGAATAGAATAAAGAATAGCATCATTTTTTTCGGTTTGTTTTCCAACATATTCACATCCTGTCTAACTTCATGATCTCAGCATGTCTAACCCCCCAGCTTGCTGCTGGGGGGAGGGATAATTCATTCTACCTCGTAAGTATAATTAACTTTCAGAAGTCCACCCGCAAGACTTCCCATATCAACAGGAACGATTAGTATAGTTTTATTCGATAGAATTGGATGAGTGTATTTGATATAACCTCCCGTAGTAACAATAATATTATTGTTACTACCTATAGTAGTATAAGTATCACCTACGCTGTAAAACCCTGAAGGAGTACCAGTTAAAGAAACACTATTTACTGTGAGCTTATACACACCATTTCCAAAATCAGTCGAGTTACCAGTAGTGTAATTGACAGTATATACTGTTATATCCCCAGAACTTATCACACTCGTAAGAGTTAGTTTGTAATTATATGTGGTATTTGCGGTAATGGAATACGAACTACTGCCAATTGTTCTTGCTCTTGGATCTGAATCCTTTTGATTCGCAATTTCAGCCGTAACAATAACACCTTCACCAACTGGTATATTATAAATTAAAGAGCTTTGACCATTAAAATCTGCGTTTTTTGCATGTTCATCTAAATAATCAAACACAACTTCTAGCCTTCTATTAATTTCTTCTTGTGTAACATCATTTTCGTGAGACACTTCCTGCGCAAAAGCCCCATTTGTTGGTATTGCCAATAGAACCAATAATAATAGCACAATTGATATTTTCTTCACCTTAACTACCTCCCTTTATTTATTAACTAACATATCCATTTTATTACACAAAACTACTAAAATCAACCACAAATAGGATTAATATAAAAAAATATTGATAAAACATTATTAACTAAATCAAAACCTTTTAAAACTATTATTTTACATATTTGTTATTATTAAATTAAACCGAACGAGCGTCAATAATCCATTATTTCCATGCTTCCATGTAGGCGGCTAAGCGAAAAGCTACCACCTTATTACATACGGCTAATGAAAAAAAGCTTCCGCTGCGCCTGAAAGACGCCTCGGAAGCTTCCTATATTTCCTGCACTTTAATCGACGTAGCCGGCCACGCCTTGATCCATCAAATATTCCATTTCCAGATCAAGAATCGTCTCAACCGTCAGCTCGTCCAGCTTCACATCACGCTGCTTCAGGATGTAATCGACCAGCTCATCGCTGTCAACTTCAACCTCGCCAGAAGCGTTCTCCTGCGCATTGTTAATGAAGGTCATTTCATGCTTAAGCACCAGCTTTACATCCGCTTCGGACGCCTTCGTTTTACTCGTTATGTAGGCGATCAGCTGCTGCTCGTCGATTTGGTCATTTTCTTGCTCGCTCATCTGTCATCATCTCCTCATGGGCTGTCTAATGCCATTGTATCACAATGGCCCCTTCGTATCTAAGCATGCTCCGCATATACACAACTTAAGCCTGCTCCTTCTCAAAAGTAAACTTCTGAATCTCGCCCCTCAGCACATTCGCCATCTGGCTGAGCGCTTCGGCCGAAGCTGATATTTCCTCCATCGATGCCAACTGCTCCTCGCAGACGGCCGCCACGCTTTGGGAGTTGTCCGATATGTTATTCGCAAGCACGACCAGTTGCTCCTCGGTTGCAAGCTGCTGCTCTGTCGAAGCCGCCAGCTGCTCCGCAGAGGCCGAAACTTCCTGTACTTGGCTGGTTACGGTCCGAATAGCCGCATACACCTGCTCAAAAGCTTCACCTGTCTGATTCATATAAGCCGTGCTGGACTCCACTTCGCCTGAGCCCTTCTGCATGGATACGACTGCGCCGTTCACCTTGTCCACCATAGCACGAATGAAAACGGCGATTTTATCGGATGCTTCGCCTGTCTGCTCAGCCAGCTTCTTCACCTCGCCAGCAACGACGGCAAAGCCTCTGCCGCCTTCTCCTGCCCGCGCCGCCTCAATGGAAGCATTCAGCGACAGCAGGTTTGTCTGATTGGCAATTTCGCGAATAAACTGTGTAATTCCCTCAATCGCCCGCGATTGCTCGCCAAGCTCGTAAATGACAGCAGCCGATTGATCAATCGTCAAGTGGAGCTGCTTCAGTTGGCCAATCGTCTCGCCGAGCAGCGCACTGCCGCGTTCCGCCTGCTGCAAGGCGAGCTCAGACGATTCCGAAGTGACCGCAGCCGAATCAGCAATACGCTGAATGCTGATGGCACTCTCTTCAATCGCCTGCTTGTTCTCCGTAATGCTCGCAGACTGCTGATCGGATGCTTCCGATACCTGCTGCACA
This sequence comes from Paenibacillus sp. BIHB 4019, assembly GCF_002741035.1. Taxonomy (NCBI): domain Bacteria; kingdom Bacillati; phylum Bacillota; class Bacilli; order Caryophanales; family Paenibacillaceae; genus Paenibacillus; species Paenibacillus sp. BIHB 4019. Next base: position 2,349,520 of record NZ_CP016808.1, on the reverse strand, counting down.
GACTCTGCAATATGGTTGGAAGCCATTACCGCCTGCTCCGCTCCACCGGACAGCTCTTTCGAGGCCGCTTCTACCTCCATCGCATTATGATTGATGGTTTGCATCAGCTGCCGCAAATGATGCTTCATTTTATTGAAGTCCAGTGCCATCGCCCCGATTTCATCCTTCTGGCGCAGCACAATATCCGCTCCCGTCAGGTCGCCATCCGCAATTTGCCGCGCTGCTAGAGCTACCTTCTGAACGGGACGGGCAATGATTTGTCCAATGAGCACCGCCAAAGCGATACCTAGGACCATAGCAACGACGATAGTCGTCATAATAATCGATTGCACTTCCCCTACTTCCTTCGTCAATGTTGCTTGGCCCTCACTCAGCTGCGATTGCTGGAAATCCACCAGTTGATCCGCTGTCTCTATCAATTGCTCCGCAATGGGCGAGCCCTTCGTCTCTACCAGCGTTACGACCTCATCCATATTATCCTGTTCCTTGGCCGCAATCATTTCCTGCGATACCGTCTTGTATTCCGCCTCCAGCTGCTTGAGCTTCGCTGCCAGCTCTATCGAGACGGGATTTTCGATGGAAGCTTCCAATAACTTCATCGTTTTAGCAAACAGCATTCGATCTTCTTCATATTTATCTAATTGCAAGGAGTTTCTAGTAATGATATAACCCCCTACACGATTGGATTGATCCGTTGAATGCTGCTTGAGCTCGTTGACCCACAATATTTTCTGCACACGATCACTCAGCAAATTCTGGTAAGCCTTATCCAGGGCCGTAAACTGAAACCAGCTAATCATTCCGACTGCCAAAGTAAGCAATAATACTGCTGCAAAACCTGTAATTAGCTTTTTTCGAATGTTCACAAGAAAGCGCTCCCTTTTATCATATGTATTAGTTCTCTTTACCTATTAAACCACTTAATACATGACGAAACACCTAAATTCAACAAAATTCGACTTTTGGACACGAATTATACCCTTTCTTCTTGATTCGAATTCAGTTAGAATATTTCAATGTGCGTTAGAAGTCGGCGAATACGCATGAAACAAAGGAAATCGCAGGATTATTGGAGGCTTATATGCAAAAGGAATCATCGAACGTCAAAATTATGAATGCTGATCCGAGTGCCCTAGGCTTATTCGGACTAGCCATTGTCACCTTGGTCGCATCATCTCAAAAGCTTGGAATTACGACGGGCTACAGCTTCGTCATCCCATGGGCCATCTTCCTGGGCGCATTCGCCCAGTTATTCGCTTGCATTCAAGATTCCAAGCGGAACAATACATTTGGTACGACCGCTTTCGGCGCTTATGCCTTTTTCTGGTTCGCAGTCGCCACGAGCTGGATGTTTAAAATGGGTGTTTTCGGCACCGCACTCGCAGGCGATGTCGACGGCAAGCAGCTCGGCTTCGCATTCGCCGGGTATCTCGTATTTACGCTGTTTATGACGATTGGCGCGGTGGAAACGAATCGTGTTCTGCTGATCATTTTCTGCTTGATTGATCTATTGTTCCTAGGACTTACGCTCGATGCTTTCAGCGTTGCACCTGAAATTTTCCATACGCTGGCTGCCTACTCCGAGCTCGCCATTGGCATCGTATCGCTTTACGGCTGCGGCGCTTCCGTGCTGAACGCTCATTTCGGCCGAAGCTTCCTGCCGATTGGCAAGCCGTTCGGCATTTTCAAGCCGCGCGCTTAGCTGCGCTCAAGGTGAAACGGCTGTCGCCGCCCTTTGGCGGCTCAGCGCGTTTCAGTCCGAGAAATATAAGCGGAGTATAAGGGAGAATCTTATACTTTCTTATATTTTCATTAAACCACCTCCCGCGCCGATTCGCGGGGGGCGGTTTTTTTGGTTTATTTTCAAAACGAATCAAACTTGGGTATAACTACGTATAAGCATTACAGCCTGCAGTTTGCAGGATTAGAATCTGGATGGTTGAGGCTATGAAGCTGTTAAGCAATAGATGGATTTTATCGATGAAAGGGGCAAATGATAATGGATAACTTGATTACAGGCCAGCCTTACCGCTTTAAGGATGAACAGGAGCAGCAGACAGCACCCGAAGATACGCCGAATGTCAATGAATGGACGTCCAAAATTGGCGATTCCGCCAAACAGGAAAAGTATGTGAAGCAAGGCTTTCTGCGGAAAATTAAAAAGCATGCCAAAAAGATCCCATTTGCGAAGCATGCCGTCGCCATGTACTACTGCGCCATTGACGCCAATACGCCCACTTCGGCTAAAGTCATTGCCGTTGGCGCGCTCGCTTATATTTTGATGCCGATTGATTTGATCCCTGATTTCGTGCTAGGCATTGGCTACACCGATGATGCAGCTGCTTTCTGGGCGGCTTACCGCAGCATCAGCATGCATGTGACAGACGCGCATAGCGAGATGGCGGAGCAATGGTTTGCGAATTAAACGCAAACCGGACAATGGCGGCTTAGCCCGGGCGCTTGCCCTCGCTGCTGCCGTTGGCGCAGGGGCTGGCGTGCTGCTTGGATTGTATATGAAGGCGGTTCAGCAGTTAACTGGAGAGACCGTCTATACGCTGCTGCTCAATATCGATTATATTACGCTGCTGAACGAGCTGGCGCTATCCGAGCTTGGGGAGTTCGCCTTGCACTTGGTTGTATCTGCGCTTGTCGGGATTGGACTAGCTCTCGCCTTCAGGATCGTTCGCTGGCCCGTGGTACAGCAAACCTATGCTGCAATTGCAGTCAGTCTGCTGATCGGACTGGCGCTTTTTCCAACTACGCTTTTGTCGGATCGTACTCCGTCCATCGAAAGCGGTGCTGCTTGGAGCTGGTGGCTCGTTGGCCATGCTGTTTATGGGTGGGTGCTAGGGGAGCTGTTGGGACTTCTCAAGCGTAAACGCAGATACTTATGCTAGAACCAGTACCTGAAGTTGTCATGCTGTTTTCCGTACACATCAAAAATGCGGCCTCATGGGCCGCATTTCTTCGTTATTTTATAAGCACTCTGAATATAAAGCCGCTACCATTTACAATTGCCTATGCCTACTTCATTTCTTTCAGTACCTGCTCATTGTGCGAAAGCCCCGAACGATCAAAATCCACATCCTCAATAAACTCAATAACTTCGCCGTTTGGGCTATAGACTATCGCATTTCGTACGAGCAGCGGCGGTTCCCCAAGGGCAAGCTCGCTCGGCTCGACATACGCCGTGGCGCCGTGGGCAAGCGATTTCTGATAGATGGCATCGACTTGCTCAACATAAAAGGCCAGATGCAGCAGCGCCCCATGAGCGATTTCCTCGTCAGAAGCTGCTTTTTTCCCTTGTGCTGGTATGACGGCCTCATTATCGAAAATTTCCAGGCAAGTCCGTCCATCAGGCGAAATCAGCATCGAAGCTTCTTCAATCTGAAAGGACGGCAAGCTCCAATGATGCCCCACCTTAAAGCCTAAAGCGAGCGTGTAAAACGCAATCGTTTCTTGATAATTTTTCGCTTGAATCGCTACATGGGCAAGTCCTTTTATACTCATCTGCAATCGCTCCCGTTTCGAATATGCCGTTTATTTTACGGGGAATATAACGATAAATACATAGGATAGATGAGGACTTTCAGGTAAAATGGTTTATGTATCGCAGTTTATTAAACGAAATAGGCTTATTTTTTAAAGTATAGCTTGGGAGGTACTTATCATGGATCATTACCTTGATGATATTGACAAAAAAATTATGCAGCTGCTTCAGCAAAATGCCAGAATGCCCATCTCTCAGATCAGCAAACAAATCGCCATGTCCTCTCCCTCGGTTAAAGAAAGAATAATGAAGCTGGAAGAGAAAAATATTATCGCTTCGTACACAACCGTGTTTCGCTTGCAGGAGCTGAATCGCGGAATGACCACCTTTATTCTGGTGAAAACAGAGCAATGCCAAGAGCTGGTCGATTTTTGCCACAACGCCGGCGAAGTAACGGATTTATTTCGCATTAGCGGCGAATATAATTATTTAATTAAAATACAGACTGCCTCTATCGGAGAGGTTGCTGCATTTCAAGACACACTGGTCCAGCTTGGAGCATCCAAATCCCATATTAGTATGAAAAATATAATTGAAAACAGAGTTTTGCTTTAACGCTTGCTGCTGGCTATTGGCTATTCGATAAGTATTCTACAAGCCTGTTTACGAAAAAAAGCCATCCCGCTTAGGATGGCTCGATTTGCGATTAAACGATGTTCAGCTCCACTTTAATGTTGCCTCTTGTTGCTCTCGAATACGGGCAAACCTGATGAGCCGCTTCAACAAGCTCCTTCGCCACATCCGCATCTACGCCGACTACGGAAATGTCCAGCTTCGCTTCCAAACCGTAGCCGCCATCGTCTTCTTTGCCGAGCGTGACATGCGCTGTAACCTGCGTCTTCTCAACCTTGATCTTCTTCATTCTAGCTACAACGTTCAACGCGCTTTCAAAGCAAGCCGCATAGCCGCCAGCAAAAAGCTGCTCTGGATTCGTTGCGCCGCCTGGGCCGCCCAGCTCCTTAGGTGCGCGAATCGCCAATTCCAAAATGCCGTCCTCGGATTTAAGCTGACCGTCTCTTCCGCCTACTGCTGTTACTGTTGCTGTGTATAAATTTTGCATATCAATCGCCTCCGTTATTGTTTTGGTGTAGAAAGCTTAAGTTCTGGCGGTGCCGCCAATACGCCGCGGGCAAAGCCAGCAAATGCTGTGTAATGCGCCGATTCATTATGCTCGTCAATCGCCTGCTGATCCCGCCATTCCTCCAGCATCACAAAATGACTCCGCTGCTCCGCATCCTCATACAGCTTGTAGCTTATATTGCCCGGCTCCTGCTGCGTCGCGGCGATCAGAATCTTCGCCTGCTCGATAAAAGCCTCACGTGCATCTGCTTGTACCTTCAAAAATGCTTGTACAATAATCATCTGCGCCTACCTCCATGCTGTGTGCTGCGACACCCTACTTTCTTATTACCCAAATTGCTGATTGCTATCCCAATAAATTGGAAATGCAAGTGGATACGAGATGGGCTCGCCAATAAATTGTATAAAATTTAATTTGATAAAACCAATATTAACGCATCGATGTGCCGCTGTCAACTGTCTTTAACAAATAATGCTGCCGTTCTGCAGTTAGGTTGTATAAAACAATATTTTAATAGAGGCAAAATCCATTATTTTACCTTTCGTTCTTAAAAGTATAATTTCGACATTTCGATTGTTTAATGCTGCTAAATATGGTACTTTAGATGCAACATACTAGTCATGGATCACTACAATCGGGGGAGATTTTATGAGTATTACATGCCATATTCATAGCCATAATTTATCTATAGGAACTTGCGTTGGCTGCGGAAAATTTATTTGTAGCGAATGCAATACTGAAGTACAGAACAAAAATTACTGCAAAAATTGTATAAACGAAATATTTGCAGAGAATAAAAGAAAAATAGAGAAGCTTGAAGACAACAACAGTCAAAAACCAATGGTTTTTATGAATGCTGGAGGCGGAGGCGGGGGAAGTTCATCCTCTAGTGCTGCAAGCAGCGGCGGCTACATACAGCCTATCTCTTCAAAAAGCAAAGTAGCTGCTGGATTGCTCGCCATCCTCTTAGGTGGTTTAGGCATTCATAAATTTTATCTTGGCAGACCGATATGGGGTATTATCTACATCCTATTTTGCTGGACTTATATCCCTGCCATAGTAGGGTTAATCGAAGGAATTATTTATCTGCTTTCTTCGGATCAAGCTTTTTCTATGAAATATGACAAACATCATTTGCGTTAAGGCCTGCATGCCTGATCCAGGGTCAGTCTATCATTTCACTAAATGATAGGCTGACCCTATTTTCTTGCTGAGAACACGGTCGCTTAGCTCCAGCAGCATTTGCCCACAGTTCGGGATACCCGCTCCTTTTTTCAAGGACTGAGATTCCGCTATTTTGGCTTTTGAACCGATTTCGGGCCGTAGGCGGACAGGAAATCCGTTATTGCCCACATTATCCCGGCAAAATGGCTAATTGCAGCGCATTAGCAGCTCCTGAGTCCGCGACCTATGCCTTAGCCCTTGATTCGGTTGAAATAGCTGCTGCTGTGTCCGCCAAACCTGGCTTTCTTCGCTGGGAGCAGGCCCATGAAGCGAGGCACAGGAGGCTGGCTGCTTTTCAGTAAGTACGTTCACATTCACGTATGTTCATATTCTGGAGGAGTGTCATCGCCAGCAGGAGAGGAACTGCGTGCGATGCTAGCCCCAATCAAGAACTGGCTCGCCCATATTTGCAGCTGCATCCCAGCAACAAAATCTCAAAACAAACGTTATACATATATAGGAAAAGGATTAGGGAGGGCTAACACTGAATTTTTGGGAAAATACGCAGCTGCGCAGCAAAGCCGTTATTATTGCCGTCTTATTGGCGGCTACTATAGCAAGCCTCACATTGGCGGATCACTTAAGGGCGGTAACGGGCCGCGAAATTTATTTATTTTTGGATTGGGATGTTTTTCTGGCGTGGGTTCCACTGGGGCTCTCCTTAATTATTGAGCTGGCAGCTTTTTATTTGAAAAAGAAGCATACAGCATTGAAGACGCTAATCCTACTGCCTCTTGGACTGGCATGGCTGCTCTTCTATCCAAATTCCGCTTATTTGATTACGGACATGCTGCACCCCTTTATGCGGGTTCAGGCTGATGGGGGCGGGCATTTTGTCCAGACGATGGAATTTTGGAAGCATCTTTTTATTTTTCTGACAGCGGCTTCGGTTGGCGTACTGCTAAGCGTAGTCTCGTTATATTCGCTGCATCAGCTTGTCCGGCAAGCCTTTGGCGCTGTTGCTGGCTGGCTGTTCACTGTGGGCATTTTGCTGCTCAGCAGCTTCGGCATCTACATCGGCCGGTTTGTCCGCTGGAATACTTGGGATGTATGGACAAGACCGCATGTCATATTCGGCCAGCTTTATGAGATTGTAACGAATGCGAAGGCAGAGGCGCTGCTTATCCCCTTCACGTCGTTGATCTTTGCTTTCACTTTATTTTTTTATGTGGTGCTTTATGCATTTACTTGGATAAGGCGGTAAATCTAATTATCCGCATGCCTAACTGCCTATAACCCCCTGTCCGATTTGGGCTAGGGGGCTTCTTGTTCTTCCTTGAAAAAAGCAAGCAGCTCCGCAGTCATGCTCTGCACAGCATCCTCTTGGGGCATGCGGATAAAACGGCTGATCCGCTTCATTTCAGGCTCGAAAAATCGGATCAGCGCAAGCGTAGCCTGCTCGTCATTTTGCCGAACCAAGTCGAGCAGCCTCAGGAACTCATCATCTGACATAGCTGCTTTAGCGTCTTTCGCTTCCATTTATTCACCGCCTGCTGGCTCATGTTCAGCGCCATGGCTACCTGGGCTTCCGTCTTGTCCTGCAAATACAGCTCATGAATAACCGTTCGGCCCAGCGGCGAGGGGAGCGCAGCAAGCAGCTGCTTCACAAGTATTTTCTGCTCCGTCTGGTCGGAAGCGCTATATGGCTGGACGGGATCATAGGTGAGCGAGCATTCATGCTTGCGCTGCTTTTTCGCCTGATACTGGATGCGCCAGCCGATGCGGTAGAGCTCTTTTTTATAAAAATCAATAACCGTCCTCGCTTCATCCATCTGCTAAAACCTCCTCTATTGTTATAGTCGTCTCGTGTGTTAGGATAATTATAACAATTTTAGAAGTTTATTAGAGGACATTTAACGGACTCAAGGCGGACTGAAAGCGGACCAGCACGAGACATGAATATAGGTACTATTAAAGTTAGAACTGTGGAAATGTTTAAAATAAGGTTACATTAAAGATAAGAAAGCAATTTGAAGGCAAATGATTAACAAGGAGGAATAAAAATATGAAGCGTGCAGGCATGTACTCTTTAGTAGTTATATTCAGTTATCTAATTGGGGTGCTTTTTTATAAAGTGGCTTATTCTGTGCTTTCTATTTCTGAACGAAGCGAATATGATCTACTTTATACGGGAATCAACTTATTTTTTATTTTCTGTGTCGTTCCTGCTTATTTTTTAATCGTTCTCATCCTGAAGTCTGTGAATATACAGTCTACTGCGGTTTACGCCTTATTATTGACCATTTTCGGGTTCATTCCTTCCACGCTCGTCCCTTTCATGGGCGGTTTCGGCTTTATTTTTCTAACACCCAGCTACTATATTTCTGAGATGGCTATGCTGCTCTATGCCTTTTTCACGGGGACAGCCGTCTCCTTTTCCTTAGGAGTAAAAATATTAAGGCATTACCCTGCATTACTAAAATGAGTTATTAACATAAGAATAAACCCAGGAGTGATTGAATCATCCCTGGGTTTGCTCTCTTTTACTTATTGACAACATCTACTTTCTTATTAAATTTAATGAGTCCTGTATATACAGTTTCGCCAGCCGTTCTCGGATCATATTGATGAAGTGAAACAGGAGCCGACGAATCTACTTTCTTCCAAATTTCATGGGCAGGATAAGAATCATGTGTTCCTGTAACGGATACCTTTCCATCCGAATAAACACGGATTGTATATTCCCAATCAATATCTGGCGAAGGGTTAAAAGTTGGAATATTTACCGCCGCGCGCAGTTTTATTTCTGCATAATTGCTAATAAATGATTTGGAAATACATTTAACACCATCGTTAGAAGCCTGTCCGCTAATATCAGGCCTAAGAACTTCTCCTGTTTTAATATCAACCGTTCTTTCTACAGTCGGCCCCACACCCGGGTAATGCGTAATCGTCTTATTAGAGAAATTCACATTAATATGGGAGCATAATTTAAACGCCTCTAGGTCATTCAGAGTATCGTACTTAAACCCCCGGTTATTGCCTTTGTATAAAATCTTAACCGCACTTGTACGCATAAACTCAATCCACGCCTCTGGAATAAACGCCGTTACTCGTACTGCCACTTGATCAGCCATCTTACAAACAACTCCTTATTTTAATTGTAAGAAGGAGGATAGGACGCATAACATAAAGACCGTCCCAGCTTTATGATATGTTGAATCATCCCTCTTCAATAAATAAGGCAATTCAGAATTGAATTTTACAACTTAATTTACAAAATTAATTCATAAATATTATTTGTTGGGATTAGGAGTGTAACGGAGCTATATCTCTCCCGACCAGCAAGTAACCGCTAGTTCGGTTGATACAGGCAAGCATACAGATGATTATCTGGATATCGCCCTGGTCAAACGAAGCGGTTACTATGAAATAGGTTATAAATTAGCCGTCGTTCCCGCCACCGCTAACATTCTTGGATATGTGCTTCCTTGGTTTTTCGTCCTTATTGGCTGTATTCAAATGTTAATAGGCGCGGTTTTACTAGTTAAAGCCCGTTCAGCCACTAAGCGCCAGCTTATTACTGGTACTTCTTCGTCTCCTGGTAATACGCCAAATTGTTCACGATAAACAAAACTAACAGGATGAGGAACGGAAACAATTGAAAGCTGCTTAACGCGGAGTAGGCAAAGGTTACAAATACGAGCGCATACAGCGTATTGTTGATCATGTTGAAAGCGCGATACGACGCTTTATACACAATGAACTTCTCCGCCTCATCCAGCTTGTCCATATAGGCCTGCTTTGCTCCAAAAGGGCGCCCGGTATCAAAAACCCGCTTCGGGAAATTGCGGTTAAACACTTTAAACAACAGCGATTGCAGCCGAATGTGCGCAAGCACCAGCAATAACGAAATAATCAAAAGCGCAAGCACCGGCTTGCCATGCAAGTCCTCAATGATCATCTGTGAAAGCAGCGTCATGCTGCCAACGATTGCCGTATATGTACCAAACGTGTTCAGCATCATGCTGGAACTGAGCAGCTTCTCTCCCGCTTCCTTATCCTCCTCCTGGTTAAACTTCAGGCAGTACCTAACGCTCGCAGCCCAAGTTCCTACAGAAGCGAGCAGAAACAGCATATGGATGATATCAAGGCGAAAAAATCCCACCGATATCCCTTCGAAATTCAATTTCCCTGCATTCGACATGCTAAAATAGCTAACTCCAAATCCAAATAGTCCACTAAGGACAAAAATAAGCACCCACTGCAGCTTCCGTGATTTCCCCTTGCTCATTGAAGTTCCTCCTCATCATCATTCAATATGAAAATAAATTCCACAGGCTCCTTAAACAGCTTCGCCATCTTTAACGCTAGAACCACTGACGGGGAATAGTCGCCCCGTTCAATTAAGCTGATCGTTTGCCGAGAGACATCGATGGCTTCAGCCAGCTCCGTCTGGCTCATTCGAAAACGAGCCCGTAATTCGCGAACCCGATTATCGAGCTTCATACGGCCACCTCCATGCATTTAATATACAGGATTCATGACATAATGTAAACTAAAGTTGTCAAAATAATAAATAAAACTTACAAGCCCTATATTATAAAAATAAGCAGCCTTGCCTTTTCTCCAAAAAAGGGGTTGACGAATTTCCAAAACCAGGTATACTCATATATATCAAATGGATATATCGAGTAGATACATTATAAACAAATTCATATACCTAGATGGAAGGGGAATCACAATGCTTGAATACATAATATTAGGACTGTTAATGGAGCAGCCGATGAGCGGCTATGACATGAAGAAGACGATTAACCATTCCGTCGGCATTTTCTACCGGGCGAGCTTCGGAAGCCTGTATCCCGCCTTAAAGCGTCTGGAAACTAAGCGCTGGGTAAGCGTATCGGCGGAGCTTGATCATAGTAAAAATAAAAAGCTCTACACGCTGCTGCCAGAAGGCAAAGCGACTTTTCTCGCCTGGCTGGCGGAACCGATTCAGCTGTCGCGAAGCGAGCTGCTGCTCAAGGTTTTCTTTTTCGACTATTTGGATGAGGACACCCGCCAGCAGCGCCTTAGTGAATACCAGATGCGTTTAGGTCAGGAAATCGGCAGGCTGAAGGCCGTTGAAGGCATTGTTGCTGGAGAGCTGAAGGAAGTGCCTAATCCGGAGAACTACTACTACCGAGTGTCCGTGTTGTCCTACGGGCTCGACTATTTTCTAATGGAGCAGAAGTGGATTCAAGCGATTAAAGAGAGGAAGGATTTAAATGATGACCGAAACGAATAAGAGCCCCCTAAATAAACCAGCTTTTTCTGAGAAGAGGCCTGTGCTCGCAATCCTTATCATCCAGCTGCTGCTGCTGTTTGCCGTCTCCGCTGCCGGAGCCTATGCCACCATTAAAGAACTGGATTATACAGCACCTGTGCTGCTCTCTTTCATCCCTATTGCGCTTGCCTTGATCATCTACTTAACTTTGCGGAAAAAATGGGGCTTTGCCGGCTTTCGCCCGCTGTCCGCCATTCCGCAAGGCGGCTGGAAGTATTACCTTCCACTCGTAGCTGTGCTGGCCGTAATTGGCACGAATGGGCTCAAGGCGCTTACGCCGGGCGAAATTTATTTTTTCATCTTTTTCACCTTGCTTGTCGGCTTTGTAGAGGAGACGGTTTACCGCGGCCTTATTCTGAACATCCTGCTGCGCAAATCGGCTTCAACCGCGGTCATCGTGTCCAGCCTGCTGTTTGGTGTCACTCATATTTTGAACGCTTTATCGGGGCAAAATGCGGTAGATACGACGATTCAAATCGTTTACTCCTTGGCGGTCGGACTATCCCTTGCGTTATTAATGGTGAAAAATCGCAACATTGTGCCGCTGATTCTATTCCACTTTGTCCACAACCTGATTCAGTTTCTGGGCAACGATCGCAGCGCCATCGGTCCGGATCTGCTCATTATTGCAATTCTCGCGGCGCACTGCATATGGGTAGGCATGAGCCTCAGAAAAGGGAAAGCAATGGCTTAACGCAGCACCTTTTGATAAAGCCAGATCTCTCCATGAGCTTAAAAAATAAAGAGACTTCCGTTAGCAGCAGCTGCTTGAACAGAAGTCTCTTTATTGATTTGCATGCTACCGGACCGACTGTGTTCCCGAGTCAGTCCGCCCGCGCCTCCGGCTCATACTCGCCGTTTAATATGCGGTCGATGAACACGCCCGGCTTTTTCCGCAGCTTCGCCCATGTCGCGTCCGGCAGCAGCATCAGCTCCTGATGCTCCACATCGTAGCTGGCGAATTTCTTATGTGCCGGCACCCAGACGAACATGCCAAGCGACGAATAATTGTCCATATCTGCAAGTAAATTAAGCAGCTTGAGCCCTCCATATTCCAGTTCCGAGACGTCCAATACCGAACCAAATTCAATATAGGATACCTGCTCACAATCCGGCATTTCAACCCGGCTGCTTGTCTCTCCCAGGTCGCGTATAATGGCGGCGGGAAGGCCTGCTTTTTTCAATTGAGCCGCTCGGTTATCGAAATCATGCAGCTCCTTCGGCTCGTATGAATAGATGAGCTCCATTACTTCTTTATGCTTATAGCGCTTCGCATCAGTGTAAGCCCGCTCTCCATAGCTGTCCTTAATCGCCGGATCAGCACCTGCCTCCAGCAAATAACGAACGATTGGCAAATGCCCGATGCCGGCAGCTGCTTGCAGCGGTGTTCCGCCATACGGGCGCACCATGTCCGGCTCATTAAAATTAACAGGCGCGCCTGCCTCTACGAGCATCTTGACCAAATCCAGACGCCCTCCCGCCGCACCACGCAAAGCAAGGCCGCCATGCAAGGCGACATTAATGCCAAGTGCCAGCAGCGCTTCTGCCGCCTTCGCATTTCCCCAACTGACGGCATGAGACAAGGCCGAGCTGCCCACATGATTCACCGCATTAATATCCGCGCCCTGCTCGAGCAAAAACTCGAATACGGGGCGCTTGCCCTGCTTCGAAGCTGTAACGATAGCTGGATTGTTTGAATCATTCAAATCCATGCCTTCGGAAATAAGCGTTTTGATCGCTGCTATATTCCCGCTCTTGCTAGCTTGCATCATACGCTCGTCCCATTCTGTTGCCATTCAAACTCCCCCGCTTTCCCAAGCGTAAACGGCCGAAAGCCGTCCTCTGGCGGCAAAGCTACCGTTTCGCGATGAAATATAGAGAATGGATAAAAAATCATATCCTTTCCTCTATTTTAAACAATTTCATTACTCCTCCCTCTATTTTACCCTTGACTGCCCCTGTAAGTGTATATGGAGCTGCCTTCTTTCGGCAGCAATGAACCTGTTATGAAGCCGAAACATCCGAAATAGAAAAAGTACCGCTTCTCCCCACTATCGCCGAGAGAAACGGTACTTTGCGCTGCTTATTGGATTTAGCATTTATTCCGCACCTGCCGTGCCGGATTTTTTCCGTTTGCCCGTCAGCTGGAATTGCTCGATTTCCTTGCATATTTCATGCTGCCAATCTACATCCTTGCTCATTGAAGCAAGCAGCGACATATTCGCCAAATAAGCAGCTTCGCTGACAAAATTCACGTTGAGCTGCTGGCATTGCTCCAGCTCTGCAGCTTCGCTTGGCGAAAGCGGCCTTTTTTTGCTTTGCAGCCACAGCTCCGCCATTCGCTGATGAAACGGGGTTACCACTTGCGACCACCACCCTATACGAGCCAGCGTACCCTTTTCAGCCGCAAAATATGCTTTACACCTTCTATTTTACGCCGCGGCTGTGCAAAAAGCTCCTTCACTGGAAACCTTTCTTTGCACGTTTCTATCCTTCAGCCTTAACCTTCATGACGCGTACGCTGTCGCCCGTTTTAATGCTGCCTTCGCATTCAACGGAACAGACAATTCCCCTGCGCTTGCGGGCGGCAGGAACGAATTTGCTGCGCAGTCCCGCATGTCCAATCGCCTCCTCAATGACCTTGCCGGGGGCGATGCACGGCAGATTTTCCCCTTCACAAATTAAGCCGGTACCATCCGGAAACAGCAGCCTCGTCCCCACTGGAAGCTCCGTCAGCTTCTCGATGCCGCTAATTAACAGGTTGGCCCCAAGCCACTGCGGTTTAATAAGCGGCAAGCCCATATTTTCCGCAATAATCGCACACTCTTCTGCCGACACAATGCTGATCTGCCTGCGATTTGCAATCATCGTGCCGCGAGAATAAATTTTTTGCCGTGAGTCCGCTGGGCGAAGCAGCCCATAATGACGGTCGCCCGGAATCCCGCCTAGCTGCACTTCAATGCTTGGCACCTCGCGTGTTACGAAGTTCCCCTTCTCCTCCGCTAGTAATACCTGCTTCACCACAACGCCAGCACCCATATGTACTCCCCCTTTTCACCAATTAGTATTTATATGTTTCGATCGAATTAATCACCGGGCGGGTTCATTAATAGGCTAGGCTTGTAAAGGAGCGGCTTTTACAGCATTTTTTGATTGAATAAATCATTATAAAGTTATTATATTTCATTTTTTCGTCTTTTTATTTCAGCGTTTTTGCGCCATTGTACTGCATGGGTGCGTGCTTTCTGCTAAACTGATATTAGGTATAGCGCTTTCATTTCACTCGCTTTCCGGAATTTCCAGCTATTGACTAAGCGGTCATTCGATCGTATTATCGTTGATAAACCGCAGCAGTGTTGACGGCATCATTATTTGCATAAGATGGGGAGGAAGCGTACTTGCGTGTAGATTTTCATTTTTTCTTGAAAAATAAACCTGATTCGTTTACCCGGCTGCAGCCGCTGGCTCCACTCTTCAGGAAAGGAGATTAACATGACGAACGCCGTTTCTTCCGTATGGGAAATCAGCTATTATGAGCTGACCATTCGCCTGCTGCTCGCAGTCGTGCTTGGCGGGCTTGTTGGCCTGGAGCGCGAATTCGGGGGCCATTCCGCAGGCTTCCGTACGCATATTCTCGTATCTCTAGGCTCTTCTACCGTCGTATTGCTATCCATGTACGGATTCGCTGCATTCGCGAACGAGCCTCGTGTTAGTCTCGATCCGGCAAGGCTCGCGGCGCAGGTCATCAGCGGCATCGGCTTCCTGGGAGCCGGCACCATTCTCCGCAAAGGCAATGGCATTTCAGGCCTGACAACGGCAGCTTCTTTGTGGGTTGTAGCAGCCATCGGTCTATCGGTTGGAGCTGGATTTTATGTTGCAGCAGCTATCTCTACTACATTGGCGGTGATATCTTTGTTTGTGTTCAACAAACTGGAAAAAACATTTTCACGGGCAAAACGCATTCATGAAATTAGATTTAAGCTGGCGAAGCACTCTTCCGGCTTGCAAGACATAGTCGCCACTTTCCATGAGCACGGCATGAAAATTCATAAGCTGACCATATTGGATGATGACGATGACTCCTCTGAGCAAATGGGCGGTTCGAAGACAATGAATGTCATTATTCAGGTGAAATTCAAAGGAACAAGCCTTTTCAGCGATCTAACGCTCGTCATGGCCTCCATGGATGGCGTTCGGGGCATGGAAATTAGCGGTGAACCGCTTTAATTATAGTTGGCAGGCCCGTTATGAAACGAGGCTGTTCCTAGGGTCTAACAGACCTTGGGAACAGCCTCTTCTTATTTATCCCTCTCCCCTTAACAGGATGAGGCTTTTAATTTGCAATCATTCAGCCCGGCAGTACCCTTAGCTCTCGAGATTCGCGGATATGGCCGATGCCCTCCTGGCACATGCCGTACGGCTGCCATGGGCAGTCCGAGCATAGGCGGTTAATATCGCCAGGCACAATGCGGCTTGCGACTGACTCGCACACATCGGACCATTTTGCCACACTGCCTATCGTTAAACCAACTTCCTTCAAAATGGCTTGGTCCTTCTGGTAGACGCTCGTATTCTGGCAATGGGACGGCTTATCCGTCGGGAACGCCTTGCAAATATCGTCAGGCCCGTCAATAATTTCGATGACCGTATCCGGCTGCTGACGCAGCTGCTCATAAACGGCTGTCATATTGACGCAGAACCCCTCCGAGTAGCCCTTGCCTCGATAACCGAGCAGACAAAATAAATGATGGCCCCGCAAACGAATGTTCATGACACTTCCTCCCGCTTCTCGCTTTCACTGTTAACCAAATTATATCACGAAGGTTAACATACTTGCGAGCAGCAAGCGGCGATTGTACAGGACGTACTAGGTGAAGCGGTATTCAAAAATTTGTCCGCTGGGGCGAAACCCAATATTGCGATACGCTTTATTTGCGGCAGGATTTTGCACTTCCGCATACAGCATCGGCTCTAGCCCCCCTGCCACAATAATGGCGCTCACCTCTGCAACCAATGCACTGGCAAATCCGTGATTTCTCGCATCCGGCTCCGTATAAACCGCATTAATTCTAGCATGCCTTGCCGTCCGATGGGCTATTGCTGCCATGGATACAAGCTTCTCCGCCTCCACCCACACATATAATTCACCCGATTCTACCATTTCCGCAGCAGCCGGAATTTGGCTAGCTACCTCCACCTGCTGGCCGTATGCCTCCTGTGTGAACGCAGCGATGAAGCCCGCTACCGTCTTAATATCTTCCGCGCTCGCTTTCCTTATGGCACCCGCGATGCCTGAAGGCTGCCGTACGACTGGGCACCGGTAGGCCTCCAGCTTTATATGCAGACGCTGGCTCTGCCCTGTTAACGGCGGATACACTCTGGCGAAAAGTCCGGCCAGCTCTGGGCTGCCCGATATCCCCGTCACCTCGATGCCTTCTCTATACAGCTGTCCCGCCAAATTTCGAGCCATTTTCTCACGAACCGCGTCCGGCAGCCCGGGCGCCATCCACAGCCAGCCGCTATTGCCGGGTGTTTTTGCAAAAATCAACGTATCATCCGCCGTCTTCCAGCAGAGCTTCGTCTCCGAATCACATACTCGGTAAATGATATTATAGGCGACTTCATCGGCGAGGAATGAAGCCTGCTCCAGCACCGAATCACCGCCTTCAAACCTTTCCAGCATCAGCCTCTTCCCCTCTTTTTAAAATCACTTTATTGCTCCGTATTTGCCAGCTCATCGATCAATTCCGGAAGCCAATCCTCTATGTGTGTAAATGCAAAACCTGCCGATTTCGCCTTGCTTGTATCCATATACCACGAAGTCGGCACTCCAAATGGCGACTGATGCTGCTCGGATGCCTCTTCAACAATTTTTGCACGTTTACCCACAATATTTTCAATAAGCGACATGATCTGATCCAAGCCGATTTTTCCTTGAGAGCAGGCGTTAACTGGCCCTGTAAGATCAGATTTCCCAAGCCAATCAAGGAATTCAGCCGCTTCATTTGAGTGAATAAATGAAAGCTTTGCCTCGGGAGCAGGCATAGCAATTGCTATTTCTTTTTGCACATGCTCAATATGAAAGTGCAGTCGGCGGGTGTAATCATCCGGCCCGAGGACGAACGGAATGCGAACCGCTGCTACCGGAAACGGTGCCTCCTGCATAAAAACCGCCTCAACAAGCCGTTTTCCGTCGGCATAACTGAGGGAGGAAAACGTATCCGGCTCGGGCAGCTTGCAAGTAAAAGGATCAAAAACCTGCTCCGTGAGCGGTTCCTCACCGAATGGATATACGCTCATCGAAGAAGTGACGATATATTTGCCCGTGCGACCACTAAATAGGCGAACGGCCTCCCGCGCTTCCTTAGGCGAGAAGCAAATATTGTCGTAGATGACGTCGAAGCTTGACCCGCCAACAGCTTCAGCTAATGCGACCGCGTCATTTCGGTCGACACCTATGCGTTTTACCGTGTCGCCAAAAGGGTCAGGCTTAATGCCGCGAGTAACGATCGTCACTTCCGCCTGCTGATCAATAAGCCGCTGCACAAGCTTTTTTCCGAAAAACTGCGTTCCTCCCAGAATCAATACCTTCACCATCCGTACCTCCACGCTTTGAATTTTTGTATAGTTCCTGTATTGTAACATTATCGCAAATGCTACAGTTAGAAATATAAGGAAATTCTAATTCATTCGCTATATTCAGGAGGTTACGATGAAAACGCTGCTTGTAGTCGACGACGATCCCCATATTCGCACGCTGCTGAGGCACTTTATGACGAAAGAAGGCTATCGCGTCGTTGAGGCAAAAGAGGGAGAGGATGCTCTGCATAAGCTGAAGGGGCATTCGGTGGATCTTGCGATACTAGATGTCATGATGCCGCGGATGGATGGACTGGAGCTTTGCGGGTACATTCGGACGAATTACGATATTCCTATTATTTTGCTGACGGCGCGGGAGCAGCTGACCGATAAGGAGCAGGGTTATTTGAGCGGCACTGACGATTATGTCACAAAGCCGTTTGAACCAGAGGAGCTGCTGTTTCGCATCAAGGCGCTGTTTCGCCGTTACTCCATTTCCTCCAGCGACAAAATCCAGCTCGGCCGCCTCACCATTGACCGTAAAAACTATGAGATAGCCGATGGCGATGCGATGCTGCTGCTGCCGCTTAAGGAGTTTGAGCTGCTTGCGCAGCTTGCCGAATACCCAGGGCGGCTGTTTTCCCGCGAGGAGCTAATACGGCTCGTATGGGCGGCAGATTATGAAGGGGATGAACGGACGGTGGATGTGCATATTAAACGGCTGCGGCAGCGTTTCTCCGCTCATGATCAAGATTTTCGCATTACGACCGTGCGGGGCATCGGTTATAAGATCGAGGCGGCAGCGCCATGAAGTCGCTATACTCCAGAGTTTTTCTAGTGGCAATGGCGGCGATTATCGGCAGCAGCCTGCTCGGGTTTCTGGTCTCCAATCTTTATTATCATAACAAGCTCAAGCCCTATAACGATGCCAAGCTGACGAGCATCGCCCTGCAAATGCAGCAGTTCGCTGAAGCCCAGCCGGAGCTGGCCACCGCTTACTTTGCCAATGCGGCCGAGCTCGGCTATGAGATATTGCTGGCAGATGGTCAAGAAGAGGAGCTTTTTTTCGGGCGTGCCTTTCGTGAAAAAGAGCTGGCGAATGGCGTGCTGCGCAGCGTACTGGCTGGCGGGCAATACCACGGCATCGCGGAGTTTCCCAATCAGCCGTTTATTACGGGCTTTTTCGATAACACGCTCAGCAATACGGTTGGCGTTCCGCTGCAATTGGACGGCAAGCGGTATGCCCTGTTCATACGCCCGGATGTCATTTTGCAATTTGGCGAGCTGCGCAGCTTCTTCGCAATGATCGGACTGCTGACCGTCGCCTTCAGCCTGCTCTGCTTCCTGCTCAGCACCCGTTATTTGGTCAAGCCCGTCACGAGACTGACGGAAGCAACGAAGCGAATTGCCCAAGGACACTATGCCCTGTCGCTAAATACGAATCGGCGGGATGAAATCGGGCAGCTCGCCGCCCATTTTACGACCATGAGCCAGGAGCTGGAGCGGGTAGAGCAAGCGCGGCAGGAGTTCGTCGCCAACGTCTCGCACGAAATCCAGTCGCCACTCACCTCTATTCAAGGCTTTGCCCAAGCTTTGGCGGAGAAGGAGCTTGCAGCCGAGGAACGTACCCATTACGCCGCTATCATTGGCGAGGAAAGCCGCCGCCTTGCGGCACTTACCAAGGAGCTGCTGCTGCTCTCCTCGCTGGACCAAGCAGCGGATGTGCTTCAGCGCAAGCCCTTTAATCTGCGCACTCAGCTGCGACAGGTTGCGCAAGTGATGGAATGGCAGCTGACGGAGAAGGAGCTTGCGCTCAAAATCGCTGTCCCCAGCTCTCTCATGCTCGATGGCGATGACATGCTGCTTAATCAGGTATGGATGAATCTGCTGTCCAATGCTGTAAAATACACCCCGGCAGGAAGGGCGATTGAGATAGAAGCCAAGCTTGAGCGAGGGCGCTGTGTCATTCGGGTCGCCGATACGGGAGATGGCATCAGCAAGGAGCAGCTGCCGTTTCTGTTCGATCGCTTCTACCGCGCTGATCGGGCCAGAGAACGAGGCATCGGTGGAGACTATGGCCCAAACGACCGTCCTGATGACTTAGTCGGCTCGGGCGGTTCGGGGCTAGGGCTTGCCATTACCCAAAAGATCGTCCACCTGCATAACGGGACGATTGAGGCAGCAAGCGAGCCCGGTCAAGGCACGACCTTCACCGTGACACTTCCCCAACCCTAACTTATCGTTTTATGGTGATCCTCATTTGTAATTTGCCGTTCATACGCCGTTCATTTTCACTTTCTACACTTGTGGCATCACAAGTAGGAGGGATGAGAATGTATTTGGCTCTTAGAGAAATGCGTTTTGCCAAAACCCGTTATTTGCTCATTATGGCGATTATGCTGCTCGTTTCCTTTCTGGTCCTGTTCGTAACCGGACTTGCGGGCGGGCTCGCTTATGCAAATGCCTCTGCGGTTGAAAATATGCCTGCTACCCATTTCCTTATGCAGCAGGATGCAAGCCAGCGCTTCGCCCGCTCCATCGTTGGGGAGAAGGAGCTTAACACCGCCCGTTCGGTCGTTGGCGACGCGAATGCCCAGCGGCTTGGCGTCCAGATGACGACGGTAACCGGCGGAACAGACGGAATGAAAACAGACATTACGTTATTTGGTGTGGACATGGGCAGCTGGCTCGCTCCGACGGTCGTCTCCGGCTTAGCCGTCTCAAACACGGGAGCGGGGGAAGTCGTCGTAGACCGCAAGCTGGCGGAGGAAGGCATTACCGTCGGCAGCTTGCTGCATGACCAAACGACGGGACTCACGTGGACCGTTAGCGGCTTTACGGAAAACCAGTCGTTCAGCCATACGCCTGCCGTATTTATGAACCTAAGCGACTGGCAGCAGTTAAAGCAGCAGATGGCTGGCCGGGCTGCGGCTGACCCCTCATTTGCCGCTCCTTTCAACGCCATTGCCATACAAGCAACAGATGCAGAAGCAGAGCTGCTTTCACAGCAGCTTGAAGGTACGGTCGTTATTACGCAAAAGCAAGCGGTAGCCAGCATACCCGGCTACAAGGAAGAGCAAGGCTCGCTGATGATGATGATCGGCTTCCTGTTCGTCATTTCCGCTTTCGTGCTTGCCGTCTTCTTCTATGTCATTACCATTCAGAAGGCAGGCCAATTCGGCATCCTTAAAGCAATTGGCACCAAAACCATCTATTTAGCCCGCAGCGTTGTGGCTCAAGCACTTGTCCTCGCTGCCGCAAGCTTAGCTGTAAGCTGCATGCTGGTTGCAGCCATGCAGGCAGTGCTGCCTGCTTCAATGCCATTTCAGCTATCGCCAGTGACTATCGGCTATACTTGCCTGCTGTTTATCGCCATGTCGCTGCTTGGCTCGCTTGTGTCAGTCCTTCAAGTGGCGCGAACTGATGCGCTGGATGCGATAGGGAGGGCTGCAGGATGACAACGACCAAGCTTATGCTGAATGAAATTACACGGGTTTATCATGATGGCGATACCGAGCTTACCGTGCTGGATAAGCTATCGCTTGAAGTAAAGGCGGGAGAGCTCGTCGCGGTTATGGGGCCTTCCGGATCTGGCAAAAGCACCTTTCTCTCGATCGCAGGGGCGCTTCTGACGCCGACAAGCGGCGAGGTGCTCATCGACGGCGAATCGCTTGCCGGCAAAAACGGGCAGCAGCTCAGCAAGCTGCGGCTGCATAACATCGGTTTTATTTTTCAAAGCGCTAATCTGCTTCCGTATTTGAAGGTGGAGGAGCAGCTGATGCTCGTCGCCAAGCTGGCTGATAGCGATAAGCGAGCCGCCAAGGCACGTGCTGCCATGCTGCTGGAGCGTTTGGGCCTGCTGCATCGGCGGTCGGCCTATCCGAATCAGCTCTCCGGCGGAGAAAAACAGCGGGTTGCCATTGCGCGCGCCTGGATGAATGACCCCGCTATTTTGTTTGCCGATGAGCCGACGGCGAGCCTGGATGCGAGCCGTGGACAGGATGTTGTAGCAATGCTCGCCCGCGAGGTAAAAACAGAGGGAAAAGCCGCCGTTATGGTTACGCATGATGAGCGTGTACTTCATTTATGCGACCGCATTTTACATTTGAAAAATGGCGTATTAGTCAGCGCTTAAGCTGCCACATAATGACCATATGACCGCTGTATGAGCTGGATTTAAGCCCACAGCCCTAACCGCCTTGACCAAGAACAGCCCCTTCGGCGGACGGCTGCCCTCATCCTTTTTGGTATAATTTTCTTATAGCTGTGCTTCGTACCGAAAGGATGATAAGATGATCGCCAAGGTTGGAGATATTTATGTTGTATTTGAAGAGCGGCTTCAGCAATATGCCGCCTGCCAGGTTATTAGGATAAAAGAGCAAGCTTCGAGCCGTCACAAGGATTTGGCCGCCGTCCTGGAACTGGATTGGCACAGCGACCAGCTGCCGACCGAGGACGAGCTTCAGCATATAAAGCCACTCGTATGCAATTATTATTTTTGGAACGACCGCTGGGATTACAGCTTTGTGGACGCCAATGTGCCCAAGCATTATCGCTTGGTCGGCAATATTCCTCCGATTATTGAAGCGGAATGCAACAGCTATGCCGGCTGGAGGACGGGAGGCAGCTTATATCGCCAGCTCCAGTGGGAGGCGATTCCCGCTGAGCTTCGCGCCCGCTTTAAAGCCGCAGCAGGCTCTAGCGAACAGGTGGACATTGCCGGATTCCCGGCAAAGCTGTCAACAAGCACGATACGCCAAGGAGCGCTGGAGCAGCTTGATGACTGGTCGGAGCTGCACAAGCTGCCCTGCTTAACTGCGATTCATACCTCGCACCCGTATAAGCCAGAGCTGTTGGCCTATCTACGAGACACACCGTTTATAACTGAGCTGAGCTTGGACGATCCCCGCGCTACAGAGCTGGATTTCACAGGCACGAGCTTAAACCGCCTTATTTTAAAGGCGGATGATGTAGAATCGCTAACGCTTCCTAAAGGGCTGAGCCAGCTTTCCTTGGTCGGCACCGTTTCCGAGAAGCTGCGCATTTACGCGGAGCATGATGGCAAGGAGCTTCTGCTCATGGTGGATAAACAAGCGGCAAGCCATTACGGACTGAGCCAGTTAGGGGCACTTCATATTCGCGGAGTGGCGGACATCGATTTGGCCGAGCTCGCCGGGCAGTTTCCTCATTTGCACGAGCTGCGGATTTGGGGAGCGCCGGGGTACGCTGCCAACATGGGCAAAATCGTCAAGCTGATAGGCCTGCACACCTTTACAACCTATGATCTATTCGGTTTCTCCGGCGAGGAGTTTCCGCTGCCAGATACGCTGCCGCAGCTCAGCATGCTATGGCTGGACAGTCTTCCGGCTGATGCCGCCAAGACGATCAAGGCCCGATACAAAAAAGCGGTCGCAAGTGGCCTTGATCTATCCGTCACCAAGCCCCGCAAGCCGGAATGGATGGCCGAAAATTTGACCAATCCGTTCCGCGACTGGGACGGCCGCGAGCATATTACGAGCACCAACGCCAAAAAAGCGAAAAATCTCTATAAAAAAATGCTGGGCGAGCTTGGGATGCTGGAGAAACAAGCCGCTTCCGGCATGAATGCCGCGGAAGTACACGCTGCTCTGGCGGCGCTCGTGACGGATTTTACAGTTACGCTCAATAAAATGGACAGCCGCAGCGGCTTCATTGAAACGATAGAACGCGAGGAAATATACGAGGTGCTGCACGAGCTGTTGAAAAATGCGAAGCTGAGCCTCGCCGAATCCGGCATCGAGGCGGATTTGGACAAGCTGATCGACATTTTTGACGCTGAGCGGGATTTTTA
The DNA here is from genome assembly GCF_002741035.1 of Paenibacillus sp. BIHB 4019. Lineage (NCBI taxonomy): Bacteria > Bacillati > Bacillota > Bacilli > Caryophanales > Paenibacillaceae > Paenibacillus > Paenibacillus sp. BIHB 4019. The sequence goes on along the minus strand of NZ_CP016808.1, from coordinate 2,325,987 downwards.
AATCGCAGATCCAGCGTATGCTGGACGCGAAAAACCGCCTGCCTCCGGAATTCCGGGGGACAGGCGGTTTTTCATTTATTCATCATCGCCTATATCGCCCGCATAGGACGAAGCCGCCCGTCTGCCTGCTCGCGATTTGGCGGACACGCGCTTCTCAGCCTGTTTTTTCGTGCGCCTGTTCACCGATTCTTCTTTACGTGCCATATGGGCGAGCTCCTTCTCCATCTTCTTGAAGTTGGCGAAGCGGCGCTGCTCCAGCGTTCCATCCGCAATCGCCTGCTTGACCGCACAGCCCTCCTCCCGCTCATGGCGGCAATCGTGAAAACGGCAGCTCGCAGCCAGCTCCCCAATATCGGAAAAGGTAGTATCCATCCCCTCATCCGACTCCCATAATTGCAGCTCCCGCATACCTGGCGTGTCAACGATAATCGCGCCGCTCGGCGTCACAAACATTTCGCGATGCGTCGTCGTATGCCGCCCTCTGGCGTCGCTTTCGCGAATGTCCTGGACGCGCTGCTTCTCGGCATCTGCCAGCCAGTTAAGCAGCGTTGATTTGCCAACACCGGAGGAGCCGGTTATCGCAATCGTCTGCCCGGGGAGCAAGTATTCGGCTAACGCCTCCCGCCCCTGATTTTCAAAAGCACTCACGGCATGGACGTGAACGCCGGGAGCTATCCCCTCCACCAGAGCAGTATAATGATCAGGAGCCTCACAAAGATCGGCCTTGGTCAACAGCACAACCGGCTTCGCCCCGCTTTCCCAGACAGCGAGCAAATAACGCTCTATTTTCCGCAAATTAAAATCCTGATTCAAGGCGTTCGTTATAAACACATAATCCAGATTGGCGCTGATCACCTGCACATCGACCCGCTGCCCCGCCTCCTTGCGCACCATCGCCGAGCGGCGGGGCAGCAGCGCATGAATAACGGCCCTCGCTTCACCGGGGAGCGGCTGCACCAGCACCCAATCGCCTACCGCCGGAAAATCCCCGCGATTAACCGCTTCAAACTCGTACTTGCCGGTGACAACGGCCGCCTGCTCGCCTGCCTCCGTCACAATTCGGTACTGATGCGAAAACTGCGCTGCTACACGCGCCGCCACCAGCGGTACACCTCCTGCTCCTGCTCTTGCACGCTGCAGCTCCGCTTCCCAATGCTCATTCCAGCCATAGGCTTGCAGCAGCGTTTTTTGTTTCTGCGTATCCGGTTGTTGCTTAATTTCTTGATTTTCTGGTTTCAATGTCAAATCGTATTCCTCCGTTTGTTGGATGATTATTTATTTAGGTACAACAAAAAAAGACCACAGCATGATCCTGCGGTCTTTTTCTCGCACAGCGATGCCGGGGAGCAGCATCCGTATGCATAAGCGCAAAGGGCTGTCTCCACCTTTCGGCGGCCAGAGCCCCTTTCGCATGAAAAAAAGTCCGCAAGACACCATCTTGGTCTCCTGCGGACACAAAAAAGCTTCAAAAGCAGCCCTGCTGCGCCTTCGCCCAGCATCAGCCTAATGCTCTATCCGTCTTCTTAGCTTAAGTCCGTAGAGACCGACGCCATAACAACCAATCCTCTGCTCATTGTGCTCATATAACATCAGCCTCCTTCTTCAAATTAGTTCCAGTATAGACTTGGATGACCAGCCAGTCAAGCCGGGCAGCTGCCTTTTTATTGCTACTTTAATTAGAGGCGTAGTAGAATAAAGCATAAAAACGTGCCTTAAGCACGAAGGAGAATGGGAATGGACGAGACGACAACTGGGAAACTAAAAGTATACATGGCGGGCTTTGAGGTGTTCCGCACCGATGCTGTGGAGCTAGGCAAGCAAATGAAGGAGCTGTGCGAAGCATACGGCTTTGAAGGCATTTTCCCACTGGATAAAGATATTAAGCCTTCGCCGACAAAATGGGAGACGGCGCAGGCGATTTTCGCTGGCAACGTCAAGCTTGTGCAAAAGGCCGATGTCATCATCGCCAACTTGAACCCTTTTCGCGGGCATGAGCCGGATTCCGGCACTGTATTTGAGTGCGGGCTTGGCTACGCGATGAACAAGAAGCTGTACGGCTTCGTCAGCGATAAGCGCACGCAGGCCGAGAAGCTGCTGCCCGGCATCGATTCGCAAACCGGACTGTATCAGGATGGCATGCAGGTAGAAAACTTCGAGCTGCCGACCAACCTCATGCTGTCCGTCCCGCTTACGATTGTTGAAGGCGGGCTTGAGGATGCGTTGAAGCAGGCACGCCAGGACCTTTTGTAAATCAAACGGCTCAGGCACGCTGCTGCTTGGAGGCAAATAAAAAACAGCCGCTGCTCCCTTCCTTCAAAAGGGGACAGCGGCTGTTTTGGCTTTATTTTATAAATATAGAAGTGCGTTTGGATGCTGTTCGATCTTACTTCCCGTAGTAGCTTTTCAAGGCTTCAATTATGCCGAGCGGGTTTTTGCGCAGGTCTTTGGCACTGAAATAAATATCGCCCTTCACCTCAGGATGCTTCGTATTATATTTCAGCTGCTTGATCAATTCCTCCGAGGTTTGCCACCCTGTTTCTTTCGTTCCCAGCTTATAGGCGGCATGGCCGATATAAAGATCGACACCCGTATTCGCCACTTGGGCTGCCCACCAATCTACCACTTTATCGTAACGCGCTACGGAGAGCGACATGCTCCAATACACTTGAGGAGCGACATAATCGATCCAGCCCTGCTTGACCCATTTGCGCACATCAGCTGACATGCTGTCGTAGGCAGTCACTCCAGCATTCGTATCGGAGCCGTTCGCATCCTGCGATTTGTTGCGCCAAACACCGAATGGGCTGATGCCAAAAGCAACCGTCGGCCTGACGCTATGAATCGACTCGTCGAGCTGCCTTACGAATTCATCAATGTTGCTGCGTCTCCATTCCGCCTTAGTCGCCAGCTTCTTGCTGTTATAGGCTTTGAATGTGGCATCATCGCTCAGCGTAATGTTGGACGGATAAAAATAATCGTCCAAATGCACGCCATCGATATCATAATTGTTCACAACTTCCATAATGACATCAATCACATGCTGGCGTGCGGCCGGAACGCCCGGATTAATGAGCAGCTGCGAGCCGGAGGTCAGCACCCAGTCGGGATGCTCCACCGCTACATGATTGGAAGCAAGCTTGCTCGTATCTGTATCCGTATTTGCCCGGAATGGATTGAACCAGGCATGGAACTTCATGCCGCGGCGATGCGTCTCATCCAGCATAAATTGCAGCGGATCGTAGGCAGGCGCCACCCCTTGCTTGCCCGTAAGCACCTTCGACCAAGGAACGAGCGACGATGGGTAAAGCGCATCGGCCGATGGACGAACCTGCACGAATACGGCATTCATCCCCATCGCCTGCACATCGTCGAGCAATGCTTTAAATTCCTTCTCTTGTACAGCCTGTTTTCCATAGGATGCCGTTGAAGGAAAGTCCAAATTGTAGATCGTCGATACCCAAACTCCTCTTAGCTCGGTGCCCGCAGCGGGAGTCGGTACGACTACCGGCGGCAGCGACTCTGTTGGAGCAGCAGGCGTTGGGGTCGGGATAGAAGTTGGCACCGGTGTCACGGTAGCCGCCGGTGTTGGAGCAGGCGTTGCAGCCGGACTCGCTGGCGTGCTTGGCGCCGGACTAACGGTATCCTTGTACAAATGAACGACCTTGGCTTCATTATCCCATCTCACGGCAACGCCCAGCTGATTGCTGACAAAACGAAGCGGTACCATGACACGGCCGCTCACGGTCTGAACCGTCGCATCGAGCGTAATGACGCTGCCGTTGACAAAAGCGCTGTTTTGCCCCGAAACCATCGTAATAATCGTGTCGTCCTGGCTAATGGTTACTTGCTTAGCCGCCTGCGACCATCTCACCTGTGCGCCCAAACTTTCGCTAATGACGCGCAGCGGCACCATCGTTACGTTCAAGTCCTCCCGCAAATACGGCGGGACATCGCTGTTTACCACTTCGCCATCCAGCACAATTTGAATCGTCGGCGCCGCCGCAGCTTGTACAGAAGCTGGCGCTACGCCTGCCGGAATCATCAATATGAATAATAAGAGGAGCAGAAGCGCCCGTTTGAATCTCATTTCCTTAAAACCTCCAGATTTTTAGTCATTTTTTCCTCTGATATGCTGAAAATATAGACGCTTCTTACTAAGATGAAGTTGCGTTTTACGCTAAAAAAGCAAGCTGGAGAAATAGACCGCTTAATCGATAACGGCAATTTTGTAGTCGCCTGCTTTGTTTTTCTGGAAGGTGTAGGTCATTGCGCTGTTCTCTTCGAAACCTGCCTCCGACCATAAATCGACCATTACCACTATATTGATATTGCCAGAGTCAAAGTAAGTGACATCTCCGATTCCCGTAAAATAATATTGGTAATAGCTCAAATAAAACTGAAACGGCTCCGCATGCGCCTGATCAAGAAAGGTGCTGTTAAATGCCTTCTGATCCAACTTCAGCAGCGCCGCCAAATTCGCGTGCAGCACTTCCGCCATCCCTTGCTCCTTCAGCTCGGATTGAGCCGCTTCCCAATCAATGTCCATTCCCGGTTCAAAATCGGCGGGCATGTTGGCGGATGCATCAGCCGTTTCACTCGGGCTGGAAGCTGCGGAAGACTCTGGCTCCAGCGCCGAACCAGCTTCCGGCACTTGCGCCGCTTCAGCTTCAGGTAATGCCGCTGTACCGGACTGCGGCGCATTTTCGGCTGCGGAGCAGCCTGTGAGCAGCAGAATGCAAACAGCTGCTGCCTGCACGATTTTCAGAACCATTAGAAACTGCCCCCTTCTCTCATTCCTTCTACTCCTATGATCTAAACGCCAAAATCAGGAAAATAGTTTCGGGCTGAGTTAGGCGATTCGGTACTATAAAAAGTGAGTACTAGTTCGCTGGCAAATAGGAGAATATAATGAGGCGTATACTCCCAGAGAAAGGCAAGTGAACGCTATGCTGCGTATAAACATGATAAGAATGGGCTTCCTGATGGGCATTGCATTGCTGCTTGCGGCTATTTTCTATTTATTCGCTGCGAATTGGAGCGGACTCAGCAGCTCTCACAAAATGCTGACCTCCGGCGGATTCGTTTTATTTTTCTATGTGCTGTCTTTCGGCTTCTCCCGGTGCAGGCTTCCGCTTGGCTTGTCCGCTTATCTGAGCGGCATCCTCCTCCTCGCAGGCTGCATCGCCTTTGGAGCAGCTGCAGCGCTTGCTGACCAAATATATAATCTGCATCAGCCTCCTTACGTCATTTGTCTCCTTTCAACTCTGCCGAGCCTGCTGCTCGCTTGGATAACGCGATACAAGCCGCTATATGTGCTGACTTATATACTGGCGCATTTCACGCTGTATTTTTTATTTGATTATCGTTTGTTTACGCCTAATGTGGAGATGAATACCCTGCTGGCCGATTCCGCTTTTGTGGCGTTCAATCTAGCTCTGTTCCTGCTGGCACAGACTAAGCGGCTTGCTTCTGAAATCGTTCGTCTGGCAAGCTTTGTGATGCTGCATATTTCGCTGCTCAACCTCGCTGGCGCCTTTGGCCATGCCGGCCTATCGCTCTTCATGAATGTTTTGGATATCGCCGTCATTGCGGCCTGCTTCTATTACTTCATGCGCATTCGGCTTGATAAAACGATGCTGACTCTTACCGCACTTGCTGCATCCGCTTATACGGTGGCAAAATTCATCCGTTTCTCGCTGGAGACCGAGTCCGTCTTCCGTTTCGTGCTAGGCATCTTGTTCGTTATCGCACTGCTTACGGCAAACGTGCTGTTTTTCCGCTACATGAACAAGTTAGGCAATAAAACCACTGCTGCCGAGAGAACGACGGAGGGGGTTAAAGAGTCTGCTTTGAAAGCTGCCCAGCAGCCCGTGAATACTACAGCACAAAAGACCGCTGACCACCATCTGCTGGGCAGCATCGTCTCAACAGTTATTACGATTGTGGGCATCATTATCGGCAGCATTTCTGTTATTGGCCTTGTCGTGCTGCTAACGGATGAGAACGGGCCGCTGAAGACGCAATATGCCCTTTATGCCTTATCGCTGCTGTTCATCGTGCCGATGCTTTTGCTGCCACGCGTTAATGCGGTCGTTCGCTACACGGTGTTTACAGTTGGCTTCGCCATGGGGCTCGTGTCCATCGCCTGGATCGGGAAAGCGCCGCTGAGCGTCATTTTCTTGGCTATTGCCGTCATCAGCTGGCTTCGCCTCCAAGGACGGATACAGCATTTGATCACCTATATGCTGATGAATATTGCCGCTGCGATTGTGCTTTATCAGCTATTACAAAACATGCACGATGCTTATTCCATCATCATCATTTCCTTGACCGCGCTAAATGCAGCGGTATACGGCAGCTCATTCGCTGGTTTGAGCGGCGAGCGGCGGGCCCATATGAGGGAGGGCAGCCTGCTGTTCAGCTATATTTTTCTCTTATGGATGACATCGCTGGACCCGGTATTTGCTTATTCAGTAGCGCTGTTTAATGTGCTAGCCTTCGTTCTGCTGACGGTTGCGGTATTCCTGTTCATCAAGCGTGAGCAAACGCTGGAAACAGCGGGAAGCTTCTTCTTCTGGCTCCTCTTTCTCACAATCAAATATTACGATTATTTGTGGACGCTGCTGAACAAATCGGTCACGCTTGCGCTGCTTGGCATTGTCGCACTCGGGCTGTCCTATTGGTTCGCAAGCCGCCTATTGAAGAGTGGGGGCCACTATGAGGGAAGCGATAAACCTGGCTTTTTCATTGGAAAAAAGGTTTGGCTCATCGCCATTGTCGTGCTGCTGCAGCTAGGTTTTATCAGCTATGAGACAGCTGCCAACGAGCGGATACCTAGCGCCAATAACCATGCGACAGCTCTTGCCGCTCCGGCCAACGATGCGGTTGCCGCCGCTACTATTTCCGACTCCCGGTTTAGTGATAGCTACACTGGCTGATCATAGCCGCATCAGCTAGCAATTCCAGCAAGCAGTTGTATTCCATGCCCATACGCATCACCAATAGCGCCAAGCCTGCAGGCTTGGCGCTATTGGTTTATTTGCCACGCGATCGTGGTTATCTGGAGACAGAGCGGAACACCCGGCGCTTGTTCAATCTATCGGACACAAGATCCGCTATTTGAAGATAAGCGGAGCAAAATCTAATTGAGCGGACTCGCATTCGGATTCCGATTCGTGGCACGCTAGTACCGCGGCTCGGCTACGGCTTCATTTTCCCTTCCTCTTGCTCGCTCCCAAGGACCGATGCTGGAATTGCTTCGTCAAACACCGCGCGATTCGCAAGCGGGAAACGGTTAATAACGAGCTCGCCCATGCCCCTCGTTATTTTCACCTCAGCTGTTTCCTCGGGTTGAAGAAACACGAGCATCGCCTGAATCGCGACATGAGGATCGACGGTATCGCCACAGGTGTAGCAGTCAAGCGCAGCAAAGCCCTTCTCGGGATACGTATGGATCGACATATGGCTTTCCGACAGCATGACGAGCACTGTCGCCCCCTGTGGCTCGAACTGCTCCGCTTGTACGGATAAAATCGTCGCGCCGCTCGCCTCTGCTGCTTGTACCATCTGCTGACTCAAAAGATCAGCGGCGTTCAAATGCTCGAATGCAATGCCCCAAGCGTCCATTGCCACATGGCGGCCATACGTTGAATATTCCATCTTCAGCACTCCCTCAGCAGCCTATTTTCTTGTTGTTTATAAAGGTCAGGACGTCGGTCATAAAAAGGAGCGACCAGACCCTGCTCCCGATTTGTGCGCAGCATGGAAAAATCCAGCTCGGCCATGACGAACATGTCCTGGTTCAACTCGCCCGTCTCCAATATGCCATCCTCGGCAAAAGGAACATCGCAGGGCGTGAACAGCCCCGCCTGGCAATAGCCGCGGTCGACCTGCGGACGATCCTCGCCCAGCTCCCCAACGATACCGCTGAGCACAACGAACAGCTGGTTTTCAATCGCCCGCGCCTGCGCGCAAAGGCGCACCCTGTAATAGCCGAAGGAGGTGTCCGTATAAGACGGACATAACAGCAGCTCGGCGCCTTGATCGGCAGCAAGCCTAGCCAGCTCGGGAAACTCGATATCGTAGCAGGTCAGCATCGCCAGCTTGCCCCAGCTTGTTTCCACAATATTGAGGCTGTCCCCTGCCGCCAGCGGCCAGCGTGTCTGCTCTTCAGGCGTGAGATGCAGCTTGCTTTGCGTCTCTATCCGCCCATCCGGGAAGAACAGGAAGGCTTTGTTGTAAAACTTCCCATCTTCCTTGCAAATATGGGTGCCTCCCAAAATCATCAAGCCCAGCTCGCGGCTGTTTTTTTGCATCAAGGCCATATAATCCTCGGTGTAGCTGTCTAAGTAACGGCAGGCTGCCTCATGATCCATTTCCTCCGTAAAGCCCAGCAAATGTGCAGTCATGTATTCGGGAAACACGATAAGATCCGCCCCCCGTCCTGCGGCCTCTTGGATGGTAGCCGTGATTTTTTGCCAAAATGCTTCCTCGGCCGTAATGCCCGTCAAGCTATATTGCACAGCTGCAACCAAAAATGGCCTCATAAGCGCCTCCTATGCTACGAATGAATTTGCAAGGAATAGATATCCGTTCTGCGATCGCGGAACGTCAGCACATCCTTGGACTTGCGGTAGCGCTGCAAAATTTCCATGTCGACTTCGACCATGATAATCGTCTCTGTATTTTCGCTGCACTCTCCGGCAATGCCGTCACGCGGGAATGTGGAATCAGCTGGCGTATATACACCAGACTGCGCATATTGAATATCGACATTGTCCACATGCGTCAAATTTCCGACCGTTCCCGAGGTGACCGTAAACACCTGGTTTTCGATCGCCCGCGCCTGCGCGCAATATTTAACCCGCAGAAAAGTCTGGCGATCCTCTGCGCAAAAAGGAACGAAAATCAGCTGCGCACCAGCTTCCGCCACTGCGCGCGACAGCTCGGGATATTCAATGTCGCTGCTCAGCTGAATGGAAATTTTGCCGCAGTCGGTATCGAATACCTCCAGCCGGTCTCCGCCGTTAATGCCCCACCATTTGCGTTCATTTGGCGAAATATGCAGCTTGTACTGCTGCTCGATCGTTCCATCACGGCGGAATAAATGCCCTACATTGTAAATGCGGTTATTCCGCTCTACAAAATGCGAGCCTCCGATAATATTTACATTGTATTTAACGGCAAGCTCCGTAAACAGCTCCACGTATTCCGCTGTGAATGTCGTCAGCTTGCGCACCGCAAGGCTGGGCGATCGGTCATCATCGAGGAAGGAGAGCAGCTGCATCGTCACATTTTCCGGAAACACGACAAAATCTGATTTATAATCGGCCGCGACATCGACGTAATGCTCGCACTGCGTCGCAAACTCCTCGAAGGAGTCGATTTTTTTCATCATATATTGCACGACGCAAATGCGCACCGGAAACGAGAGCTTATAATGGATTTTGCTGCTGCTCGGCTTATAGTCGATATTGTTCCATTCCAGCAAGGAGGCATAGCTCATCGAATCGTCATCATCAGGCAAATAGTTCGTCAAAATCCGCTTAAGCGTAAAGCCGTTCATCATTTGGAATGTCAGCACCGAATCATAAATGTTCTGCTGCAGCACTTCCTCCGCATATTCCCGCGGCGTCAGCTTGTCGCTGTATTTGTGATAGCCGGGAATGCGTCCCCCGACGATAATGCTTTTTAAATTAAGCTTCTCGGCCAGCCGCTTGCGCGCTTCATACAGCCGTCTGCCGATTTTCATCCTCCGGTAATCGGGGTGCACCATAACCTCCATCCCGTACAGGCTCTCGCCACGCGCGTTATGGTTGCGGATAAAGCCTTTATCCGTAATTTCCGAATACGTATGCTGCTCCAAATAGTCATCAAAGTTGACGATGAGGCTGGAGCAGGAGCCAATAATTTCGCCATCCAGCTCCACGCAAATTTGCCCTTCTGGAAAAATGCGAAGATGGCTTTCAAGCTGAACTTTTTTCCACGGGGACATATTAGGAAAGCAAATGAGCTGCAGAGCAATAATCTGGTCGATATCTGCCGTTTCTATATTGCGGATGATCATCTTCTTCTCAAATTGAGCAATCGGATCGGCTGTCATAGAACGCCTCATTTCATTATTTGTCCTTAGTATACGTTTGAAAGTTTATAGCTGTATTAGAGTACGGTAAATGCTTTGTAAACTTCGTTACATTAGCATTGCCGTTTTTTTAGAAAATATGGAGCTTGGATTCAATATCGGCTGTGAAATAGGAAAAAGCCCGACGCACAGGCTGCTTTCCCCACAAGGGAAGGCTTTCTGCGCGCCGGGCTTTCGCCACGGCAACTCGGTATATGGTAACGGATGGCTAGGCAGTCGATTCCAGTCCGGCCGCTTTGCGCCTTAGTCGATTTTAATAACGCGACCCTTGTCATCCACAATAAACTTCGCTTTTCTGACCGTATCCTCTTTGACCATGCGTACGGAACGAACCGCCGGATCGGAATGATCCAGCTCCGTCTTCCAGCCAGCTGTGTTCACCAAAGCCAGCACCTGCTCGAAATCCATATCCTTGTAGCCAAAAAAGCCGCTCTGTCCTGCCCATTCCTTGAGCAGCACCGTTAGTTTATGATTCAGCTTGTCTTCTACCGTCGTATGAACGATTTTTTTTCTAGCCATTGTCCATTTCTCCTCTATTTGACCACGAATAAGTTGGTGCGTTACGCCTTAATTTCGAGCAGCTCGTATTTAATGATGCCCATTGGCGCGTTCACGCTAATAATGCTTCCTACTACTTTGCCCATCAGCTCTTTGCCGAGCGGGCTTTCGTAGGATATTTTATTGCTTGCAACGTCAGCCTCTTCTGTGCCGACGATTTTGTATTCCAGCTTCTCCGCGAACTCCACATCGTTCAAAATAACGGTAAAGCCAATGTTGACCCGGCTCGTATCTAGCGCTTCCACGTCAATGACGCGTGCCTTCTTGAGCATTTTTTCCAAAATAATAATTCGGGTTTCCATGAAAGACTGGTCGTTTTTAGCTGAATGGTATTCGCTGTTTTCCTTCAAATCGCCGTAGCTGATTGCCAGCTTGATCCGGGCTGCGAGCTCCTTGCGCTTCACATATTTGAGATCGTCAAGCTCCGCTTCCAACTGGGCAAGCCCCTCTTGCGTTAATATAATTTCTTCTCTATCTTTCGACATCATAACAGCTCCTGTCCAGCATTCTATTGTTCATTCTAACCTAATTTGCGTCAAGTTGCGAAGACTGCCTTTCATTTGTCGCTGGTTCCGGCTGTCGCCAGCCTTTGGCGGCGCGGCGCGTTTCAGTCCGAGAAATATAAGCCTAGAATAAGTGTGAAATTTGTACATGCTTATATTTTAGAAAAAGCATTCCCTGCCGCCTGTAAAAAAGCAGTCGGAAATGCCCGTATGCCTTGCTGCTGTATGCCTGCTATGCTCTATCTCGCCGCGCTTTCCTGCGGCACTTGATCCTTGGACGCCTTGATCTGCTTGCTGCGAAGCTGTCCGCAGGCTGCGTCAATATCCGTGCCATGCTCCAGACGCACGCTGCAGCTAAGGCCATTTTTCTTAATCGTATCGTAGAACGCCCGGATCGACTCCGGCTCGCTGCGCTGATATTGGCTATGCTCATCGACCGGATTATAAGGAATGAGGTTCACATTCACGAGCGACCCTCTATCCGCAACAAGCTCTACTAGCTCAAGCGCATGCTCCACCTGATCATTCATATCCTTGAGCAAAATATATTCGAGCGTAATTCTCCGCTTCGTCTTCGCCAAATAATAATCGATCGCTTCCATCAGCTTCTCAATCGGCAATGCGCGATTGATCTTCATAATGCGCGTGCGCAGCTCATTATTCGGCGCATGCAGCGAAATCGCCAGATTGACGCCAAGATCGTTGTCGGCGAAATCCATAATCTTCTTCGTCAAACCGCTTGTTGACACGGTAATATGCCGCGGGCCAATCGCCAGCCCCTTATGATCCTTGATCACTTGCAGAAAATCGACCAAATTCGTATAGTTGTCGAACGGTTCGCCAATGCCCATTACGACCAGATGGCTGACGCGGTCGCCCTGCTGCTCCTTATCCAGATACAGCTGCGCCTTCATCACCTGCTCAACAATTTCTCCGCTCGTCAGGTCGCGGCTCTTCGCCAGCAGTCCGCTCGCACAGAAGCTGCAGCCGATGTTGCAGCCTACCTGCGTCGTCACACAGACGGATAAGCCAAACTTATGCCGCATCAGCACCGTCTCGATCAGATTGCCGTCGCTGAGCTTGAACAGAAATTTGCGCGTTCCATCAGCTGATTCCTGAAGCGTGTGCTCTGCGAGCGTCTGAATAGCAAAATGCTCTTCGAGCACCTTCAAGCATTCCGGATTCACGTCCGTCATTTCCTCGAAGGACGTGACCCGTTTCCGGTATAAATACTCCCACACCTGCGTCGTGCGGAACTTCTTATGTCCAAACTCCAGCAGCCAGGCGGTTAGCTGCTCAAAGGTTAATCCATAAATGGATGGTTTCATCATGATTGTTCCTCTTTCCACTGCATTGAACGACCGATCCGTTCTTCTTTATCATTATTGTCCCAAAAATACTACCCGAACACAAGGGGCGTGAAGAAAATGGCTGCGTGGCGGCCATAGGTAAAGATTACTTTTTAGTAATATGGGTACTTTAAAGTACGTACTGTTTTTTTCGGGCGTAAGGGTGCATAATTACAGTTGTCAGCCAGCAAAGAGCTAAACGCTGCAAATGACATTGCGGCTCAAGTATACATTTTATTTTTCAGGAGGAGAGTTCATTCATGACAGCACAACATTTGCAGGATACGGTCACGCTTCATAACGGCATCAAAATGCCTTGGTTCGGACTTGGCGTATTTAAAGTAGAAGACGGCGAGGAAGTCGTCAGCTCGGTAAAAGCCGCGATCAAAAATGGCTACCGCAGCATCGATACCGCTGCCGTATATCAGAACGAAGAAGGCGTGGGCCAAGCAATCAAAGAAGCGATTGAACAGTATGGGGTTTCCCGTGAAGATTTGTTTATTACTTCCAAAGTATGGAATTCCGATCTTGGCTATGAGTCGGCAATTGCCGCATATGAGACTAGCCTTGCAAAGCTAGGATTGGAGTATTTGGACCTTTATTTAATCCACTGGCCTAAGCCGGGCAGATATAAAGAAGCTTGGCGTGCGCTCGAAACCTTGTATAAAGAAGGCCGCGTGAAAGCAATCGGCGTCAGCAACTTCCATGTCCATCATCTGCAAGATGTGCTGGCGGACGCAGAAATTGTGCCGATGGTCAATCAAATCGAGCTTCACCCCCGCCTGACGCAGCAGGAGATCAGAAGTTTCGCAAGCGAGCATGGTATCGTTATTGAAGCTTGGTCACCGCTCATGCAGGGAAAATTGCTCGATGAGCCTGTGCTGAAAGCCCTTGCCGACAAGCATGGCAAATCGACGGCTCAAGTCATTTTGCGTTGGGATTTGCAAAATGGCATCATCACCATCCCTAAATCGATTAAAGAAAATCGGATTATTGAAAATGCCGCCATCTTCGACTTCGAGCTTTCCACAGAAGAAATGGCACAAATCGACGGCTTGAATCAAAATGTGCGCGTAGGTTCAGATCCGGACAACTTCAATTTCTAATCTACTTAAAAAATGGCATAGATGACCGCGCGAGGCAGTGCGAGCTGCCTTTGGGCCGTTAAGGAGGGGAATAATCCCCTCCTTTTTTGCTGCCCCTATTTTCAAATGGGAACGAAAATATATTTCAAATCGACAAATAGCGACGAACTGTCTAAAATGAGGTTAGATGTTTGCAGCGCATGCAGATCAGATGAATCTGGAAGGGGCAGAGAGGCCTTGAGTCTGTCGGAAGTATTAGTTTCACTGGGCGCTTACTTGCTCCCGATGCTTTTATTTTTCTATATGGGTCTGGATGTGCTGTACCGCAATCCGAAGAAGATTGAGCATCAGCTCGTCAGTCTTATTATCGCTTGTTATTTTATTATGTTTATGGAGGAGTATGTCCGGTTCCTGCTTCCCATTGAATACAGCCCAGCTCTTACAGCGTTGTGGTTTTCTAACGTTGGCATCGCCATACCTGGAATTGGCGTACATTTCATCTCCAAATTTTCCGGCATGGACAAGCGGCTTCCGCGTTGGATTTATCCCTATATTTTCTACATCCCACTGCTGATTATTCCCTTCAACATTTTAAGCAACCAAAAATACATTTCCTCCCAAGAGTTCGTTCAAGTTGGCATTTGGAAATATCCCGTATACAATTTCCCTTATTTCGCCGCCATGACGGGCAGCATTCTGATTGCCATAGTCTATCTGGTTTTTCTACTGCTTGGTCAAGCCCGGGTTAGAGCTTCTCAGGATCACGAACGGGAGCCTATTTATCGGCTAATGATTGCCGGCACCATTATTACGATGCTTTGGGTTGGTTTTTTTGGCTATTTTCAATTCGAAAATACACTGCCCCCTTACTCTTATTTATACGGCGGTCTTGTCTGGTGCTTTATGCTGCGGCTCGCGATGCAAAGATTCGAGTTTCTCAATTCCAATAAACAGCGATATGAGCGGCTATTCAATTTAAATCCAGCCGCGATTTTGCTCGTCGAGAGCTCCGGCACCATTAAGGAAGCCAATCCAAGCGCAAAGCAGCTGTTTGACCATTTGCAGCTGGAGCATGCTGGACTCGATGCGCTAGCTAGTGCCGAGCTGAAAAAACGGCTCAGAAACCAGCTGGAAATTAAAGAGCTGGAGACGAAAATTCATAATGGAGAAAGAGAACTCACGGTGCTCATAGATGGGGATTATATAACGGTAGATAATGAACCGCATGTCATTCTTATTTTCCGCAATATTACGCTGATCAAGGAGCATCAAGAGCAGATTGCCTTTCTCGCCTACCATGATGCGCTGACCGAATTGCCCAACCGCCGCTTCTTCTATGAAAGGCTGGCGGCTGCCATTGCCGAAGCTGCGCGGAAGGAGCATCAGCTCGCTGTCGTGCTGATTGACCTGGATGAATTTAAAGAAACGAATGACCGCTTCGGGCATGATGCAGGCGATGCTCTGCTGCGGCATACGGCTGGACTTATCAAAGAAAGCGTCGGCGGCCGAGGCATGGTAGCAAGGCTGGGCGGGGACGAATTCGTCCTATTTATAAGCCCGCTCCCTTCTGCCGCTTGCATTCACGAGATTATTCCTGAAATAGAGGAGCGTTTTGCAAGCCGCTCGCTGCGTTATGGCAATGAGCAATTGTTTGCGAAGCTCAGTATGGGGATCAGTATTTATCCGCAGGACGGACTAGATGGGGATTCCTTGCTGAACAGTGCAGATAAAGCGATGTACAAGCTTAAGCGCGAACGAAAGCTGCGGAAGCACAATATGGACCAGCTCCCGCAGTCGCAGTCGACTCTTTAGCTGCTAAATCGAAGCCACGAAAGGCTTCAAGCGCTCCAGTTGGCGCAGATGATGGCGGAAATGCATTTCTACGAGCAAAAACCATTCCTTAGCGTTCATCTCGCCAAAACCCGGATGCGGAACCGTCCGATGCTCAGGTGCCTGTGCAACCGCTGGCTCCAGCTCCTTCAAACGGCGCAGCACCTCTGCCATTCCTTGGATCAGCTCTTCTTTGCTCCCAGGCTGAATGGGTGTATATCCTGGAAAAGGATCAACGTGAACGCGAATTGGCGGCAAGCTGCCTTCGGCATAAATGGCGTTTTTCCTTTCCTTCATTTCCTTCATTTCGCTAGTTGAATCGCTAGGGCTACCGGAAGCTGACGACTCCCCGCTCAAGCATTGCTCAGCAGAACTAAGCTGCATATATAGCGCACTGTTGATTAGATGGACATATACTTGGCCGATCGACCATTCTTGCTCAGTTGGCTTTTGCTGGAGCTGCTCAAGCGTGAACAATTCCAGCTCCCGTTCATATTGCTCCTTCAATGGTTCAAATTGCTTTATAGATTGCAGCGTATTTATCAATTTGCACAGCCCCTTTAAGTAAGATAGCCCAAGTATAAGAAAAAGCTACTGACATCAGTATGTCAGTAGCTTTTTCAGTAGCTTTCCAAGATTTTAACAGCCTCAGCGCGGA
Source organism: Paenibacillus sp. BIHB 4019 (assembly GCF_002741035.1). Lineage (NCBI taxonomy): Bacteria > Bacillati > Bacillota > Bacilli > Caryophanales > Paenibacillaceae > Paenibacillus > Paenibacillus sp. BIHB 4019. The sequence continues at coordinate 2,309,863 of NZ_CP016808.1, read as the reverse complement.
CCCGCAGTCGCAGCGATTCCGGCTCCAGCACAACGACGCCTGAACCCCAGCCAAGTATCCAATGCAGCAGCTCCTCCTGTACACGAACAAGAAAATTCACGTACAGGCCGTCCTCGTTCTCCTCGAATGATTCCATATAAAAGTTATTTTGTTCCTTCACTTTATCCGCGATAGAGGGATTCACCCATATACGCACGGGCAGCTTGCGGTCATTTTCGGGTACATAAGCTTGCAGATCAAAGTCCTGGGGCCGCCGGAAGCGCTCATCCAGCAAAGCAAGCTGCTCCATGCGCGACAAGCGGAAATGGCGAAGCGACGCCCTCAGCTCGCAATAGGCCAGCAGCAGCCAATTGCCTTGCGAAAACACGAGTCCATATGGCGCGACTATCCGGGTGCTATGCCGGCTTCCGTCCTCATCGGCATACGTTTTCTTATAGTGGAGCCGTATTTTGCGCTGCTCTAATATTGCGGTGCGCAAAATATTGATTTTTTGTTTATCCAATCCGCCCGCAAGCGGATCATAGGGTGCCAGCAGCTTGATGGCTGCACGGGTGCGATCCGCTTCCTCACGGACACGCTCCGGCAATATAGCCTCGATCTTCCCGCGAGCGACTCTCGCCTTCGACGTATATCCCTCATCGAACTGCTGCTCGACAAAAACCGTACCAATCAATAAAGTCACGGCTTCCTCCACGGTAAAGCTAATAGGCGGCAAAAAATAACCCTCCATGAGCGTATAGCCGACACCAGGCTCTCCGATAATCGGGACACCGGATTCACTGAGCGCCTGCATATCTCGATAAATCGTGCGAACGCTCGTCTCAAATACAGCAGCCAAATCCTCGGCGCGCATCATGTCTTTACGCTGGAGCTCCAGTAAAATCGCTAACAATCGCTCGGTTTTATTCATAAAGAGCCCTTTTAACCGCAATAGCATCGCTAGTCCTCATCGCAGATCCTCCTATATTCATATTAGATGACACGGTTTACAAGCTCTTGAGCTGCTCCTTATACTCCGTCGGGCTGCATCCTGCATATTCCTTGAACACCTTGGAAAAATAGTGCTGGTCGCTGAACGATAGCACATCGGACAGCTCTTTAATTTTCATCTCCGGCTTCGTTTCCAGCAGCCGGCACGCCTCCTTGATTTTCAAATTCAAGTAGTAGTGGACGAAGGTTTTCTCCGCATATTTCTTCATAATTCGGCTGATATAGGAGGGACTGACATGAAATCGCTGCGCAAGATCGGCAATGGACACATGCGAATACATGTTCATCTGCACGTACTCGTCAATTTGCTGAAACAGCTCGGAGCCGCTTTTGCGATTTTGATTTTGCAGCAGCTCAAAGCATTGCTCGGCCCAGAGCAGCAACTGCTCGGTAAAGTCTGCAAAGCTATCCAATTCCAGCAGCTTATTCGCCTGCTCCGTCAGCTTGAGCTTGTTCCATGGGTCCTGCTCAGAGAGGGAGCTGCCGAAAGCCTCGGTCAGCAGCACCAGAAAACGCTCCAGCTCAGCCAGCCGAACGTTGCTGCTTTGCCACTTTTGCAGCTGCTCTGCCAGCTTTAAGGAGAAGCGCTCCTTCTGGCGCTGGCGAATCATGTCCACGAAGCTGTTCGAGAGCAGCTCCGTCATCGCAGAATCAGCGCCAAGCGGCAGCGCCGAATAGCCTTTATCCAGCAGCAGCAGCGGTCCCGTGATAGACAGCTGTTCCTTCATAAGCCGCGACATTTGCTGATAAAACTCCGCCAGGCTGCCGTCTGGCACCGCTTGCACCTGGCCGCATAGCGAGGCATATAAGCCTTCCTTCAGCAAGCCGCTGCGCGCCGCCTCCATGCATGCATAAGCGGAAGGGTATTTATCCTTTACCGAAAGATTAACGAGGACAAAAAACTGATAGGGCTGCTGCGTTGGAAAAACCCAACAGCCATGCGGAGCAAAAACCTCCGTCAAACCGGCTTGCAGCACGCCCAGCTTCCATTGCTCCTTATTCGGCGAGAAGGGCTGCTTATGAATGAGAAAAGGCGCTTTCGTCTGTTCCCGAAATTCCGGCCCAAGCCTAAGCTCTGCATGAAAATCAGGATCAACGATGTCTTTGAAGCTCCCGGCCTCCCCCGATTGCTGCTCTTTCAGTTGGACAATGATCCGCTCCATAACCTCCTGCAGCTGATGGCGCTCAACAGGCTTGAGCAAGTAGTCGAATACCTGCAAATTCAGCGCTTTGCGCGTATATTCAAAATCGTTGTAGCCGCTGATCAGCACAACCTTGAGCTGCGGATGAAGCAGCTTCGCCTGCTCGATAAGCGCCAGACCATCCATTTTCGGCATTCGAATGTCCGTAAGCAATATGTCGATGCGATGCTGCCGCATAGCTGCCAGCGCTTCCTCGCCATTCGCCGCTGTTGCGGCAATATGAATGGGCAGCTCGGTTGCTTGCAGCAGCGCTTTAATATTGCGAAGGATCGGCTTGCTGTCTTCTGCAATTAAAGCCTGGTACATCGCTTATCCCTCCTCATCAATAAAAATCCTTCGTCAGTGATGCAATAATTTGGATCGTTGCGCCTTTGCCCGTTTCTGCATTGTTGTAAACATTGAAAAAAAGGCGGTTTTTGTACATCAGCTTGAGCCGGTTGACCGTATTCACCATGCCCATATTGCCAATGCCCGTGCTGTTCATTTTCAGCTCAAGCGCTCCCGAATCGGAATCATCAATGTTCCCGAGTATTTCTTTGATTTTATCGTCGGCGAGCCCTTCGCCATTATCGCTAATCTCAATCGCCCACAATCCGTTGTACAGCTTGAAGCGAATCGATATTCGCCAAGGCGGGTCTGTATTTTCGAATGCATGCTCAATGCAGTTTTCAACAAACGGCTGAATGACGAGCCGCGGAAGCTGGATCAAGCCCGTCAAATCATCATCAGCTTCAATGTCCCACTCCAAATCATCCTCATATTTCTGCTGGACGAGCGACAAATAATTTCGCGTATATGCCAGCTCGTCCGACAGCGATACATGCTGATAAGGAGAGGATACGACATAACGCAGGCTGTCCGACAGCTGCTTGCACATATCCTGAACGACCTGATCCTTGCCCTCCTGGGCAGCAATACTAATCAAATACAGCACATTATGGATAAAATGAGGCGCGATTTGCGCTTGCAGCGCGGAATTGCGCGCTTTAATTTCCTCATGCAGCGCCAGCTTCTCGCGCTCAATCGATTGCTGCAGCCGCTCCAGCAGCTCCTGAAATGACTCATTGAGCAAAATCAACTCATTATTATGCGAGCGGCTGTCCACCTTCACGTTCATATTGCTATAATTGACACGCAAAATTTGATTGCGCAGCTTGCGAATCGGCAGCAATAAATTTTTTGCAGAAAAATAAATGTAAAAAAAGGAAAACAGCATCAGCGATGTAATGAGCAGGATGGAAATGTTGCTGATCGAGCTGACGGGGCCGAGCACCGCTTGTTTTGGCGTGACAATATAGGTCGTCCAATCGGAGCTGCTGGATTTGTAATACGTAATGTAGTTTTGTTGATGATCCATATACATGCCGCTTGCACCCGATCGCGGCTCCAGCGTAGACAGCAGTTTATCGACCTCTGCATTTTGCGAGCTTGAGATGAGCTGACCATCCTGCGCCAAAACAAATACTTCGCTGTCTGCCAGCCCCTCTGCCGGCATTTGCAAATAAGCTTGATCCAGCTGGATCGACAAATAGCCGAAAATTTCGCCATTTTGATTAATAATCGGGCGAATAAACGAGACTTTTCCTGCCTCCTCCCGATTGAGCAAATAGCCGCTTCTGCTCCAAACCGCTGAAGTTTCGCTGTCGGCCAGCAGCGGCTTTAAAGAAGGCGGCGTGCGGTCGTAGCCAATATAGGAGACTAATGCAGCGCCTTCGAGGTTGTAAATAATCATATCCTGAATGTTCAAGCTGGGCCCAATCGCCTGAAACATTATATCCTTCAGCTTGCGGCTGCGGGACAATCCTTCAAACGTTTGGGAGGCGGCGTCATCGGCCAGCAAAATATAAACATCTTTATTGGACAAAATACGTTGGGATAGCTGATTTTGGCTATCGATATAAATATCGAGCTGATCGCTGACCTTCTCTGCTGACATCAGCTTTTCATTTTCAGTCTTCTCTTTAAGCGGCTGAATGACGACGAGATTGGCATAGACCAGAAAACTGCCAAGCACGATAAGCAGCAGCACAACGAACGTAAGAAAAAACTTGGTCTGTAGACTCGCTTGGAATTGGTTTTTACCGAACTTGCGATTCATGATAGCCAGCCGTATTCCTCCTTGCACCTTTTAATGCTCCTACTGTACCATTTGCAGATATCGGCGGACAAGCGGTGAATGGCTCAGAGTGAACGGTTCAGAATATTACACATGAAAGGTAAATGGCAAACATGTACCTATCTGGCTCTAAAGTCTATAATCGAACCTGTAACCGCATTCAGAATGATTCACATACATTTCAATACGGGGGGATTTAAACATGAATCACAAGATGAAAAAAGCTGCAACGGGCGTCATCGCAAGCTTACTGGCTTTGTCACTGGCGGCGTGCGGATCAAACAGCAATAGCCCGGCAGGTACAGCAACCAACGGAGGAAGCGGCAGCAGCGGCGGTAAAGTAACGCTGGAGCTGGCCATTTCCAAGAGCTCGCAGGACTCCGCTTTTGTAGCGCAAGACCTTCTTGATGCTTTTGAAAAAGAGACAAACATTAAAGTTAATCTTCAACTGCTTCCAGCTGAGCAGACAGCAACCGTGCTGCAAACGAAGCTGGCGGTTGATGAAACTCCAGATATTATCCAGTACAACCTGGCAAGCGCCGTAACCGACCTGAACTTGGAGCGCAACTTTGAAATTTTGGACAGCGAGCCATGGGTTGACCGCCTGTTGAACAAAGATGTACTATCCGCTAATGATCATGTATACAGCTTCCATGTCAGCCAAGACACAGGCATGCAAGGCGTTGTGTACAACAAGGATATGTTCAAGGAGCTGAACCTGTCGATTCCGACAACCTTCGAGGAGTTCCTTGCGGTATGCGAAGCGATTAAAGCAAGCGGCGTAACTCCGGTATTCATGCCTTTCAAGGATAATTGGGCAGCCAACATTTGGCCAGCAGCCGCATTCGCGGATTATGCAGCGAAAAATGATCCAACGTTGTTCGATGATCTGAACAGCAATAAGAAAAAATGGACAGACATCCCTGAGTTCGCAACTTTGCTGGACCAGCAGTACCAAGTATTCAAAAAAGGCTACACGAACGCTGATATTTTGAGCGACAGCTACGATATGGCCGTTGGTAAATTTTTGGACAAAGAAGTGGCTATGATGTTTATGGGTGACTGGCTCATTGAGAACGTAGCGGAAAAAGATCCTAACATCCACCTTGGATTGTTCGCGATTCCTTCTTCCAAAGATGCAAGCCTTGGCGCAAGCCCGCTTGGCGGACAGTTGTTCATTCCTAAAAAAGCGAAGCACATGGCTGAAGCTAAAAAATTCCTTGAGTTCATCGCTTCCAAAGAGCAAGCCCAAAAAATTGTCGATGCACAAGGCTATGTTTCCAACTTCAACGATGTGACGACTCCTAAGCTGCCAGACTACAAGCAAGAAATCGTAGACAACTACATTACACCGAAGAAAACCGTTCTGACTATGGATGCGCACATGCTGGTTGACCGCAGCGAGCTGTACAGAAATCTGCAGGATGAATTCGCTGGCGGCAAAACACCGGAAGAAGTATTGTCTGCTTGGAACGACAAGTTTGCACAATTGATGAAAGATAAAGGCGTTGCCGGATTTTAATTGATAGAACACTAGGCAGAATAAGGTCCTTCAGGGCTTTATTCTGCCCCAAGCTGTTATGGAGCGTGATTACAGATGAAGACAAAAAGCTTATATCCTTATTATCTAATATGGCCGGCCCTGCTCGTTTATTGTGTATTTTTCGTATTGCCTGCCCTCATCGGCTTGTTTTACTCCTTTACGGACTGGCGGCTTGACCGCGAAACGCTTAAATTTATCGGTTGGGACAATTTTAAACAGATTTTTTCTGACAAGACGCTTATTTTAGCCCTGAAAAATACTTTTATTTTCGCGATTGTTACGGTTATCGGAAAAAACGTGCTTGGTATCGCCTTAGCCATTGGCTTGAACATGCGACTGAAATCCAAAAATCTGCTGCGCGCGATTTTTTATTCGCCGTCGATTTTGAGCGTTCTCGTTATCAGTATTGTGTTCACGCCAATGCTGCGTACAGATGGCACCATCAATAAATTTCTGGAAGCCATCGGCCTAGGTGTCTTTGGCCAATCGTGGCTGACCAATCCATCCATTGTAATCTGGACCGTTGCCCTGGTGTCGATCTGGCAGCATACCGGCTTCCAGATGGCGATTTATTTGGCCGGACTCCAGTCTATTTCCAAAGAATATTATGAAGCGGCGACGATTGACGGCGCTGGCGTGTGGAGCACATTCAGCAAAATTACGCTTCCGTTATTGCTTCCCGCTATCAATATCAATCTCATGCTGACGCTCATTGGCGGCTTGAAGGTATTTTCCGAAGTTTTCGTCCTTACAGGCGGCGGACCGGGCAACGCTTCCCAGGTTGTCGGAACGATTATTCTCCGCGCCTTCGGAGAAGGCAACTGGGGCATGGGTACAGCAATCAATACGCTGCTGTTCGCGGCAGTTACCGTTATTTCCATCCCACTGCTGATCTTCATGCGTCGTAAGGAGGTTGCTGAATAATGAGCTACACACGCAAACTTGCGCTTCGCAACTATATTGTCGAAATTTTTCTGCTAATCGCTTCCCTCATCATTATTGTGCCGTTGCTCATGATGATTTTCGGTTCCTTCATGACCAGTTCCGAGGTGCTGCGCTTTAAGCTCGCGCTCCCGGACAAATGGATGTTTTCCAACTATACGCAGGTTTTTAAAGAAGGCGGCCTCGGCCGTGCCTTCCTCAATGGGCTACTGATCACTGGCGTATCTTCCATCGTCAACATTATTACCTCTTCAGCCGCCGCTTTCATTCTGGTGCGAAGAGAATCGAAGTTGTCGAGCTTCCTGTATATGTTTTTCTTTATGGGGCTTATCGCTCCAATGTCGATTATTACGACGATTCGTGTCGTACAATGGCTGGGCTTCTATGGCAGCATTACGAGTGTTATTTTCATTTACGCCGCTTTGAACGTCGCGTTCAGCGTGTTCCTGTACAGCGGGTTTATCAAATCGATACCGAGAGCTCTCGATGAAGTAGCTTTCCTGGAAGGCGCGAGCATGCTTGCTGTATTCTTCCGCATTATTACTCCGCTCATCGTTCCGGTGAACGCGACTGTGGCGATTATGGTGTTTATGTCGGTATGGAATGATATTACGATTCCGCTTTATTTCCTCACCGACAGCTCCGACTGGACGATGCCGCTATCCGTTTACAATTTTTACGGCAAATACAGCCGGGACTGGAACCTGATCTTTGCCGATCTCGTGATGACTTCGCTCCCGGTGCTCGTGCTTTACCTGTTCGCCCAGAAATACATCGTCAGCGGCCTTACAGCTGGCGCGGTCAAAGGTTGACCGCCAAACTCCCCCCAAGCCCTCACGCCGGATTTCCATCTCCTGCGTGGGGGCTTTTTCACTAAAAAATAATAATACAATATTAATACTATCTTACTTAATTGATTTAACTTATAATTTGGGAAACAATATAGCGTCTCTCCACGTTCTATTGACCCCAAAAAGATAGCAACAGGATGTGCACCTCATGCTTTTTAATTCACCCGCTTTTATTTTCGGTTTTTTGCCTCTCGTATTTGGAGGCTACTTCTTTTTCTCATCGATTGCTTCCCCCTCCATCTCAAGGTCATGGTTAGCAGTCTGCTCGATCTTCTTCTACGGCTGGTGGAATCCTGGATACCTGCCTATCCTATTTCTGTCTATGCTGGTCAATTTTTTTCTAGGCAAATTTTTAACTACCCACAGAAGCAAGCCCCTCCTCATCCTTGGTATTCTCTTTAATTTAGGCTTGCTAGGCTATTTCAAATACGCCAATTTCCTGCTTTCTAATATTAATCTCGCCTTTTCTGCCAATGTAACACTGCTTGATGTTGCTTTGCCTCTGGCTATCAGCTTCTTCACCTTTCAGCAAATCACCTTTATTGTTGATTGCTATAAAAACAAGGTGAAAAATTACAGCATTATGAATTACGCTTTATTCGTCACGTTTTTTCCGCATCTAATTGCGGGTCCCATCGTCCATCATAAAATCATGATGCCCCAGTTTCAAAATGAGCATAATCACAAAATAAATTACGAAAATATTTCCCGAGGCCTGTTTATTTTTTCTATTGGCTTGTTCAAAAAGGTCATCTTAGCGGATCAATTTGCAACAACGGTAGGAAGCGGCATGGGTTACCTTGATACGATTGGCTTTTTCGATGCATGGGCATTCATTCTATCCTTCACGTTCCAGCTGTACTTTGACTTTAGCGGCTATTCGGATATGGCAATTGGGCTGGCTCTGCTTTTCAACATTAAGCTGCCCATCAATTTCGATTCTCCATATAAAGCGACCCAATTTCAAGACATGGCCTCTCGCTGGCATATTACCTTAACCCGTTTTCTTTATGAATATGTGTACTATCCAATGAACCGTTACTTTACTAGAAAAGTAACACCTAGATGGGGGATTCGGCTATCCTCCACTACACAAGTCAATCTTAGCTTATTGCTTTTGTTCTTGTTGAGCGGTATTTGGCATGGGGCGGGTTGGAACTTCATCGTATGGGGGCTGCTTGTAGGTCTTGGAATCGTCATCTATCGAACATGGAGCAAATTTAAAATCAAGCTTCCCGCTATTCTCGCTTGGCTGCTTACCTTCAGCTATTTAAATCTGACTTTAGTTTTCTTTAAACTGGAGAGCTTTCAGCAATCCCTACAGCTCTTCAAAGCCTTATTTGGTTTCCAGGGCTTCACGTTACCGATTGGATTGTCAAACCTGCTGTCCCCTCTTGCTTCCTACGGAATTCAATTTGTTCCTACCCCTATTAATGAGAATTGGAAATATGCCGCCTTGATTGGGATAGGATTTATAATTGTGCTTTGCTTTAAAAATAGTTCAGAGAAAATGGCAGCCTTTAAGCCAAATTTTTTTCATGCGCTCTTCTTCATCCTAATTCTCGTGTATGCTCTATTAAATCTAACCAAAATATCTGAATTCTTATGCTTCAAATTTTAAGGTGAATGCTATGAAAAATAATAGACGATGGACGTTATCCACTTTGACCGCTACCGCCCTGCTGCTGCTTCTAGCAGCTATCATCAATTATTGGATTGATCCGTATGGGCTATACCATTTTACAGGGGAAAGCTATAATTACCGCAAAAGCATAAATCGGGATCCCTACCAGTTTAAAACCTATCTCGGCAAGCGAATGCAGCCTCAGGCTATTGTTCTAGGAACGTCAAGAGCAATGAGGCTCGACCCTGCTTTCATTCAATCGCTCACTGGAGAACGCACCTATAACTTAGGCCTGCCTGCTGCCACTTCTTATACAAGCTATCAATATCTTAACTTTATGCTTAAGGTTGACCCACAGCTAAACACCGTTTACTTTGGCTTAGATTTTGAAGTCTTTGATCCTCAGCTAGCCAATCATGCCAACTACATCGAGGAGCGCTTGACTAGCCCCTTTTATTTAAAGGACTACTTCTCTACCTTACTAACCGAGCCGGCTCTTAAAGAGAGTTGGAAAATATGGTCAGACAACCATAATAACACCTCCACCTATACGGAAACCCGCTATTTGATGGATGGCAGCTTTGATGAGGAATATGTTTATCCTGAGCATATCAATGAAGGCACATTAAAAATCCTTCCTGCTACACTGGAGCTGACAGCAAACAGCCTGAATGATTTAAAACGAATAGTCGAGCTATGCGAGCAAAATCAATTGCAGCTGTTCCTTTATATCAGCCCTGTTCATGCAATTGTTTTAGAAACCTATTGGCAAAATGGCCTGTGGCCACAATATGAGGAGTGGAAACGACAGCTGGTTCAAATCGCCCCCATTTGGGATTTTTCTGGCTATCACCATATTTCGGCCAGCTCGCTGCAAACAGGGGAAAACTACAATGACCTCTCTCATTATTCAAAAAAAATAGGCAACCTCATGTTGGAACGCATGCTGAACCTTCATGATGATCAGGTGCCCTCCTATTTCGGAGTTCTTCTTGCCCCAGATAATGTAGAAGAACATCTAACGAAGCTGCGGCAAGACAGATTACGCTGGCCGGAGAAGGATAAAAACATGGCTGAACTAGTGGTCAGTTATTAATAAGCATGACACCTTACCCGATAAAAGCATAAGGCAGAGAAAAGAAACCCAGGTTTCCCCAAATTCCTTCTCTCTGCCTTATGCGTCTAGGCGCTTGCTAAAAATACTTACTGCGCATTTAAATAAGCAATGCCCAGCCCGCCCGTTACCGGATTTTTATAAATTTCGCAATTGACATCGAATACGTCGCTGATCATCTCTTTCGTCAATACTTCTTCTGGCGTTCCGCTCGCGTAAATTTGCCCCTGCTTAATGATATACAAATAATCGCAATACTCTGCTGCCAGCGTCAAATCATGAAGGGCGGCTAAAATGCCGATGCCCAGCCCTTTGACGATGCTCAAAATTTGCAACTGGTATTTAATGTCCAAATGATTTGTCGGCTCATCCAAAATCATAAACTTTGGCTGCTGCGCAAGCACCCTCGCCAGAACGACACGCTGTTTTTCCCCGCCTGAGAGCGACATGTAGCTGCGTTCCGCATAATGGGACAGATTCACCCTGCTCAGCGCCTCTTCCACAATTTCCTCATCTCGCTGATTGTCCGTCTCCAGCATTCCCTTATGGGGCGTCCGGCCCATCATGACCATTTCCCGCACATTGAAATCAAAGCTCATTTCATTAAATTGTCCGACAACGCCAAGCTGCTGTGATACTACCTTCGGCTTGGATTTCAGCACATCCGTGTCGCTGAGAAACACCTGTCCCTGCTTGGGCTTAATTACTTTATAAATGCTTTTGAGCAGGGTTGATTTGCCGCAGCCGTTTGGCCCGATGAGGCCAACAAACTGCTGGCTGTTCACCTTGAGCGATATATCCTTCACAATATCTGTACTCGCAAACGATACCGAAATATGATCCACCGTCAGCTTCATCGTTATTTCCCTCCAAAGGCGTAGCCTTTTTTGACCAACATGTACATGAACAATGGCGCACCAATCATCGCCGTAATAATGCCGATAGGCAGCTCTACGCTCGGAATAATTGTCCGGGAAATCACATCGGTCCAAATCAGAAAAAGACCGCCGACCAAAATGGATGCCGGCATCAGCCTTCTATGATCGGAGCCGACGACTCCCCTCACCATATGAGGAATAATCAGTCCAACGAAGCCGATCATACCGCAGCTCGCTACAATGACGCCCGTAATAAGCGCGGCCAGCAGCAAATAAATTTTGCGGAAAACCGCTAAATCCACGCCCAGCGTAACCGCCGTATCATCGCCAAGCAGCATCGTATTCAATATCCGGGATTGAAAAATGAAAAACAGCGCCGCTACTGCAACAACCAGCGATATGAGGGGAAGCTTGTCCCATTTGGAGGCAGCGAGGCTCCCCATCGTCCAGAACGTCACCGTCTTAATGCCAACAGCATTATTCGCGATATAGATAATAAAGTTGGCAAACGCTGTACAAAGGGCATTAATGACCATACCGGACAATACCAGCTTGACCGACGTCATTTTGCCGCCAATGCCGGCCAATATGAAAACGAGCAGCGATGCGCCTAATGCGCCTGCGAAGGCCCAGAAGGCTACTCCTGTCTGTCCGAGCAGACCGCCCGCGCCAAAGCCGATCATAATGGCAAAGGTCGCGCCCAGCGAAGCGCCTGAGGAAATGCCCAGAATATAAGGATCAGCCAGCGGATTTTGCACTGCCGCCTGCATCACTGTACCGCACATCGTAAGCCCAGCCCCGATAAACAGCGCCATTAATACGCGTGGGAAGCGAATTTGCCACAATATATCCACATAAGAGCTTGCTTCCATAGCGCTTCCATCTCCGAGCTGAATGCCCGTAAGCTTATAAAGTAAAATACGATAGGCATCCCCCAGTGGAATTTTAACCTGCCCGATTGACACCGCAACGCCAATCGATACCACAATTACAGCCGCGAGCACGAGCATAAAAGTTAAAAACAGCGACTTTTTTCGAATGAGTGCTTCTTTCTCTTCGCGCCTACTTACACTGACCTCTGCCATTCCTCATTACCCTGCCTTCTCATTCATTGTTTCGATTTTAGTTTACAACTGACTGTTTTTAAGTATAATTGATAATGATTCTCTTCGTCAATTAAAGACAATATATGAAATGAGGTTAGTAGGATATGTTTCGTTTTTTGCGTAAAATGACGTTTTTTGCACTCCCCCTTGCTCTGGCAGTAACAGCTGGCTGTTCTTCCGCCTCGACCAATTCACCGAGCAGCTCCCCGAGCCCTTCCGCCGAAGCGACGGCTTCAGCAGCAGTAGTAGAAGCCTCTCCGAGTCCTGGCGGCAAAACCACTTATCCGCTTACCATTGAAAATTACAATTTGTCGGCAGAAAGCGGCTCCTTCCAGCCGAAGACGCAAACGTTCGAGAAGGCACCGGAGCGCATCGTTGCGAATACGCAGTCCGCTGCGGAAATTTTGATCCGACTTGGTTTGACGGATAAAGTGGTTGGCGTCGCCGCCCTTTACGGGGATGTGGAGGCAGACATTGCCGAGCCATTCGCTAAAATCCCTGTCTTATCCGAGACATATGTCGGCAAGGAGCTGGTCGTCGGAGCGAAGCCGGATATCGTCCTCGGCCGTGGCGATCTATTTGCAGATGCGGATTGGGGCGTCGGAACGGTTGACTCGCTGAACGAACTCAATATTGCTACTTTTATTCAAAACAACTCCCGTCCGGGTGCTGTACTCAGTGATCTTTATAAAGACATTGAGCAAATGGGACAGATTTTCGACGTACAGGATAAGGCGCAGGAGCTTGTTCAAAGCTTGCAGCAGCGCGCCAAGGATATCGAGACCCGGTTTGCCGGCAATCAGGAGCAGAGCTTTGCTTTTATTGGAAGCAGCACGCCGGATTCCATTGCTGTCTACAGCGCAAATAATGATACCTTCCAAGCAGAGGCGCTTAGCCTGTTGAAGGTGACCAACAGCTTTGCCGACGTTTCCGGTGAAATCAGCGCGGAGCAGCTCGTTGCGAAAAACCCTGATTTCCTTGTCATCTCGGATTATAAAGGCGGTCCGGACATCAATGAATCCGTGAAAAATATTTATGAAAATCCCGCTCTGCAAAGCATGTCCGCTATCCAAAACAAAAAAGTGTTCATTATCGACTTTAACGATTTCTGGGGCTACGGCTACCACATCTTTGACGGTGTCGAGAAGCTAGGCGATAATCTGGCTAATGCCTCCTCTTAACGTAACACCATTGAATATCGGACCGCCATCCCCCGGGCCGACCGAAAAAGCGCCTCGTGCTTCGCAGGCTCAGCTCTTGAATAGAGCTGCAGTCCTGCAAGCCAGAGGCGCTTTTTTATTCACAATGGTGTTTAGTTCGTCTTTCCTTCGTTTTTCGCTTCCCACTTGGCAATTTCCTCGCGCACTCGCGGTGCAACCTCCGTGCCAAGCAGCTTGATGGCATTCATGACGTCCTCATGCGGCATCGTACCGAGTGGCGTATGGAGCAAAAATCTCGTAATGCCGACATGTTTGCGCAGGTTAATGATTTTACGGGCAACCGTTTCGGGATCGCCGACATAAAGCGCGCCTTCAATGCTCCGGGCAGCGTCAAAGCTGGAACGGTCATAATGGCCCCAGCCCCGCTCTTTGCCGAGCACATTCATAACCGCCTGCGTTGAAGGGAAAAACTTGTCTGCTGCAAGCTGCGTCGTCTCTGCAATAAAACCGTGCGAGTGCGAAGCGATGGGCAGCTTCGAGGCATCATGCCCCGCATGGGCTGCTGCTCTCTTATACAGCTGCACCAGCGGTGCAAAATTCATCGGGCTGCCCCCGATAATGGCGAGAACAAGCGGAAGGCCGAGCAGGCCCGCGCGGACAACCGATTCTTGATTGCCGCCGCTGCCGATCCATACCGGCAATGGGCTCTGAACAGGGCGTGGATAAACGCCCAGATCGTTTATGGCTGGGCGGTGGCCGCCTGCCCAGGTTACTTTTTCAGATTCGCGAATTTTCAGCAGCAGCGCCAGCTTTTCATCAAACAGCTCATTATAGTGGTCCAGATCATAGCCGAACAGCGGAAACGATTCAATGAAGGAACCGCGCCCTGCCATAATTTCCGCACGCCCATTTGAGATGCCATCCAGCGTTGCAAAATCCTGAAACACGCGCACAGGATCAGCGGAAGACAGCACCGTGACGGCGCTCGTCAATCGAATCTGCTTCGTTTGTGCGGCAGCAGCCGCCAAAATAACGACTGGAGAGGAGGCCGCATAATCTTGACGATGATGCTCGCCTACTCCATAAACGTCCAGCCCAACCTGATCCGCAAGCACAATTTCTTCAACGACTTCGCGAATACGCTGGGCATGGCTCATAACCTCTCCTGTTTCTACATCGGGCGAGGTTTCGACAAACGTACTAATCCCTATTTCCACTGTACAATCCCTCCTGTTTCCACTCTATATTTTTTTAACAAACTCCGATTTCAGCTTCATAGCGCCAAAACCGTCAATTTTGCAATCAATATCATGATCGCCTTCGACGAGCCGGATGTTTTTGACCTTGGTACCGATTTTGACGACGAGCGAGCTGCCCTTGACCTTCAAATCTTTAATGACCGTGACCGAATCACCGTCGCTCAGCACATTGCCGTTCGAATCCTTTACAACCTTCGCATCTTCATTGGCATTATCCTGTGCATTTTCATTCCATTCATGCGCGCACTCCGGGCAAACAAGCATCAGCCCATCCTCGTATGTATATGGCGACTGGCACTGTGGACAATTTGGCAAGCTAGACATGTATTTATGCCCTCCATTCCTGTTACTATAATCGTTACGACTTTGCTTGGAAGTTTCATTATAAACGGGAAATTAGCAAGCGTAAACGGCTGAAGCCGTCATCCGGCGGTAAAGCTGCCGTTTCTCGGTGAAATCAATGCCTGATTTTCGGCTGCAACGGCCGGCAAGAATCGATATAATAAAATCCATCAGAAAAAGTAAGGGGCGCACGCCATGATACCTGCCGAACGTTATCCCGAATGCTATAGGGCCTTAATAGAGAAAAATACCGAATATGAGGGCGTTTTTTACGTTGGAGTCAAAACGACGGGCGTGTTTTGCCGTCCAACATGCCCCGCTCGCAAGCCTAAGTTTGAAAACTGCGAATTTTATGAGACGGCGCAGCAGGCTTTGCTTGCGTCTTTCCGTCCGTGCCAGCGCTGCCAGCCACTTTCCCATCCCAATCAAGTGTCAGAGGTCGTTCGCCTGCTCGTCGAAGCGGTAGAGCAAAACCCGGAAAAACGCTGGAAGGGCCAGGATTTCAAAAATCTATCCGTCGATGAATCAACGGCTCGCCGCCAGTTTAAGCAGCGCTTCGGCATGACCTTCGTCGAATATGCCCGTGCCCGCCGTATGGGCATCGCCTTGAAAAACATTAGAGCTGGCCAATCGGTTATGGATACGCAGCTCACGACTGGCTATGAATCCAGCAGCGGGTTTCGCGATGCTTTCTCCCGTATTATGGGCGCGGCACCTACTTTATTGGAGGATGGCAAAGTGCTGAAGGCGTCATGGATCGATACGCGGCTTGGGCCGATGATGGCGATTGGCGATGAGCAGCACTTGTATTTGTTGGAGTTTGTAGATCGGAGGGGCCTTGAGCGCGAGGTCGAGCGTCTGCGCAAAAGGACCAAATCCGCGATCATTCCCGGCACAACAGCAGCCATTCAGTCCATTGAACGGGAGCTGGCGCTTTATTTTGACGGGAAATTGACGGAATTCAAGACGCCGCTATTTTTATTAGGCTCGCCGTTTCAGCAAAGCGTGTGGGCACAGCTGGTGAAAATACCGCCGGGCGAAACTCGTTCTTATTCCGACATTGCGGCAGCACTTGGAAAGCCGACAGCCTTTCGCGCAGTCGCCCAGGCCAATGGAGCCAATCAGCTGGCTATCCTCATCCCCTGCCATCGCGTTATCAATTCAAACGGCGAATTGGGCGGCTATGGAGGCGGATTATCCCGAAAAAATTGGCTGCTCCAGCATGAGAGACAAGCATCATGCTGAAGCAGCCGCTTCAAGCGGGCTATTCGGCTAAAGCTTTTTCGGCAGCAGCCAGAGCACTCACTACTTTATCGCACCAAAGATCGAATTCCTCGTCCTCCTTCTGATGCTCAGGATTGGCCAAAATGTGGGCAACCGTCTGCTTGATGCCTTGATCAAGCCTCGTCGTAGCTACAAATTCAGGAACGAGCCTTTTCAGCTTCGCATTGTCAAAGACGACGGAGTTTGCCTTGTCGCCCAGCAAGCCGCCCCGAAAATCATATTTGCTGCCCGCAGCGAGAAAATCAGAGGATACATGCACCGCATTCAGCTTTACGCCGAGCGCATCCGCAATGGTTTCATAAATCTGGTTCCAGGTCACCGACTCATCCGACGTGATATGCACGGATTCGCCAATCGCATGGATGTTCCCCATTAGGCCAATAAAGCCTTTGGCAAAATCGCTGTTATGCGTCATCGTCCAGAGGGACGTGCCGTCGCCATGGATGATGACCGGTTTATTTTCAAGCATACGCCTAGCGACCTGCCAGCTTCCGTTATTGCCATGCACACCCAGCGGAATCGAGCGCTCGTCATACGTATGGCTTGGCCTTACAATCGTGATGGGGAAGCCTTGCTCGCGGTACTGCTTAGTCAAATACTCTTCACAAGCAATTTTGTTGCGGGAATATTCCCAATATGGATTGGATAATGGCGTTCCTTCAGTGATGCGATAATCCGACAGCGGCGTCTGGTAGGCTGAAGCCGAGCTAATGAACATAAACTGCTTCGTTTTGCCCTGGAATAAGCGGTAATCCCGCTCCAGCTGCTCTGGTCTGAAGGCGATAAAATCCGCTACAACATCAAATGACAGATCAGCAATAAGCTCAGCTACCTGCTCCTCATTATTAATATCGGCTTTGATGCTATGTACACCTGCCGGCAAATCTGCATTTCTAGTTCCCCGGTTCAAAAGATAAAGCTCGCATCCACTCTCTACTAACTGCTTCGTAATGGCAGAACTAATCGTGCCCGTTCCTCCAATAAATAGCGCTTTCATAAAACACCTCCGTTAGTATGGTATTGCTGTAAAAGCTGCTTCTTTTCTTCTTAATGATAGCATGGGGCACGTTTGAATACTATGACTAAGCGTTCACTGTTTGCCCCCTCGTGAAGCAGCGGGCGAATAAAACACGTCGCAATGTTGATGCCTGATTTTTTCCCAGTTGGCGGGATTGGTCGTGTCCGGAGTGCGCTGCTCCATAATAGCCTGATACAGAGCGGCTTTCTCTTCTAAATGTTCAACACGCCGTTTGGCTTCTTCGAGCTGAACGAGCGCCGCTTCTCTATGCTCCATCATTATTTCGCAGCGTTGCGGTATGGTCGAATCCCCTTCAATACATAGATCGACGTACATTTTAATGACCTCAATCGGCATCCCGGATTGCTTGAGGCATTTGACGCCGTACAGCCAGTTGATGGATTCTGCGTCGAACAGCCGGATATTATTCTCATTGCGCTGCACGCTTGGCACCAACCCTTTATCGGTATAAAAGCGCACAGCATGCTCGGTGAGCCCCGTTATCAGGGCAGCTTCTTTGACCGTATGCATGTGTAATCCTCCTTGGAAAAAATATGATAAGACCGCTTGACTTCGTGTAACACGAAGGCGATAAGCTTATTATATTGCAAATCGGCTATACGCGAAATCACCCGCTGTGGTGCCCGATTTCCAGGATTCGCGGCCATTTGCCGTTCCACATTTGAACAATGGGAGGATTTACAATGCAAACTGTAACATTGAACAATGGTGTTCAAATGCCGATCATCGGCTTTGGTGTCTACCAAGTTCCCGATGCTGAACAATGCGAGAACGCCGTCTACGAAGCGCTGAAGGCCGGTTACCGCCTAATCGACACCGCCGCCGGTTATTTGAACGAGGAAGCGGTTGGACGCGCAATCAAGCGCAGCGGCGTACCGCGTAAGGAGCTGTTCATCACGACCAAGCTCTGGGTTCAGGATGCCGGCCACGAGAGCACCAAGCTGGCGTTTGCCAAATCCTTGAATAGGCTGCAGCTCGACTATCTCGATCTATACCTTATTCACCAGCCGTTCGGCGATTATTACGGTTCTTGGCGCGCGATGGAGGACCTGTACCGCGAAGGTAAAATTAAGGCTATCGGTGTCAGCAACTTCCTGCCCGACCGTCTGATGGACCTCATTGTCCATAACGAAATCGTGCCCGCCGTCAACCAGATCGAAACGCACCCGTTCTACCAGCAGTTCGAGAGTGCCGCTTTTATGAAAGAGCAGGGAGTGCAGCACCAATCGTGGGCGCCGTTCGCTGAAGGACTGGGCAACATGTTCGGCAACGAAGTGCTGACCTTAATCGCGGAAAAATACAACAAGTCCGTCGCTCAGGTTATACTGCGCTGGCTTGTTCAACGTGGAGTTGTTGTTATTCCAAAATCGGTGCGCAAAGAGCGGATCGTCGAAAACTTCGACATTTTTGATTTTGAGCTGAGCGCGGACGATAGCAAGCAAATTTCCATGCTCGATACGCGGGAAAGTCTTTTCCAATCGTACCACGATCCGCAAGTCGCCAAGTTTCTGGGCACATTGAGAGTCGATATTTAACCTTAATTGCACCGTAAACTCATCGCTCGTGTATTCTCATATCTATTCAGCATAAACGGCTGAACCCGTCCTCTGGCGGCAAAGCTGCTGCTTCGCGTAAAAATATTGAGAATGGATCGAAAAGTCATATACTATCCTATAGGTTAAGAAAGGACAGGACAGCGCGCCTGTTCTTTCTCTATGTTAATCCGTAAGCTGTAAATGTTGTTCATGCTGCATTGTTTATGGACATAGAAAAAAAGCACCGACATTTCCGTCGATGCCTTGCCGGCGCCTTCTTGGGATCTTAATCAGCCTGCTTATACAGCTCTCCAATAGAGCCTCGCTTATTCTAAGGAATTTTAACCAGCATTTTCCCCATATTTTTGCCTTCAAACAGTTGCAGAAACGCTTGAGGCACTTTGTCGAAGCCTTCGACAATCGTCTCCTCGTATTTCAGCTTGCCTTCTCCGAGCCACTGTCCTAGCGCCTGAATGCCTTCAGCCGTACGGTCGGCATAGTCGCCCAGCACAAAGCCTTTAATAAGCGAACGTGTCTTGATCAGCTGCGTCTGTATCCGGGGGCCAATGTCACCCGATTTGCTATTGTATGAGGAAATAGCTCCACATAGCGGAATGCGCGCATGCGTGTTCAGCAGCAGCAGCACCTGATCGGAAATGTCGCCGCCGACATTGTCAAAATAAACGTCGACTCCATTCGGACATGCCGCTTCCAGCGCTTTGCCCAAATCGCCGACCGTCTTATAGTTAATCGTCTCATCGAAGCCAAGCTCCTGCTTCAAATAGCTGGTTTTCTCGTCCGTTCCTGCAATACCGACGACACGAGCGCCCTTGAGCTTCGCAATTTGCCCGACAATCATGCCGACTGCGCCTGCTGCGCCAGATACGACGACGGTTTCTCCTGCCTTAGGCTGTCCAATATCCAGCAAGCCGAAATAAGCAGTCAGCCCTGTAAGGCCCAAAACGCTCAAATAAGCGGGCAATGGCGCCATTTGATCATCTACCTTGCGAACGCTGGCAGCATCCACGACATTGTACAGCTTCCAGCCCAGCATGCCGAGGACCTTGTCTCCAACAGCAAACTGCTCGGATTTCGATTCGACAATTTCGCCTACAACACCGCCGACAATCGGCTCGCCTAAAGCAAATGGAGGAATATATGACTTGCTGTCATTCATCCGTCCCCGCATATAGGGATCAACCGATAAATACAGGCTGCGGACGACAACCTGCCCTTCCGCCGGTTGCTCCACCTTAGCGTCCTTCATCGCGAAATGCTGCTCTGTCGGCATTCCCTCAGGCCGTGCTGCCAACACGATCATCTGATTATTTAAAGTTTCGTTCATGATTCAAAAACCTTCTTCCTCGTTTTAAAATAATATATCCATTTTACCGGGCGGCATTCTGGGGCCCGAGCCACAATAAAGATTTTGCAAAGTACAGCAAACGTTTTATTCAAGCAAATGCTTAGAATTCAAGGTGAAACGGCTGTCGCCTTCTTCTATCGGCGCAGCACGTTTCAGTCCGAGAAATATAGAGAATGGATGCATATTCATATCCTTTCCTATATTTCAAGGTGAAACGGCTGTCGCCTTCTTCTATCGGCGCAGCACGTTTCAGTCCGAGAAATATAGAGAATGGATGCATATTCATATCCTTTCCTATATTTCAAGGTGAAACGGTTGTCGCCTTCTTCTATCGGCACAGCGCGTTTCAGTCCGAGAAAAGTAGAGAAAGGTTGGCGAAATCATATACTTTCCTATATTTTAAGAAAATAACACACTGGGGATGAAGTTTCAATGTTCGATTTTAATCGAACTGTTTTCGCGGTTTGTTCACAACTGTGATTCAATCGGTGAAAATGCCAAAACAACCGGAGCCTTTTATGGCCCCGGTCGCCCCTGTTGCTTCCCTTGCTTTTGTACTGCGCCTCTTGTGTCACGCTTTTTTATCGCAGCCTTATGGACTGACTACCGCGCTAGTTGTTCTAACGCCGGCAACACGCCCCGCACAGCTCGCAAGCGACTTAGCCTTAAAGGTGACAATGACACTATCCTTCCCTCGTGTGAGCGGCTCTGCTATTTCATAGGTTACATAAAAAATATGGCCGATTTTGTTGCAATGAATCGTCTGCTCTCCGACGATCTCGCCATCCACCAGCACCTCAAACTCGCGGTTATATGCCGTACCTTCATGCTCGAAGCGGAAATGATCGCCGCCCCAATAAGCTACGCAAAGATTATTGGGGTTCGATCCATCAACTGCCAGCCGGTAGCTGAAGTATGCATCGCTGACACCAAACGCTTCTCTCCACATATGCAGCTTGTTCTGATTATCCGTAAACGACCCGTTATATAAACTCGTTAAGCAGTTGCCTTGAAGCTGATGACCGATTTCATCCTGCTGCCCGTCCGGCTGTACGCTATCGATAGTCACCTTATTCAGCTTCTTCTCAAAAGCATCGCCTTCGTCATTCAAATTCCAATACAGCGTATAAAATTCATGATGCAGCGCGTAGAAAGGCACGAGTGCTGCCCCCTTCCCATCGGAGGTCACTTCCTTCGCTATTTCAAATGTCAGCGTTTCGGCATCCTTCAGCCTGATGAAGTCAG
The DNA here is from genome assembly GCF_002741035.1 of Paenibacillus sp. BIHB 4019. NCBI lineage: Bacteria > Bacillati > Bacillota > Bacilli > Caryophanales > Paenibacillaceae > Paenibacillus > Paenibacillus sp. BIHB 4019. The sequence goes on along the minus strand of NZ_CP016808.1, from coordinate 2,288,267 downwards.
ACAGGTTCTCACTTTCCGTCCAAAGCACAGGCACATCCGCCGTCTTCATGCTTAATGCGGTCTCATCGACGATCGTATCCTCCGGAAGGCCATCAGCGCCAAACCTTCCCGCAAGCACGATTGGTCCATAAAGAAAGGCGATTTTGCTTGCGCTATCTTTGGCGGTGTACTTTCTCAGTGCCAGCGGCAGCGTGACCATAATATGATCCCCCTTGCTCCATGTCCCGCTGATGGTCAAGTATCCGGCTTGGTTTTCAACATATTTGCGCTCGCCGTTGACGACCGCCACCAGTTCACAAGGCAGCCAGGATGGGACGCGCAGCTTAAGATTAGCCTCTGCCGTTCCCTCGGCAATAACAAGCTTCACGGTGTCTGAATACGGAAAGCTTGTTTCCTGCCTGATGACCAGCCCCTTGGCTTTCCATTCGAGCTCGGAGGCCATATATAAATTCACATACAGATCATCCTGCTTTTCAAAATAAATCGCCTCGGCATATTTGCCCGGGTTTTCCATGCCCGTTCCGGTACAGCACCACCAAGCGGAATCGTGGGTGCCGTAAATTTTGAAATGGCCCGGCAGCGTCGAGGCAAAATAAGTTTTATTTCCCGTATGCGGGTCCTGCGTGCCGAGGATGTGATTGTATAAGGCGTTTTCATAATAATCCATATACGCGCTATTTTGCTCCCAGCTAAACAAATATTGGGTCAGCACAAGCATGTTATGTGTAAAACACGACTCTGCCGATTTAATGCCCAAGCTTTCCATATCCATCGCTTCAAAATGCTCCGAGAGGCTGCTTCCGCCAAAAACATAAGAGCGTCTGCCGACCACCGTATGCCAGAAAAATTCCGCAGCTGTGCGATAGCTTGTTAAATCTTTGTTCTGCTCATACATTTCGGCCACACCAATGACCTTCGGAATTTGCGTATTGGCATGCTTGCCCTGCAGCTCGTCCCGTTCCTGCTCCAGCGGCGAAATGATGGCTTTATGCGTAAATTGAACCGCTGCTTCCATATAAACAGCTTGTCCCGTGAGGCCATACAGCTGCGCAAACACTTCATTCATGCCGCCATGCTCGCATTCCAGCATATGCTGCGTCTGCTCCTCCGACATTTGCGAGAGTCCATCTACTGCCCAATCGGCAAAGGCTTTGACAACGTGCAGCGCCTCCTCATTCCCCGTCAGCGTGTACGCATCGATTAAGCCTTGATAAATTTTATGCACGCTGTACCACGGAACCCAATACCCGTTCATGCTAAAACCGCCAATGTCCGTGCCTTTAATCGCTTCGATAAAAGGGGTTTCGACCAAGCCGCCAACATATCCGCTGCCGGTCGCCGCTTGAATGCCTGCAAGCTCCGATACGGCATAATCCAGCTTCGCTTTTAGCGCCTCATGGCCCGTTGCCTGATAGGTGACGGCAAGTGCCGACATATAATGCCCGAGCGAATGCCCGCTAATCGTTCTGGCTTCCCAGCCTTCGTACCGCGGCTGCTTGGGCGCCAAGCCATGCGCCTCATAACATGGAGCGAGAAAACGGTCGATATCAAGCGCGTGCAGATAACGCTCGCCAACTTCCTGTGACGTTTTAAAGAGGCCGTCCAGCAGCAAAACGTCGCTTTGGCTGACGAAGCCTTGATTTATTTTTGCCATATTTATGAGTCCTCCCTAGACCTAAAATCAGCTATTTGCTATTCAGTCGCTACCATTCATGATAGTATCTTATCAAATCAAATTTGAAATAATCAGACTCATAATCAAAGAAAAGGTGGATAAATCAGTCTACATGAATGAAAAGCTGAGCCATTACTTATGCGGTAAATTCATATCCGAAGGCAACTGGTCGCACATGAAACGAAATGCGCTGCATTATGAAATCATTATGATGCTGGAAGGACAGATGTATATCGCTGAGGAAGAGCGGGAGTATGTCGTCCGTCCAGGTGATATGCTGCTGCTGCGGCCCGGCATGACTCATTTTGGCTATCGGAATAGCGAGTCGCCCGTCAGTTTTTATTGGGTGCATTACGGTACGAAGGCGGAGCAATATCGGAGCTATCCGACCCATGTGCCGATTGATGGCCCATCGACGATTAATCAGCTGTTTAAGCAGCTGCTGCATGTTTCTTCTTTTTCGGCGGAGGAGGCCAATGCCGCTCTATTGTTATTATTGAACGAGCTTACGCGGACGATTGACCAGCAAAATCATGCCCCGCACGCCATCGTCAACAACATTTGCAGGTGGATTGAAGCCCATTTGCATCTGGACATTAATGTCCGTAAAATTGCAGAGGTGTTCAACTTTAATAAGGATTATATTTCGAAGGTTGTGAAGCGGGAGAAAGGGATGGGCATTAAAGCTTATATTTTGACGCAGCGGATCAGCCGGGCGAAGCTGAAGCTTCTGAACACGAATTTGAGCGTAAAGGAAATTGCTGGCGAATGCGGCTTTTCCGATTATAAGCTGTTTCTGCGAACCTTCAAGCATTATGAGGGCATGACGCCGAGTGATTATCGCAATATTTTATACTCGACACCGCTCAATATTTAAAGGTTGCATACAGGCAAATGAGCTGGAAGAAGTTTAGGAGATGATCGTATTGAATAAAAAGAAGAAAACGATGGCGATTGAGGCACCGATCCTGCCGATTGAGCTTCCTGTGCTGGAGCAGACCGAGCTGCAATCTCATGCTTTTTTTGAAATGGGCATTATCCAGGATTGCGTATGGGATGGACAGCAGGCTCGCAAGGTGATTTTCGACAAAATTATTTTCAAAAATGTCACGTTTACCGAGACTGCGCTGAACGAGGTCGAATTGACGGATGTGATTTTCGACAAATGCGATTTGTCGAATGCCGATTTTAGCGATGCTATTATCCACCGTACGGTGTTCAAAAACTGCAAAATGATCGGGATGAACTTGACCGGAGCTACGCTGCGAAACATGGTCTGGAAGGACAATTTGGCCGATTACGCCAATTTCAGAATGTCTGATATGAAGCAGGTGTCCTTCCAGGACAACTCGATGGGCAAAAGCGATTTCAGCTTTGCAAAGCTGCAAAAACTGGAGCTTTTCCAATGCCAAATTGACCAAGCCCAATTTTCAAATACGAAGCTCGCTGGCCTTGATTTGAGCACCTGCGAATTTAATGGAATTGCCGTGGCCCCGAGGATTTGAAGGATTGCGTGATTTCCCGGGAGCAGGCATATGTGTTTGTGGCGCTGTTTGGGTTGATTTTGAAGGAGTAGCAGCAGCTTCGCTAGGCTATTTGAAGCGTTATTTTGAACATGGCTTGAATCATAAATGCCATTATAAAATCAAAAAGGGCATCCTCGAAGGGTGCCTTTTTTTGTCATTCAGATCATCATTAAATACAATAAGAGCGCCAGCCCCATAACGGCAGCAAACCTATAATTCGGCCTTGCCAGCTCGAAAACCGACTTGTTGAATAATCCCGCCAGCAAATTGTTCACCGCCGAGGCGGGAGAAATCGGGTTGGACAGCCCCCAGCTTCCGAGCAGCAAAACGGCGAAATAAATCGGGCTGATCTGCACGACAGCCGGATCAATGCTGGTGGCGAGAATCGTCACCAATACAATCGGATGAAGGCCAATTAATGAGGTAGCGGCAATCATAACGATTGTGAATATCGAGAATGACCATGCAATAGGCAGAGGCATGTGCCCGAGCAGGGAGGGAATGACGTTCCCAAACCCTGTAGCGCCGATCGATCCGCTAAAAAAGCCTGCGGCTAAAAACAGCGTAATCTCCTTTTGCAAAGCGGGCAGCGTAACGGTCAAATGATTTTTCAGCCCCTGCCGGAATGTCGGGAGAGCTCCCTTCGCCAGGCACCACAGCAGCGGAAAAACAACCGCCCCCATGCAAGTAATCAGCACCATCGGAAGCTCAATCAGCTGCTCCAGCAGCAAAATCGCCGCCGTTGCACACAGCAAATAAATAGCGAGTCCCATCGGAAAGGACGCCCTTCTTTCATGTTCCTTCTCCATGCTTTGGCCTCGCTGATTCTCGATCGCTTGCGTGGCTTTCGTGGATGGCGCGACTGTCGTGACTTCCACGACTTCCTGGCTCAGCTCATCTGTCTGCGATGCTGCAAGCTCACTTGCCTCATCCTTTGCACGCAGCTGCTTAAAGTCCACGGCCAAGCTCACCAACAGGCTGATCAGCGACAGCCCGATCAAATAGGGCAGCAGCGCTGACCAGTTCAGCTTGAGCGCCGAGGTGACAAGCGCCATTGCTGCAAAATAAGGCGACCAGCAAATCGCGCCTCCAAAGCCGCGATTCAAGGCGTTCGCCAGCAGCCCGGATAAGTGCCCGGAACGCGGCTTAACGAACACCAAATGATAGACGACGGGAATAGACCCGACGTTTATAAACCCGCCCATTATATGCGTCATAAGCTGCGTACCGATGAACAGGGCTGTCGTGCTGCGCATGCGCGTTTCATAAAACCGCTTCAGAGCAGCAACATAATCCGGCAGCCGTACCGGAATGCCGAACAAGGGAGCGAATACGAATAAGGTAACCAACGTCGCATTCATGCTCGCGGCTTTAAACCAATATGCGGCAGCCGCTTGCTGTGCCAGCATCAGGACGACTCCGCCAGCCATAAAAAAAAGGCTCAGCCACAGCGCGATTCCTTTGAGCTTAGGCAGCAGCAGGAGCACCGCCATAAAGGAAAGTCCGCCCAGCACATAAACAAGCGGCCCCCACTGCGTAAGCTGCTGTAAAATAAAAACGGCAGCGAGAGCGAAAATAACTGCTCGATCGATCACTGCCTTTGTCCCAACTGTCATGACCTTCGCCTTCTCTTCTGCTTCTTCTCTCTAGTTGAACTTCCAACAGCTTAAGCTTAAATTACCGTACTGGAAGCTGCGGTGAAGCAGCGTTGCTTGACGGTTCTTATCACCTGAGCCCATAGCCAGCAGGAGCGGGATAAAGTGCTCGCTCGTCGGCACTGCCTCCTGCGCAAAGGGAGCCAGCTCCCTATAGTTGAATAGTGCCGGGAGATCCCATGCCTCAAGCTTGCTCTGCAGCCAATTATCGAATGATTCCGCCCATTCGTCAATGCCTTCAGACTGCCAATTCAGCTTTCTGAGATTATGGACGGTTCCGCCGCTTCCAATAATCAGCACATCCTGCTCCCTAAGCGCAGCTAATGCCTTGCCGATCTCATACTGCTGCTCATTGGCCAAATAACGGTTAACCGAAAGCGCGACGACGGGAATATCCGCATCCGGATAAATCAGCTTGAGTACGGCCCAAGCGCCGTGATCAAGTCCTCTTTCCTCATCCAGCACACTTGGAATGCCATGTTCAGCGAACAAGGCTTGAATGTCTTCACTGAGCTGGCGTTTGCCTTCCGCCGGGTACGTCATCTGGTACAGCTCATCCTGAAAGCCGGAAAAATCATAAATCGTGCTGTACGCTGAAGCAGCCCCCACCGTCTGTACCGTCTGCTCCCAATGGGCAGAAAAAAGAACAATCGCTTTCGGCTTTGGCGTCTGCTCCTTAAAGCTTTTCAATAGAGACGTATAGCCATTGTTCTCCAATACAATGGATGGCGCGCCATGGGCAAAAAAGTATGCTGGCATCATTGTGCTTGTTCCCCCTTGTTCTCAAGTAGCCATGCAAGAAAATCCCGTTGATTTTCTAAGGATACGCCATGGTCGGTCGGATAAGTCTTAAAGGTCAATTGCGGCGTCAGCGCTTGAAAATAATCCGCTGTCTCATGTCCAATTCGAATTGGAAATACGGAATCAAATTCACCATGCGAGACAAACATGGATACGTTCTCCAGTGATTGCAAAACATATTCGTGTTTGACGAACTCTGGCACATAGCCGTTCAACGCAACAATGCCTTTCAACTGCTCCCCCATCTTAAGGGCAAGCGTCATTGATAAAATCGCGCCTTGGCTGAAGCCAAGCAAATAACGCTGGCTGGCATCGATCGGGTATTTTTCCGTTGCATAAGCAATAAAACCTTCAAGCTGCTGCACAGCCCGGTCAAAAATGTCCCGAATCGGATTGCCGAGGCTCTTCAGCTCATAATATTGGTAGCCAGCGCCCAGCCTAAGGTCGCCTCGGATGTTAATGATGATGAACTTGTCCTCTAAAGGCGCTACAAGCCCATGCATATTTGCCTCATTCGAGCCTTTCCCATGAAGGGTAAAAATAACAGGAAAAGTTTGGCCTGCCTCCGCATGCGCTGGCAGGTGAACATCATAATGATAAGCGGGGTTCATAGTGGCCCTCCTCAAAATATTAGTAATAAGAATTAAAGTTCTGTATTACAAATATATAGCGAAGCTATGGCTAGGTCAACAGGAAAATCGCTGTGCCCGCTTATTACGCAAGCAAACAGCGCGTGCTGATTGGGATCGGCACGCGCTGTTTGCTTTCTTTTTTAATGAACGAACTACAATGTTTCCAGAAGTGCTTTAAGCTCAGGATTCAATTGCAAAACATGCAGCACCATCGTTAAAGCCTCCGCACGGGACGCTTGGTTATTCGGCTGGAACGTTCCGTTGCCAGAACCGCTGACGATGCCAGCTGCCGCGGCTTTCTCAATTTGCTCCTTGTTCCACACTTGATTAATGTCGGTGAAAGCAGGCACACTCGCTGCATTCACACTATCAAGATCAATAATTTTAGCAAGGATTGCGATTATTTCAGCACGGCTAATTTCCTGATTCGGTTTAAATGTGCCGTCCTTATAGCCTGAAATTGCGCCTGCTGCATGCAGGCTTCCAATCGCCGCTTCTGCCCAGTGGCCCGAAACATCGCTGAGCACGCTGCCGCCTGCAGCAGGGCTGGATATGCTAAACACCTTAGAAATGATGGCCGAAAATTCAGCGCGGGTAATGCTTGCATTCGGACGGAACGTATTGTTCTCATACCCATTAACGATGCCGAGCTTAACGAAGACGTCAACCGTCTTATTCGCCCAGTGGGAGCCGGTATCCGTAAAAGGGACGGTTGTTGGATTAGCTTTAGCTTCCTCTGCTTGCTTCGTAAGGCTAGTGACAACCTGATCAGTCTTAACGACTTTATCATTGAACTTTATTTGGAGCGCTGGCACCGATGTCGGTGCTGGCGTAGCCGCAGGTGTAGCTGTCGCTACAGGCGTAGTCGTAGATCCGCCTCCACTGCTTCCACCACTAGCTGGCGCTTGAACAACAACGCTATGCGAGGCAAATACAGCCGAACCATCGGCCGCCGTTGCTTTCACAGTAACCGTACCTGCGGATACGCCCGTCAATAAGCCGCTGGCATTAATGGTTGCGGTGCCTGTACCATTTTCAACCGACCAAACCATTGATTTGTCCGCGGCATCTACAGGTGCCATTTCTGCTGCCAATTGAATGCTTCCGCCAGTCTGAACAACGGCTTCCCCCGTCAACGCTATTGACGAGACCAGAATAGGCGTTGCTGACGGCTCAGGAGTTGGTGTTGGTGTCGGTGTTGGTGTTGGTGTTGGTGTTGGTGTTGGTGTCGGTGTTGGTGTCGGTGTCGGTGTTGGCGTCGACGTTGGTGTCGGCGTGGCAGGCACGTTTATCGTTACGCTCATGCTTCCTACAATACCGGTGCCGTCAACGGCAGCTGCTTTCGCTGTAACTGTTCCGGCCGATACGGCCGTCAACAGCCCGTTTGCATCAATCGTTGCTGAGCCTGTACCGTCCACAACAGACCAAACAACCGCTGGATTAGCCGCATCGACTGGAAGGACTGACGCATTTAACGCTAAAGATTGACCTACTTCGACCGAATCGATACCCCCAGACTCGCTGACCTGAATATCTGTTACGACATGAAAAAAGTTGTCCGTAATTAATTTCGGACCCGAGTATACGGCTAATTGTGCCGAAGTCACAGGAACATTAACCACATTATTTTTAATTAAAAACGTCACGAGCCCGCTAGTCGTATAGGAGGACATCCCCCCGGATATTGAAGTATTTGAAATATAATCAGAATCCATATCATAAAAGAGTAAATTCGGATTACTTGTATGAACAAATATTTCTGTTCGTCCCGTCACGAGCTCGTCATCCGCATCATAAACAGAAAAAGTGACACTTGTATAATCCGGATGATTGACATCCGCATGTGGCAGCTCGGCCAAAGCAACATAATCTACAGCCTCTGTCGGTTTGTATGTTTGAATGTTGGATAATGATACGGATTGGCCGCCATAAGCACGTCCTGGAATCCAGCTGACCTGACCATCCGTTACATACCCGCCCATCATCGTTTTATTGGCATAGGTATTTACGGTTACCGATGTTTCCCCTGCGTTAACATCCGGCACCTGTGTGACCGTTCCATCGGAATAGCGTATAAATACATGCTCCGAGGTGTCTGGCAGCCCATTACTATAGGAAACCGTTATAGTACTGGCCGAAGTAATGCAACCACTTAACAAAACAAAAGTCAAAATTAAAACCAAACCCAATTTCATTGTTGAACTTTTTTTCATTGCTTTCCCTCATTCCTTATCATCCTAATAAATGCCCGTTAGCATTAGTATAGCTCTTTCCAATGACAGGAAAATGACAAGAGCCTGAGACAACAGAAAAAACCCTCACTATGGAGGGCTCTTTAGGCTTATATTAGAGATGCTATAGAATCAGAACAAGAATCTACTGAGCAATTAAGGAAACTTTTTAACGCCCATCACATGATCGAGCGGAATATATCCGATTTCCCTGCTGTCCGAGCTATGATTGCGATTGTCGCCCATGACGAAAATATGCCCTTCAGGAACGTTCCATTGCTGATCCGAAACAAAATTCATCGTTTCATTCAAATAAGGCTCGTCTAGCGCCACGCCATTGCGAAAGGTTTTATGATCCTTAAATTCCAGCACATCGCCTGGTTTGCCGAGCACTCTTTTGACATAAAACACGGTGTTGTCATTCGTATTATTTTTCATAAAAAGCTGCAGCAGCGGATGCTCCAAAAGATCGTCTGTCAAATGCCGTTCTCTATTCACCCGGCTGTCGATCACGACCACATCGCCATAATCCGGGAGCTCGGATAACGTATGAGAGATTTTCGAAACGTAAATTCGTTCCTTATCCTGCAAAGTCGGGTCCATTGAATGACCGTCAACCTTATAGGGCTGAATAATAAATACACCAATAATTAATGAAAGTACAACTGCAATGCCGAAAGTGCTGACCCAACTGCCAATCTCCTTCAAGGCTTTCATCTTTATAACGTCATCCTCCTCTTTCAAAGACTGCCTAAATTATACCATTTACTCTACTGCATGAAAACCTGAAGCAGGAAATGCCAATGCGATCACACTCATGGACTTTTTAATATTATTTTCATCCTTATAGGGTATATTAATCGCAATTCTTATATAGGAGGAATCCGGCCATGGACACAAGGAAAGCGCCTACATTAAAACCGCAATGGATTCCCGCAAAAGATCGAAAATGGGTTTTCGGAGTCCTCATCTTATCCGTGTTATTTGTAATATGGGAGCTTTGGGGCCTGGCTCATCTGCCTGCTGCAACCGTGCACAATCGCAGGTTCGAGCATACGTTCAAAGACTTTGGCTCAGATGCCCGCATCGCCTTGTTTTTGGTTCTCGCAAACTATGGATTGCTGATACTCATTAAACTTCGAATATGGGATCAATGGAGCCAGGTAAAAAAAGGAATGGCAACCCTTCTTCGCTTCGCACGAAGATGGCATACGCCTATTGCCATTATCGCGATTGCCTTTATTGCACTTCATGCAGTGGCTGTGTTTATGTATGGCATCAAACTGGATTTTAGCAATATAACCGGATTGCTGGCTCTGCTTATGCTGCTTCCAGTGCCCGTCTCAGGCTTGTTTAGATACAAGCGGCTTGACCGAAAATGGCATTTGCGTTCGGGACTGGCTTTTACCGTTTTATTTTTAATACACGCATTCCTCTAGCCTGCATAAAAAAACCGCTGGCGACCCGCCAAGAGCAAGCTCTTATGCTGGCTGGTCATTCAGCGGTTCTTGTTTGTTAGACCGTTTTCTACCCGTTTAGAAACGCAATTAAGGCTTTATTGAATGCCTCGGGATGCGTCGCATTAACGCCATGCGGACCGCCTTTAATTAAAGCAAGCCTGCTGCCTGCAATGGCTTTGTGCGAACGTTTTCCACTTACTTCGAATGGCACAATCGCATCGGAATCGCCGTGGATAATGAGCGTCGGCACATTTATTTTTGTTAAATCATCGCGGAAATCGGTGCGCCCAAACGCCTTGATGCAATCCAGCGTCCCCTTCGGCGAGGCGAAAGCGGCAATATCGCGGTTGTACAAGCGAGCCGGCTCGCTTACCAAATCCGACTTTTCCCCAGCGGCGAAAAAGTTTTTAGTAAATCCATCAAGAAAGGCCAGGCGATCCTTCTTTACCCCGTCCTCGAACTCCTTGATCAGGGCATCATCAACGCCGCCATCAGGATTGCCCTCGGTTTTATATAGATATGGCGGGACAGCTGCCGCCAAGACGGCTTTTTGAACCCGCTCCGTTCCGTAAGTGCCAATGTAGCGGGCTACCTCGCCCCCGCCCATTGAGAACCCGACGAGAGCAGCCTCCCTCAGGTCAAGATGTTCAAGCAGCTTATGCAAATCAGCAGCAAAGGTATCATAATCGTAGCCTTCCCAAGGCTGAGAGGATTGTCCAAATCCGCGGCGGTCATAGGTAATGACACGATAACCAGCATCGATCAGCGCCGGCACCTGATACTCCCACGAACGGCCGCTCAGCGGCCAGCCGTGAATGAGCACCACCGGCTTTCCTGTACCCCGATCCTCATAAAAAAGCTCAATAGGAGCATGATTTTCCGATCCAACCGTTAATTTTGTCATGTGAAGCACCCCTTCCAAGTTTGGGTTACAGCCTTGCAGGCAGCTCTATTGGTTTTTCACTAGGCAAGTAAATCTCACAGGCTGCGAGCCATTGCTGCAATATTATTCCCCTTAATCGGGCCAACCCAAACAAAGTAAAGAAGGCATGACTGGCGGCCCTCTTTATCATGATGCCCATCGAAAAAAATAAAACAGGCCAGCTCATCCGTGAGCTGGCCCCAACAATCATTCACAATCTATAAATTTCTATTTCATGCAAGCATTTTAAATGCCGCTTACAGCTCGATTACCGTATAGCGAATTTCTTGCTCCTCGATAGGAGCCGCTGCAAACAGCTCGGAATCACCCGCATTATCCACATTTGGCTTGGATACTACAAATCCCTTCAAACGGTCATTTGTCCGCTGCGAGGCGTAAGCCTCTGCCTTGCCTTCAACCATCATCTCTATTCTGTTAACATTGTTCAGGTCGACACCTTCGTTAATAGACATGCCGGCCAAATCAACAGTAGGGACCTTGATGGACCAGACGGATAACAGCCCTGGCATAATTCGGGTACGGCCGTCGCCTACGACGCCGCCTGCCATAAAGCTGAGCTTCTCTCCATGAGGCTGAAGGTTCACTTCATATTGATACAAGCCTAGGCTGCTTTTATGAATAAAATCATGACGCCTCGCTTCCCGGTCAAGGAAGGTGGAAGAACCGGAATGCATAAAATCAACATATACTTCTCCATCCGTCTCGCGTGCTCCAGGCAATACAACCCGGCAGCCGCTCACCATCATATGCGCTTTTCCAGCGATTTTGCTCCGGATGAGAGGGTTGTCAAGGGATAGAGAGAATACAGCCGCGTCGCCTGTGCGCAGCGCTGCAAACTGCTCTGGGAACGTTTCCTCTTTAAAAATAAACTTAATATTTTCAAACGGCTGAATGGCGCTATCCGCAGCATTCAGCATATTTTTCAGCTTGACGACCACATCGGCATGGATTCCGCTCAGCTCTGCGACATGGCTGTCTTTGATTTTCGGGAAACGATCATCTCCTAAAGTCATATAGCGGTAGGCCTGATATTCCTGATAGAGGAAGTCGATCAGGGCAAGTCTAGCCTGACTGAAGCGTTCGAAAATATAATTATGGAACAGCGGCAGGCTTGCATCCATTCCGTCTCCTAGATTTTGACGCAAACGGTCCTCATTAGCATGAAGCTCAATTAGTTCGGCCGACAGCTTCTCCTCCTCCAGGAAATACGCACTGTAGGCTGACGTTTTATTCTGATAATCCTCGACCACATTGAGGAATTCATAAAATACTTTCCGGTATTCTCCCGCTTTCTCGGGAACCTTGCTGTAAACCGGCTTCAGCATTTCCTCAAATTCCTCCCGTGACATTGTCATCAGGGTCGTATTATATCCGAATTCCTTTTGTGCGTTATTCATCTGCTTCGTCAGGTCGATCAAGCCGCCGCCGTTCTCCCACAGCGCACGACCGGCTGCCGCAGTCTTCTTAACCGAGTCCAGTGATTTGGACAGCTCCTTCTCCTTCTCTTTCTTTTCCTTCTTAATGGTCTTATCGCTTTTAAAGGCTTCGTCTATGACAATCGTCTTACCCTCAGTCGCTAGGTTGCTAATCGCTGATCGCAAAGCGCCGCCTACTTTGAGTGCTCCGACTACAGGAGCCACACCCGTAGCCAATGAAACGCATGTAACCACGATATCTACTGTTATCTTCAGCGACTCCACACGCAGCTCGTTTTTCAGTGCCTCGACAAAATCAGTCGCTTTCTTTTGCAGCTCATCACCTTTGCTATGCACATCCTTCAGCATCGCGTCGATATTATGCTTAAGCTCGTCTCTTTCTTTAACAAGCACTTCTCTGCGTTTTTTAATATCTACTGCTTTATCCGAGGATTGAGCTAGGGCATCCTTGATGACCCCTACCTGACGGTCTTGATTGCCCTGCACGTTTAAATAATCCTTATATAAATCCTCCGCTTGCTGGGCAGCTGTTATTAAGTTGCCGCCAAGCTCCAAATAGCGGTCGAACGGCATGAGCGGAACCCAATTCCAAGGATGTCCGAAATAATCAAGCCCTTGGCTGAGCTGTGCGATTAGAATAGCAGCTTTGTTGCGCAGGGCCAGCCACTGAAGCGAAACCTCCAGCATGTGGATTTTGAAATCTTCAAATCGGTGCTCCTCATCATCATGCACCTCATGCAGCGCCGCGTAGCGAAGCTCTTCAAACCAATCTGCATTCGGCATCGTTTTAAGCAGCCAACTCAGAAGAACTGCCGCTTCTTCTAATCGCTCCTCGCTCGAAGCCAGATAAGCAATGCTGGCTTTGTGCAGCGTAAGGCTTTTCTGCTCTAGAGATCCCATTAGCCGCTGATCGAAAACGAGCAATTTGGAAGCATCTGACCGATGAACCACCTCAAAGCTGCCGAAGAAATCGGTATAATCAATAGACGCAGGTTTACCATCATTATTCATTCCGCAGCGTCCCGGCTTGCCGTCTGTTGCAGCTTCCTTGTACTCGCCATCTTTGCCGTTTGTTCCGTCTTTCCCGTCCTTTGCCCTCCGCTCACTGCGGGCATAATAATAGCTGGGACCTCTACTAGTTCCTGCCACAAACTTCTTGTAATAAAACCAGCCACCTTGGCCGCCCTTTCCGGCACTTTCCCCCTTGCCCGGGGCTGCCTGCTCACCAGCCTTGCCCGCCTCGCTCTCCATCGTAATGTAGTGCTCATTGGCGGGAATGACGTAGCCGACCACAATATCCCCTCCGATGCCGCCATCTCCAGATGCTCCAGCATTCCCGCCGTTGCCTCCGTTGCCGCCGTCAGTACCATCCGTTGGATCGTCGTCAAAGAAAAGATTAATCTTGTAGTCTATTCCTTTAATCCCTTCTTTACCTGTGCCTCCTTTTCCGCCATTCTCCCCGCGCCCGCCTTGTCCCCCGTTAGCGATCAGCTTCAATTCGCCCTTCAGCTCAAAACGTTCTGCCGCCAAAGTAATAGCGCCGCCATTATAACCATCTGAACCATTTTTGCCATCTGAACCATTCGTTCCCGACTGGCCCGGATTGGTTGCTCCTGTACCCTCTTCAGCATGGTCCTTCTCAGTAAAGCTGATTGCGGGATTTTCGCCCGATGCGTCGATTACAGCCTTCCCCTCGGAGGAGATGATACGGGCATTAATAGTAATATCTTTTCCTTTAGTTATAAGCTCGCCCGATAGGCAAACGGTATCCGCATGAATGACATAATTGCTTGTAGTATCATTTAAATATTCGGAGGTTAACGTAAAATCAGCAGCCGTCAAATAAACGGTATTCCCCCTCTTGCCGCGCTGAACATTCGAATACTTTAATTGACTAGCCAGCCACTCCTGCTCCATATTTTGTTGCGCAGGTCTATTCTCACCAATCATATTTTCTTTCGTTGGCATTCCCTTCGCCTCCCTGTATTTTCCTCATATAATAGCGAAAAACCAGAATCCTTTCATTTTCCTAACCACTTTATTTTTGTAAAAGCTTGTAAGCTTTCACTAAATTCATCATACCAAATCGCTCTGAACGGATTATGAACCATATTCTCCCTGTAAGCCGTTTCCTGAAAATGAAATCAAGCAGAAGAGCAGCCCTGCACAGGATATAAAAAAACAGGCTGCCACGGGGCAGCCTGATGTTTATCTTCTATTTACTTTTTATGGCGTGAACAGCAAATTCAAATTATTAACGATTCCAGGTGTATAGCGCTCACCACTGCCGCCTTCACCCAGCATGCCATCGTTACCGTCGCCCCAAGCCCATAAGCTTCCATCAGCTTTTAGAGCATAGGTTGTATTGCTGCCCCCTCCGTTGATCGCGATGACATTTGAGATGCCACCAACAATGCCAGGAGTGTTTGTATTATTGGTATGGCCAAAGCCTAATTTGCCGCTTTGGTTGCTGCCCCATGCATATACATGACCAGCTTCATCTTGTGCAAAAGATTGATAATTCCCTGCACCAAGCATAGTGATTTTTGGCAGATTTTCGAGTTCAACTGGAACCAACTGATTTTCATTCGTTCCGTTGCCCACTTGGCCCATTTGATTAAAGCCCCAAGCATATACGCTTCCTGTCACGCTTAAAGCAAGACCATGCTGATTGCCCATTTTCATGGAAACGATATTCGTCAGTCCAGATACCTGAACCGGAACGCTGCTGCTTGTTGTCGTGCCGTTGCCAAGCTGGCCATTGGTATTGTCGCCCCAAGCCCATACGGTTCCGTCAGCTTTTAAAACGTAGGAGGACGCGTATCTCGCTTGGATTTCGAGCACATGATCTAGGCCCGGCACTTGAACAAGCGGTGAATAATCTCCCCATGTCCATACCGTCCCATCACTTTTCAACACAAGTGAGTTAGTGCCGCCTTCTGCTGAAATAGCAATCGCATGATCAATCCCGTTCACTTTTACTGGCGTATTGCTTGAACCCCTGCCCCATTGCCATACGTCGCCTTGCGCAGTCAGAATGAGGGAATGTCCAAATCCAGCCTGTACCGCAATGATATCGCTTGGCAAGTCAGGCACTGTATATCGGTTAGGAGAAGCTGTTGTCGTTCCATCACCAATTTGCGAATTCCAGTTAGCGCCCCATGTGAGCACTTGGCCTATCCCGTCCAGCACGATAGCATGGTTCGACCCTAATGAGAAATGATTTTGTGGCAAAATAGCAATTTCATTCACTTCATACTCCAGTTCCTCAGAGTACAGACTTGCTCCCCGCAAAAAATTTGCTGCATGTGCGGTTATCGTATGTGTTCCCGGCGCTAAAGCATTCAGTGCCAGCGTCAGAGTATTCGTTGTTGCCGTACCAGAGGCTAGAATTGTTGTTCCATCTGTGTCGTAAACCGTCACTGCGCTGCCAGCAGTCAGTTCGCCAATCGTAATCATTGGCAAGT
Organism: Paenibacillus sp. BIHB 4019; assembly: GCF_002741035.1. Classification (NCBI taxonomy): domain Bacteria; kingdom Bacillati; phylum Bacillota; class Bacilli; order Caryophanales; family Paenibacillaceae; genus Paenibacillus; species Paenibacillus sp. BIHB 4019. The sequence continues at coordinate 2,272,441 of NZ_CP016808.1, read as the reverse complement.
GGTTCGAATACAAACCGTCTACTGAAATGACAGGCTGCCCCATAATGCTTGCTTGACTTACGGCTTTCGCTGACTGCCCTGTTGTAGGAGCCGCTGTATTTTTCGGTGTTACTTCAAAAGTCATATATTTGCCAGCATCCTCGCTGCCAAGCACATACGTTAAGCTTGTCGCTCCATCAATTGCCGTATAATTAATGGTCTGTTCGTAGTCATCCGAGCGATACCACTGATAGGTTGTTCCCTCTTCTTCATCCCCATTGCCATCCCAATAGTAATAATCCCCTGTCAACGTTTGGCCTACTGCAAGTACACCTGTCACTTGGACTCCTTCTACATATGGAGCAACGGGAGCGTTTTTCACTGCGCCCGTAATTGCACTTTTAACGGTATCTCCAATTGTTGGCTCTGCTGCATTCACAGGCGTAACCTCGAAGGTGATGTAATACCCCGCATCTTCCTCGCTGAGCACATAGGTTGAGTCATTTGCTCCGTCAATTTGCGTATAGTTCGATCCATTCTCATCATCCGCACGATACCATTCGTAAGTTGTTCCATCTTCCAAGTCGCCATTTGCATCTTGGTACGTGTAGTTGCCCGTTAGCGTTTCCCCAACAGTCGCTGTCCCGCTAATAAAAACATTGGATGCCGTTGGAGCCTCCGGTGCTGGTGTTGGTGTTGGTACTGGTGTTGCCGTCGCGCTTGGCTCCGGCGTCGCTGTTGGTTCTGGTGTTGCTGTTGGTGTTGCGCTTGGCGTCGGCGTTGCTGTCGACGGCGCAGTTGTTGATGATCCCGTTGTTACAGTTGCTGTTGGAGCTGGAGTAGCTGGCGGATTTTCAAAACTCGTTCCCACTCCTCCAGTATTGATGGTAGCCAGTACAATTGTACCTTGGCCTAACATTTTCACAACCGTATCCAAAACAAGCATGTTGACCCTGCTGCCTTGGCCAAGATTAACCGTCGAGCCAGTTGCGCCCGAGTTGACATTCAGTTGCTGAACCGTGCCTGTCGGCAGGTCAACTTGAATTTGCTGCGCGCTGACATTGACCGTGTTGAACGAGCCTTGCAGGGTTACTTTCGAGCCTGCTGGCAGTGCTGCATTTACGTTTATATTGCTAAAGCCCGTTGCTGAGCCAGCTTCCTGAATAATGGCAGAGGAATTAATCATAACTAGCGCAACGGTTGTTGAGCCTTCCGATACGATACGTACAGTTCCTGTACCTGATTTTTTGTCGATCACAATATCGATAAGCACCGAGTCGTTAAAATGGATACTGTTTTCGCCGCCGCCTTGAACGGTTACCGTTCCCGTTACTTTGACGTTGTTCAAGAAGGCATCGCCATTGCCGATGCCTTCGCCCAATAACAGATCGCCATTAATGACCATGTTTTTCAGCGTTACGCCAGCTGCACTAACAACGACGTCCTTATTAACCGTTTCAACTCCAGCAGCTGGACCATACGTTCCCGCCGCATCATAAACGATCGCTTGCGACTCCATTGCGCGGTTCAGCGTTACTACCGCTTCTGCGCGAGTAATAAAGGCTGCCGGTTTAAACGTATTGTCTGCGCTGTAGCCCTTCATAATTTCCTCAGCTACAACCGCGCCAATCGCATCCTTGCTCCAGCTGGCAAACTGATTCGCATCTGCGAAGGCTGCTGCCGCAGTGCTGGCTGCCGGATTGATTTTCAACAGACGGATGACAATGACCGCAGCCTCTTGACGACTAATCGGCTTAAAGGCTCCGATTGTTCCATCCGCATAGCCGGAAATGTAGCCTGCTTTTACCGCTTTCGCAATATCTGCATAAGCCCAGTTTGTAGATGGTACATCACTAAACGAAATTTTCGTTTGCTCGGTAAAACCGAATGCACGATTGACCAGCGTTATAAATTCAGCTCTTGTAATTTGATTTTCCGGCTTAAAGCTGCCGTCCTCATAGCCCGTGATCAGCCCCTTGCTGATCCACTCTGAAACCTGGCTTTGTGCCCAATGCCCTTCAATATCAGCTGGTGCAGCTGTTGCTGTAGTGGCACCAAATGCCATGCCAAACGACGACAACAATAGACATGCTGCAACGGCTGATGATACAAGCTTTTTGACTAGTTTGTTCTTCACGATAGTCCTCCTAATATTTATTGCTTTCTATAGTTGGTTCTTTATCCCTACTAATTAAATAAGTATAGCCCTACTCAATGACAGCAAAATGACAAACTCCGACAAGAAGCATGAAACTCTGGCAGAAATGCGGACTGTTTTTGTGGCAAGAGAAAAAGCAGCCTCCTCGATTGAGGAAAGCTGCTCTTATATTTCATCATAAACAATAACTCAGCCGCCGGCACCTTGATACTTGTTCGCTCCATACATCCAGAACCTATAGCCTGCCCAATAACAAAAAGGGCCGACAAGTGGCACCATCCACATTGCCCACTGAGGCAAAAGGGTAGCATCATTAGATAAAAGAAATGCCGCTGGATAAAAACTAACAAAGGCGAGCGGTACAGCTACGGTAAGCAATAGCTGAATAAACGTTCCGAATATCGGCAAAGGGTACGAAATGAAATCTTTTAATCTAAAAAATAGGGTAAACATAAAATTAGTTCTAATCCATATAAAAGAAACAGCCCCGATGATAGTGAGGATTCCGGCATAAATCATAGCACCGCTGACAACGACTAGTATTAAGTAGATGTACTCGCTCAACGTCCATTGCATATTCAGCTTTGAGATGGCCCATATTAAAACAGAACCAGAAATTAAAATATGGGCGATGTACCCTAAGTTAAAGCCCCTGCTTACTAAGTATAAATAGGGATTTACAGGCTTGATAAGCAAAATATCAAACGTGCCCTGTTTAACCTGGCTCTCCAATTCACGCATCTGCACAAAAGAAAATGATGCCCCTAGTGCATACGTGAAGAGGCCGATGCTATACAAAAGGGCTATTTCCGGCCAGGTCCAGCCAGCTATCGTGTTAAACCTTTGGATAAACAACCAGATTATAATATAGTCCCCGGCATAAGCGATGATTTGAGCAAAAGCGGAAAGGATGAAATCAGCCCGATACTCCATTTTTTCCTTTAATAATAAACGAACTAGCTTGCCAAACAACTGCAATGTCATAAATTTTCGCCTTCCTCTTTATCCGCCCTGCACAACTAAGCGACGCACGGCTCTAGTCCAAAGCCATTGAACGAGGACAAGTAATCCCACGATCCACCCTGCCCCCACAGCAAGCACCTGCCATAGCTCAGTTTCCGTTATATTGCCTAAATATATGGCCGCCGGGACATAACCCATATATTGAAACGGCAGCATATTTGCTACAGAAGCCCATGAAGGGGGAAAAAACCAAAGTGGCAAAAAAGAGCCAGCGAAGATCGTGATTAGGCCGCCCATCATCCAACTAAGAGCAAAATGGTTCATAAACCAAAATGCTAGTAATGAGATTAGATAACCAAGAAGAAAAGAAATAATAAGAGCTAGCATCAATGCCAATAAAAAAGCGAGAAAGTTAGTTAAGGTCGCAGGAGGGAGCATTCCGAAAAACAGCCCTGCTATAAGGAGAGACGGCGCAACAGTGAAGGCTAGTTGATAGAGGGAGTTGCCTAGTCCGTCAAAAAGCAAATATAACGGGTACGATAGCGGCTTGATTAATTCAGAGGCGATTCCTCCCGATTTCAAGCTTCCATCCACTTTACTGCTTACCCCATTTAATAACAGGGCAAAAAGCAGTGTATTGACAATGCTGTATGTAATCATTTGTTCGGCCCTAATGCCCGCTACATTGCCGTTTCCAATAACGGCCCGCCAAATTTCAACCTGGATCAGGATCGTAACAAAGTTGCCCAGTAAACGGAGCCAAACTTCCGAACGGTAAGCTAACTGGTTAGAAAAAGCTTTCATTGCGAACATAAGATACATTCTCATTACTAACCCACCTTAACCAATTTGGCGTTTTAAATCGGCTTCAGCTAGTTGATGATATAGCTGCCGGATAACGGAGTCGATATCCGCACTTTCAATTGAAGCGTCCTCAACTGGATATTTAGCTGCAATTCGGCTCACAAGATCAAATACGCTGGCATCACTTTTTGCAAATGAATAGGTTCGTCTCAGTCCTTCCTCTTGAAGCAAGGTAATTCCCGGCATATCGATTAAACCTGGTTCTTCTCGAAAATCAATGACAACTTGGCGTTCATTCCCTAGTCTATTGCGGAGCTCTGCAACAGAACCGTCGTAAACGACGCTCCCCTTATTCACGACAATCATTCTCGGACATATTTCCTCTATATCCTTCATATCGTGTGTCGTTAAAACGATCGTTACTCTTTTATCACGATTTACGGTACGCAAAAACTGCCGGATTTGGTCCTTGGCGATCACGTCGAGGCCAATTGTAGGTTCGTCAAGAAAAAGAATTTTGGGTTCATGCAAGAGCGCCATTGCAATTTCAACGCGCATCCGCTGCCCTAGACTTAATTGTCTTACTGGCTTTTGAATAAAATCTTTGATGGATAGCAATTCAACGCAAAATTCCAAATTGTTCTCGAAAGTTGCCGCAGGTATCTTATAAATATACTTATGCAGATCAAAGGAGTCCTTAACCGGAAGGTCCCACCATAGCTGGCTTCGCTGCCCGAAGACCACTCCAATTTGCCGGGAGTTAACTTTACGCGCTTGATGAGGCACGTGTCCAAGTACCCGCAGCTCTCCAGCGGTAGGCACCAAAATTCCGGTCATCATCTTAATCATTGTTGATTTCCCCGCACCGTTAGGGCCCAAATAACCTACCGCTTCGCCTTCTTTAATGGAAAAGCTAAGATGGCGAACGGCCATTTCTTCTATATACTCACGCGTAAATAAACTCCTGACGGAACCAATGAGCCCGGGGAATCTTCTATACTGACGATAAGTTTTGGTGATATCATTTACAGAAATAATAGCCATACCACTATTACGCCCCCAATTTCCACTTAATGATCCATAACCTCTAAGACGGGCATACTGGCCCAAAAATCCTTATGATACGGCGGTGCCGTTTGCCAATGCGGAATTCTGCCCAGCAAATTATCTATGACCCCTATAAAATAGCCAATATAGTCGCCGCTTCCAAGGTTTTCATAAGGCAAATAAATAATCAAGTTCCCATTATCCTTTTGAAAATGAGAACAGCCTTGCAGGACATCCTCTTCTCTCACATGGGCAAATTTAGAACTTTCAACTGGCTGGAGCCTATTGTTTTCTTTACGAATAATGACCTGATGTGTGAAATAGTCTGGGCAATCCAAATTCGGATTGATCAGAAAAATCATTATTTCCTGATTTTCAGTTAGGTTATTTAAAGCAGGTTCGGATAGGTTCAAACGGAGTACAAGGCGGCTTGCCTCATATTCAAAGTTATAGCGCAGATCAAATCTATCATCGTTTATTAGCAACTGCCGCCACTGCCGATCGTTTGTTTTAATAGGCCTGCAATAATTTTTATTATGATTGCTAAACGCTGCTTTTTTACTCATTAAAGCGATCATTTTCTTGCGCTGCTCGCCATCAAGAAACAATCTCTCCGTTATGCTAATATCCCAGTCATAAAATGATTGATTATGATTTAAAGCTTCGTCTGCTCTTATATAATCTAGAAATGAAAGGTCGACGCCGGAAAATATCTCTTTAATTTGCTTTATAACCAGTGCAAACTCTCTGAACAAGTCATACTTGGCCATCCATTTATTTACGTTATCCCAATTCGCCATTTGCTCATATTTTTTAAAAAACATAACTATATCCATATAGTTTTTAAGCGCTGGAATCCGCTCGTCGAAGCCCTCGGCATCATTAAATGCATTTTCAAGCAAGGCGATACAGCTATGCTCGAGATCTAAGGTTTTCACGTTTTCATTACCCTGAATATTTATATATTGCGCGGATTCCAGAAAGGAAGTAATCTCTTTTATGGATTGATGCAGATGCCTTCCCGTCTCAAGCACAACGTATCTTCCAGAATGGGTATGTTTCCAATATTCGAAAAACTCATGGCTATCTGGAGCTTTCAATATCGGCTTATCCAAATAAAAGAAATCGTTCGGATCCTTCCTGTCTATGTGATACGTGTTTTTATTTCCTATGGCACTATGAAAGCCGCATACACGCAGCAACTCATTAATTTGATCCATCTCATGTTCATTAATGAGCAAATCTATGTCCCGAGAGTCCCTCTTATAAGCATCCTCATAGATGATGATGGATAAAGCAATGCCCTTGTTTAATACAATATTTATATTCATTTCTTTTGCTTTATTAAATAATAATTTAATTTCATTTATTCTCTCATCAATAATTTCCACATGGTTTTGGTATAGGGCTTCACACGATTTTTTTAAACTATCCGGCAGGATAGGAGATATATTTTGATAGGTTAAGGCGAAAATTTTATGCTGCTGCAGTAAATTCATTAGTATGGACCAATCGATATCCTGAAAACATTCAGCCGATAATGGATTATTATTTATAACACTTTTTGCCACTTCCAATAATGCCGCTTGCTCTCTCGTCAATTTATCCTCCATCATATTAATGCGTTCTCAAGGGTTAGAAGCTTATCTTTAAACTTTTTCACATTGCCAAAAGCCTTCCTCATCTTTAAATCCTCTGGATTTATCACCCTTGAATAAGGCAATATGGCCTTGCTTCTAACAATTAAAGAGAGCGTCATTTTATTGCTTGGGATGACTCGATGGAAGCTGCCCGCTTCAAAAAAATAAGTGTCACCCTCTACTACCTTAGAGCTGCGGGTTAATTCAATCTCTACTTTATCCATCTCAAGCTCCGTGACATTATATTCTTCATGGGTATATTCACCGCATAATAGGATAACTGCAAAATTAAACCTATGATCATGTATGCTTTCAAAAGGCCATTTATTTTGCGGCCAGTAATGCAAGCGACCACGAATTCCCGAATTTTCGCCGTTCCACAGTACGTATTTTTCAAATCCCAAAGGATGAATTTCCATGAGTGACGCTAAATTGCCTAATTGATCTTCAGATTCTTGACGCAATTCTGAAAGCCATTCTCTCACTTTCTGTAGATCCACCTGTTCCTTTAGCAGGCCGCACATCAGCTCTAATTCCTTTTTGCTTTCTAACGTAAATGTACGATCAATAACTTCAACAAATTTATTTAATACCATACGAATATCCTCCCTTTGTGCTGATAATCGTTTCTAAATGTAATACAATTTCAGAATGAATCGCTTGAGGATCTCTTTCCCCATTAATGATTAAAGCATCTTCAGGCAATACCGTTCGAAAAGCTTCCCTTACATTTGTAAAAATAGACGGGTCTTTTTCTTCATATTTTAGGTGCCCATCGCGGGCCTGTATTCTCTTAATGGTTATTTCGGGCATAATATCTAAAAAAACAGTTAAATCTGGTTTGCGTATGGGACCATAAAGACTTTTAATATCATGTATATCCATTCCCCGAACTTTGAAATAGGCATAAGAGCTGTAAATATATCGATCAGATATAATGTTAATGCCCGACTCCAAGCGCTGCTCCAAATCATGCATATGGGTTATTCGGTCAGCAGCAGACAGCATCGCAATGACTCTCATGTCATGGACATGCCCATTATCAAGATAGGACCGTACCCTCGGATCATTTCTATATTGATCCGTTGGTTGCTTGGTGTTGTACAATTGCACATTATTAAGCTCAAACCATTTGGTAAGCATTCCGATTTGTGTAGTCTTCCCTGCTCCGTCCAACCCGCACATTGCAATTAAAAGTCCGCTCAAAATGTCATTCCTCCATTAATATCTATTGAAGCTCCCCATATATAGGAGGAGTGGTCTCCGAGTAGGAAAGCAATTACATTGGCGACCTCCTCAGGTTTGCCAATGGTGTTTGACAGCGTTTTTTTTCGATGATAGTCACGGCGCTCTGAGGATTGCACCTTAGACATGTCCGTATCTATAATTCCCGGCAGTATGGAGTTAACTCTTATTCCCTTCGGAGCCAATGAAAGACTAAGGCTTTTTGAAAGTCCAAGAAGTGCCGCTTTCGATGATGCATATGCAGGGTCTCGACTTCCAACTTTAGCAGCCGTACTTGAGGTGCAAATAATGCTGCGCAAACGATCACAGCCTTGTTCTAGCAACAATTGCACGATAATAAATAAAGAAGTTACATTAACAGCGTGAACCTTCTGCCATAATGATAAATCGTATTGCGATAGACTGAGGTTCGGATATATTCCAGCCAAATGAACAATACCCGTTATATTTTTCAAATCATCCTTATATAAGCCGATTGCTTTCCTTATTTGATGCTCGTCGCTTAGATCACACTGTATAGGAATGTCCACCGCTGCACAGCCAGTCTTCAAATCAATACCGACGACTTGAACGTCCCGCTCCTTCAACTGCCTGATTAGCTCTGAAGCTATGCCCCCTCCAGAACCCGTTATTAAAATTTTGTCCAATATATCACCCTTATACATTCATTTTCATTCTATTTCTTAATAAATCTTGCTCAGGCTCTTTCGACTTATTGCTCAAGTACTTCAGAACTTTCTGATCCGTCCCGTCATAAACTAGAGCAAATCGATCAACGACATGAATACCTGTATTACGTGTGGCTTCATATTTCTTTTTATTATTACCTATAAGCCTAACTTGAGTTATGTTAAAATGATTGAGTATGGCGATAGAAGCTCTGTAATTTCTAGCATCCTCCGTCCCCGTCCCCAATTGGGAATATGACTCAACCGTATCAAGCCCTTCATCCATCATATTGTAAGAAAGAAGCTTCGTGGCCAGGCCAAAACCTCGTCCTTCATGGGAGGGATGATAGGTAATAATCCCTTGTCCCGCTGCACTAATCAACTCCATAGCCTTGTCCAGCTGCCATTTACAGTCACATCGAGTGCAATTAAACACTTCGCTTGTTATACAAGCCGAATTAAAACGACATAATACCGGACCTTCCCAATCTACTCCATTGCGTTTTACTACTGCTAAGTGCTCAACGGCTTCTGAAGGCGCTTGCAAAAAATCGGTCATACTAAAGCGATATAAGTCCATCGTTCCAAAGATCGTATGAATCTTACCTTTAACCACATGATTGATTACAATATTACTGACCACGATACTTCACCCCTTCTATTTAAATATTTCCAACAATTAGATATAAATAGTATAGAACGTAAAAGATGTCAATCGATACCTTTACAATCGGTTAATTTTTCATGCGGTTATTAGTGGTCATTTGTTTAGAATGTTCCATGGAGTATTGTGATAAAAAAATAAAGGGCTTCATCTCCACTTTCGAGATAAAGCCCTTCTATTTGAATTTCATTATAATTTCTTATAATAACATTTATTGAACATCTAAAAAGTTAATGGCTAAGCCGTACCTCGTTGATTTTATCTTTAGACTCTTTAGCGGCCTTCGCAATAAATTCATATAGGATAGCTTCTGTTTTCTTCTCTTCCTTTGCACCGTTATAGATGATGCCTCTGGATGAGGAAACTAAGGCGCCTAATCCTTTTGCATCAAAAAATGGCTTTAAATCATTAGCCGTTCCGCCTTGTGCGCCGAAACCCGGAACTAGAAAAATAGAGCTTGGCAACACTTTCCGAACCTTCTCCGCTTCCATCGGGTAGGTTGCCCCAACAACGGCGCCAATAAAGGAATAATTATTTTCCCCTAATGTTTGCTGCGCCAGTTTGTTGATATCATCAGCCATTTTAATATAAAGCAATTCTCCGTTTTCCAGCTTTACATCTTGTACTTCATGTGAAGAGGGATTAGAGGTTTTCACTAGTAAAAATAAACCTTTACCGTTTCTTCCAGCTTCCTCGATGAAAGGGAGATAACCATCGCTGCCCAGGAAGGGGTTAACGGTAACCATGTCTCCTGCAAGAGAGCCATTCCCAAGGAATGCCTTGGCATATGCACTTGAAGTGGAGCCTATGTCTCCACGTTTTGCATCATTGATGACGATTAAATTTTTCGATTTGGCGTAGGCAATCGTTTTCTCTAATGCATGAATTCCCTCGCTGCCATAAACCTCATAATAAGCCAGCTGTGGCTTTACAGCTACTGCATGCTCGGCTACTGCATCAATTACAATTCGATTATAATGGTAAATCGCTTCACTGGCTTGTTGGTTGCTAATCTCATCGTTACCCGCTAAAAAATCCGGGAAGTATTGTAAATCGGGATCTAACCCTACGACTAATACAGAGTTTTTATGCAGGATCTCTTCAATAAGCACATCAGCGAAATTCTTCATTTTCTATGCTCCTCTTATAAGTAATCCGTTAGATTTGGGCGGCTCAGTGATTTATTGTATCACACAATGAATACACTGTCTTCCAAATCTATACAAAAATTCATCTATTTCTTTGTGTATCCTCTTTGTGCTCTACTTTCATTAAGCATTCAGCTCCCGCAGCAGCTGCTCATAGAGTACCGTTATCTCAAGCGACGGACTGACACCCATCTCATGATGCAGCATGTCTACAAATTTCATGTATTGCTGGACTAACGCTTCTTTGTTTTTCTGGAGAGCGTGGGCGCGCATCAGCAGCTTTATGGTCTCTTCATCCAGCTCATTTATAGCAGACTGCTTAGCGAGCAGCCGAATCGCTGTCGCTGTATCTCCTTTAAGCAGCAAGGCGCTGCACAGCCTCTGGGAGAGAGCGATATACATTTGCGAGAAACGTTCGATCTCGCTCCATGCCCACGGATAGGCGCGATCTCCAAACAAATCCCCGACATAAAGCTGCTCCAGCTCAAGCGCCCGCCCGATATTCTCGTCAAAAACGAGTGACATTTGCTTGCAGCCTTCTTCAAAGCTGAACATATCAAAGCGCGCCTCATTCAAATTCAGTCCATAATGGATACCGTCGGAGTGCAGGCTGCCCTTAAGTCCATTAGATTCAAGAAGCTTGCGCAGCTGATAAGCGGTTGTGTTTAAATAGCTTTCCGCATTTTTTCGGGGCATGCCGCCAAAAATATCCTCAATCAGCCGCGCCCTTGAAACGAGGCGGCCTTTTTGCAACGATAAATAGGCGAATAGCTCGGCGCTTTTGCTCGTCTTCCATTTTATAATTTCATCACGGGCACTGCGGATTTCCATTCTACCGAGACAATTGAACAGCACTTTGGTCGGGGCAGCCTTTTGTTCCTCCGCTGGCATTGCGTGAGTACCTTCGGACAACGCTTTATGAATGGTCTGTCTAAGCCTTTCCTGCACGACGGGCTTCACCATATAGTCGTAAGCGTAGACGCCGAACGCAGGCAGCGCATATTCCTTATGCGAGGTTACAAACACCAGCTTCGTCTGCCTGCCCTGCTCCCGTAACCGCTGAGCAAACTCCAGCCCGTTCTCCTTCGGCATGCTAATGTCCATAAAGATCATATCAATCTCCTGCTTTTGCAAAAAAGCGAAAGCTGCAGCCGTCTCCTGAAAGCTGCCCATAATTTCGACTTCGTCGATTTTGCCCAGCATCCTGTTCATAATCAGGTGCATTGCCAGTTCGTCATCGATGATGATGACCTTCATCCTGTCCCTCTCCTTTCTGACTGTTTATGAAGGTAAGCTGGTGCTGATGGCGGCAGAGGCAATGAAAAATAAAACGTACTCCCCTGCTGGAGCGCCGTGTCGAACCAAATCTCGCCCCCGTTCAAGTGAACGAATTCCCGGCATAAAGTAAGGCCTAATCCTACGCCGCGCTCGCCCGCGGTTCCTATGGAAGGCACAGGATAAGCATCCTGCTGCAATAGTGAATCCACCTGCTCCGTGGGCACTCCTGCGCCTGTATCGCTGACCGATACGACCATTTTGCCCTCCGCAAGCTCTGCTTTTAAACGAATGCTGCCTCCGTAATCCGTAAACTTAATCGCATTGGACAGCAGATTGCGAATTATTAGATCAAGCATTTCCTTATCGGCAAAAACAAACGTTTCCTGTGGAATCTCGGAAATAATACGGATGCTTTTGCTTTCACTGCGAACCTGCAAGAGACGCGCATTCAGCTGTACCGTCTGGGCCAGATCCCGCACCACCGGATTAAACACCATCCCGCCCCGCTGGCTGCGAAACCATTCGAGCAGGCTTTCTACGAGAGCAAACGTCTTCTGAATTTGCTGGCCCATCTCCTGAACGATTTCATCGTGCTTTCCCCCGTAGTCCAGCAGCTCATCCTCCATTAGCTCCATCAGATTCAGCGATACCGCAAGCGGATCACGGATATCATGGGCTACTACGCTGAACATTTTATCCTTAAACGTATTGAGCTCTTGGAGCTGTTTTGCGTTTTCCTGCAGCCGTTCCTCGTTGTGGACGCTTTCAGTCACATCGCTTAACAATAGAATCTGGCCAGCGGGTCTGAGCCGGTTGTCCAGAATAAAGGAGAGATGGAGATTATAAAACCGTTCCTCCCCCTCCCGAGCAAGCCGGACCTTTGGAGCAATAGCGGGCCCTCGGTCTATTTTCTCAAGTAGAGTAGGATATTGTGCGAATATGTAAGCGGCCGGCTGCCCAATCCAGCTATTGTGGAGGCCTGTTATCACTTTTTTGGCAGATTCATTAAAGCTCGTGAGCGTATTATCCAGGTCGAAAATCATTACGGCATCCTGCATGGAGGCAAATACCTTTTGCAGTGCCAGAGGTGCCAATCGCAGCATATTAAACTGGTAAATGCCCCACATGTAAAATAAGCCGGAGACTAGAAAACCAAATGGGGAGATATCATACGGTATGTTAAGAATGCCGCTTAAATAAACGAGTGTGAAGCCGTATGGACCCCATGATCCAATAAACATAAGCGCAATTTGTTTTTTCATCCGCGAAGCCGATTTAAAGAACATTTGAATCAAGAGGATCATGCCAATGACAAAAAAAGAATAAGCGTATACGACATGAAGCTTGTAGAATGGCCCTTTTTCCAAAACAACCAGCGGAAAGCCTTCTGAACGGTCTAAAGTCATGCTTGTATAAAAGAGGTGATGCCACTCATTCGTATGGTGGGCCAGAAAATTAATGAAGGGAATAAAGAGAAGAAGAATGACGAGTTTTTTGGTGACAAGTGCTTGTCGTCCGGTATATTGCAGCACCATAATGAACCACAATATCGTGCCAAATGGAATACCGATGTATTCAATATGCAGCCAAAACCGGATATCCTCCAAAGAATTGCTGACGATTTCAAAGGCGTAGCCGAAAGTATAAAAGGTCCCCGTCAACATTCCTAATCCATAGCTAATGGCAATGGGAAGCTCTCTTCTTTTGAAGCAAAGATAGCAGATAATTAGGGAACAGCAAGTGGCTGCCAAGAGCATGGCGGATAAATATAAGTTGTTATGCATGGCTGAGTGCCCCCGTAGCAGATTGTTCTTTTATGATGCCCTTCATATCTTATCAGAAGACTAGGAAAAAAAATATAAAAAAGAGCTAGTCCGCGAACGTACCAGCCTATGAAAACGTCAAAATTTCGTCACATTTGCACCAGGGAAAACCCTTGACACGTATATGGTATAATTAAACAAGATTCAAAAAATACATTCGAAATAAATGATATTAGTTGTTTCATTCGAAGGTATTATCATTAATTTTGAAAAACTAGTATTAAATGGGATGGGGAGAGGATTTTTTGAAAGAAGATTATTTGTATAATGAGTGGCATTGCGTGTATTTGGCAGCTGATTTACAAGAGGAGCCGAAGCAGATTTTTATTTTAGGGGAACGGGTCGTTATTTATCGAACCAGTGCGGGGGTCCATGCTTTTAAAGATCTATGCATTCATCGCGGCGCCGCTCTTTCGCTTGGCAAAGTTCGAGATGAACGGCTAGTTTGCCCCTATCATGCTTGGGAATACAATACTGCGGGAGAGTGCGAGAAAATTCCGGCTCTGCCCTGCGGGAAGACGATTCCTAGCAAAGCGAAGGCTACCGTCTACCACTGTAAGGAGCACATAGGGTTTATATGGGTTAACATCGGCGACGAGTCTACCCCGGTCGTTTCGTTCCCTGAGTATGCTCAAGCTGAATACCGCACTATCACTGCCGGGCCTTATCATATTCAAGCAAATGCGCCTCGCGTGATCGAGAACTTTTTGGATATCGCCCATTTAATGTTCGTGCATGAAGGGATGCTTGGCGATGCGGAGCATGCTGAAATTCCTGCGTTTGACCTCGATTTTATCGACGGCCGTTACATTACGAGCGAAATACCGATTTACCAGCCTAACCCGGATGGCAGATCCCGTGGCGGTTACTCCGACTATGTATATGAAATTTTATCGCCTATGACTGCCCGCTTTAAGAAGAAAGCGCAGGACTCCAAGCAAGAATTTTCATTTTTTATGTCGGTTGTTCAGGAAAAAGAAGAGCAGACGAAGGTTTTTATGCTGCATGCAAGAAACTATGAGCTGGATCAATCGGATGAACCGTATATTCAATTTTTAAATATCGTCATGCAGCAGGATATCGATGTTATTGAGAGCCAAAAGCCGGAGCTATTGCCGCTTGATTTGCAGGAAGAAATGCATTTAAAATCAGATGCCCTCAGCATCGCTTACCGCAGGTGGCTTAGAAAGCTAGGCGTAGCGGCGGGGATTAGTTAATATCGGACACTATTCGCCTTTCCATCCTTTTAATAGGATTTTACATATATGAGTCCATCAAAGACTGAATATTGCGAATATTTTTCTCGTGAAAAATAGAGCCATTTCAGCAGAAAAAGCAGCCCCTTGAGCAGGGACTGCTTTCTTCTTTTTTATAAATTATTTATTGCCTTATTTGCTTTGCAGCGCCAAAATATTCAGCAATACCGTTACCGCTTCCGCTCTTGTTGTATAAGCTTGAGGCGCGAATTGGTTATCGCCTTTCCCTTGTACAATGCCGGCTTGCTTCGCATAAGCCACGCCGCTTTTCGCCCATGCCGGAATGTCTTTATCATCTGCAAAACCCGTTGCCGCATTCTCATCGGCAGGGATACCTGCTGCATTTGCCAGCATAGCTGTCATTTCGGCACGCGTAATTTTAGCATTCGGGTGGAAGCCGCCATCAGCATAGCCTTTCGTAATGCCAGCCTGCACCGCTTGTGCTACTGCTTTTTGCGCCCATGCACCAATCGTCGCTGTGTCAGTGAAGGTAAGTGCTGGACCCTCTTCCTCCGGCTTCAAAGTATTCATCAGCATCACTGCAAACTCTGCGCGCGTTACCGTTGCATTCGGCTTAAAGCTGCCGTCCGGATATCCGCTGACGATGCCTGCGCCAATTGCTTTCTTGATGTTTGCTTCCGCCCAGTGGCCGAAAATATCATTGAATTCCTGAGCTGGATTTATGGGATCGACGATGGGCTGAGCTACAGCCATAACCGCATATTTCGTGAAATGATCCACCGCTACCGTAATCTGGTTGCCGCTCACCGTTCCACCGACTTCTACCCATGCTTTTTTCACTTCGTCAAAATAGAACACAGAAGCCTTCTGGTTGCTCTTCAGACTTGCTTTGTTGAAAGTAAAGGTCAATGTAACAGGATTGCTGAAGTTTTCCGTGAAATTTTTCAAAATTTCAAAGACGGAGCTAGCCAGTGTTTCCTGGTTCGTAAGAAGGCCTTGAACATTTTGCAATTTTGTAATGGTGATTTTCAATTCCTTCGCTGTCGCATTAGCTGGAATCGAGACGATGACTTCGCTATTCAAGCTTACCTCGCCCGTTCTGCCTACTGGAAGCGTCAGATTGCCATTCGTTGAGATAACTTTGTCCGTGCTAGGCACAGTCGTCGAACCGCCGCCACCAGTGCCACCGCCGCCAGTTGAGGCTGCAATCGTATAGCTTGCGCTCATTACTTCGCTATTTGTTTTGCCGTTGGCAACCGCAATGGCTTTAATTGTCAGCGCGCTGTTAACGACAATTGGCCCGCTGTACAACGTGCTGCTTGTGGTTGGGTTGCTGCCATTCGTCGTGTAGTAAATAGCCGCACCAGCTGTTGAGCTGCTCAGCGTCACGCTTGTGCCGGCTGCAACCGCTCCACTTGCCGGATTCGCCACAGGGATAGCCGCCGTTTGGCTTTCTGTTACCACCACATTTGCAGATGAAATTTGGTCCGCTTGTCCAACGTTAATCTCATACGTTCCGACCACTTCATTGGCACCGAGAGTAATGGAATCGCTGTACGCGCCATTGCTCACCTTAGCTACATTGAAGTACAGAATGCTGCGGTCAGGGCGGTACACTTTAATAATGACCTCGGACAGGTCCGAGGTGCCTGTAATGTTAATTTGGCTGCCAGGATGGATGCTGCCTGTTACCGGATTGACCGAGACAGCAGCCCATAAGGAGCTGGGAAACAGCGATAGACATAGACCAATGATTAAGGTTAAGCTCCATGTACGTATTTTCACTTCGGACATACCTCTTTTCTATTCGATTAAGCATAAACGGCTGAAGCTGTCCTCTCGCGGCTAAGCTACCGTTTCGAGGGTGAAATATAAGGGGTACTTGCTTTTCCTATTCCCTGCTATCAATCCCAGTCACGCCATTCTTGGTAACGCTGTTCAAATTCAGTCGCATTCACTTCTGTTACAAGATTATAGCCCAGGTTGCCCGGATCGGCATTGTCCCCCGTAATGAGAAAAGCACGTACCGAGTAGTTCGGATTTGTTGCCGCATCCGCTAAATTGAAATGAACGCGATTCGTCTGATAGCCATTCAGCCTGTCCGTCGTAACCGAAACGGTATCCACTGGCACATCGCCGTTCATAAGCTGAAAAATGACGGTCGACTTGTCGCGATAGCTATTGTTCTCAATATTTCTCACAAATTTAACAGTAGCATTTAATCCGCCGCTTGCCCGATCAATGAGAGGCTCGCTCATATAATAAGAATGCTGGGATTGATGAAGAGTAATCTCGTACACCCCATCTATCGTATCATAGGTCTTCACAACGATTTTATTGTCACCTTCTGACAGAACACTGGCTTGCAGCACAATTTTGCCGTCACTTTGACCAATAACCCCAGGTGTATAAGTATAGCTTTCGCTTGGCACAGCCACTCCATTTACTTCAATAGAGTCCGGTACCCATTGTGCGGTTGGAGGGTTAACCGATAACGTTAAGGCTTTTCCGGTAAAATAGTATTCTTCATTATCATTTAAATATGGCTGGCGATTTGATACAACCGAAACGGGTATTGTTGTTCTTATTTTATCCCCTGTCAGATTGTCTGCAGCATCAAAGCTTATAGAAGCCGATCCCGAGCTAACCCCATTAATATAAAAATACCAACCATTTGGACTTGCGAAAGCTATAGCTGTATCAGAGCTTATGAAGTTGCTAAGCGTTACTCCATTGGGTGTATTATAAAAATTGGCACCCTGCAAAAATTGATTATAACCAGCTTGTATCCCAGGGAATACATAGTTCCGATCAACCATAGGGGCCACCGTTCCAATGTGAATAGCTCCAACCGGCAGATTGGTATAACCTAAAACCTCTCCGCTTTGAGCATCTACTTCAACGATAGAAAGAATATCGCCATCAGCAGCAGGCACAAAAGCATTATAGTTCAGGTTTTTCGTATAAATATTAGAAATTGTGCTGAAGGACGTTCCTACTGCAGGTATCGTTTCTGCACTTGCCTTTCCATAGTTCGACCATACAATTGTACTATTTGAATTAATAAGGCCCGTCACCTTCACTTTATCCTGTGTAACGATTCCTCTGTTTGTCTCCAAGGCAACTGTACTGAGATTTGGGCTCACTGAAACTGAAACTGGAGCTGGATCAGCCAAAGCCGTGCTTGGCAGAACAGACAGCGCCACGACAAGCGCCAACATCATAGACAACACGGTGAAGCTGGATTTCCCTTGCGCTCTTACTCTAAACCAACCTTTTAACATGAATCTTTCACTCCCCTGTACATTCTCGTATTCGACATGCCTTTCAATGAGCAACCTTCCTGCCCACTATTCCAGCTAAGTATAATCCACCCTAATGACAGCTTAATGACAAACTCCGACAAAAGACCCCCTCTAATTGACCCATTTCAAATCTCTCGTCCCCCTTTTATGCTAGGCGCCAGATTTTTATGAACAAAATATGAATAAGTAGAAACTTTTCCCCTTCTTGCTTCGTCTTATTATCGATCCAGAAAATGATGGAAGAACGATCCAGAGGGGATATGAACGTTATGAGAAAAATGGTTTCCGCTCTAGCTGCTTTTGCAACGCTGTTTTTTGTGTTACTTCAGCCTGTAGCGCAGGCAGCAACAACCGATATTAAAATTTATATCGATGGACAAGTGCTGCAAACTGATCAACCCGCTATTATTATTTCAGGCAGCACCTTTGTGCCCTTGCGCGGGATTTTTGAAGCTTTAGATGCCAAAGTATTATGGAGTCAAAAAACCAAAACGGTAACCGCCACGAAAGGCGATACAACCGTTGTTCTTAAACTGGGTGCCCGAACGGCTACGATTAACAATACAACCGTTACACTGGATGCCCCTGCCCGTTCCATTAAAGGCAGAACCGTCGTTCCTGTCCGCTTCGTCAGCGAATCGCTTGGCGAGGATGTGAAATGGGATTCGAAAACAAGAAGTGTACGCATCACAACAGCTGCATCCGTAAGTGTTGGCGCAGCCACCTCGGTGAGTGTGTCCACAGTTAGCCAAAATGGAGACGGAAGAGATTTGCAGGTTAATTTCACACCTCCTACCGATATGACGAATGTGAACAGCTACCGCATACTCGTCGTTCCGGCGGACAAAGCGTCTTCCTTTAATTTGGCTAAGGCGCAAATTGTAGGCGGTACGAATTATACGGCGCTTCCTACATCGTCTGCGTACCAAAACAATGTACTGACAGCTCAAACAAGAGATACAGACGGGGCGTTGCTTCGCTCTAATCTGCCTTATAAAGTTTTTATTTTGACTGTTGGCAATAACGATCGTTACGCGCTATCCAGCCCTTCTGCCTCCATTACGCTGAGCGTCAAATCGACAGTAGACGCTGCTTCGAATGTACGTATTAGCGATGTTAGCGACTTCGGCGACGGCCGTGACCTCTCGGTCAGCTTTACACGGGCTTCCAATGAAAGCAACATATCCAGCTACCGGGTGATCATTGTGAAGACCGCCAATGCGTCCAAATTCGATTTGGCAGCAGCCAACTCGCTGAATAGCTCCTATTACACGACGGTTTCCAAAACGGGCAGCAGTACGATGAGTACAGGCTTCAGCTCCTCGGCAAGGGACACTTCGGGCGAATATATTAAAAATGGCGTTGCCTATACCGCTTATGTCCTTTCCATGAGCAGCAGCGTAGGTACTACTGCTAATACCTTGTCCTCGGCTTCTTCGTCTGTGACGCTTGGCTCTTCTTCCGGATTTAATCCGACGATTACGAGCGTAGCCGATGTCAGCAACTATGGAGATGGCCGCGATTTGCGGGTTAATTTTAATCGGGCATCGGATGAATCCCGGATTAGCTATTACCGGATTTTCGTAGTAAGAGAGGCTGATTACGGAAACTTTAATTTAACAGAGGCGAATAACGTAGCGTCGGGAAGATATACCGATGTTTCTAGAACGGGAAGCAGCAGCTACAGCCAAATTCTCTCTTCCAGCGCAAGAGATGTGAAGGGGAACTCCATTATGAATGGCGTTGCCTACCGTGTGTTTGTAATGGGTGTTACGAATAACAGCTCCTCCTATTCCAGCACCTTGTCCACCGCTTCCTCCAGTATTGCGCTTTATAGCACAGGAGTCAGCAGTGTAACCAATGTAGGCGTAAGCGACGTAAGCGACTATAACAATGGACAGGATTTGCGCGTTTCCTTCACTAGAGCTGGCGACGAGAGCAGCTTGAACCATTACCGCATCTTCGTCGTTAGGACGGCAAATGCAAGCAGCTTCAATCTGGCTGCAGCAAACAATATTACAAATTCCAGCTATTATACGACCGTCGCCAAAACAGGCGGTAATATTAATCAAGTATTGCCTGCGACAGCACGCGACGTTAATGGCGTGCTCATCCAGAACGGAGTCAGCTATCAGGTATTCGTCTTGTCCGTCGGCAACGGAAGCTCGACTAGCAACAATGCTCTGTCTGGCAGCTCGATTCCGATTATCCTGTCAGCTAGCGCTGTAACAGCAGCAGCAAATGTTGCAGTCAGTGACGTAAACGAGCTTAACAACGGTCAAGACTTGCTCGTTGCTTTTACCAAAGCAGCCGATGAGGCCAACCTGAACCACTACCGTATTTTCGTCGTTAAGACTGCTAATGCGGGCAGCTTTAATCTAGCAGCAGCTAACGCTGTGAGCAACGCCAATAACTACACAACAGTGGCTAAGACGGGCGGTAATATTAGCCAAGTGCTTGCTGCAACTGCGCGGGACGTTAACGGCGACCTGATTCAAAATGGCATCAGCTATCAAGTATTCGTATTGTCCGTTGGCGCCGGCAGCTCGGCAGGCACCAATGCACTGTCCCTCGGTTCAGCAGCTATTACGCTGCAAGCTAAAGGTGTATCTGCGGCAGCCAATGTTGTTGCAGCTGAATACAATGGCGGTCAAGATATCAAAGTCGATTTCACAAAAGCTACGGACGAGAGCAATATTGACCATTACCGTATTTTCATCGTCAAAAGTGCGAACGCTAGCGGTTTTGACCTGAATGCGGCAAACCGGATTACTTTGCCTGATTATTTCACGGCAGTCAATAAAACCGATACACCGAGCAAAGTGCTTACTCGCAATACACGCGACACAGGCGGAGAGTTCATCCAAGCCGGCGTCAGCTATCAAGTGTTTGTATTGTCCGTTGGCGGCGGCGGCTCGGCAGGCACCAATGCACTGTCTTCCGCCTCTGCGCCTATTACGCTTCCTGTACCGCTGCCTCCAGCAGCGGCAGCTGCAGCGGTTAATGCAACCCTGCTCGCGAGCGGCCAGGATATTCAAGTGTCCTTCACGAAACCGGCTGATGAGCGAAATATTTCGCAATACCGTGTGTTTATCGTTAAAGAAGCTGATGCTGGCAGCTTTAACCTGGCTGCGGCAAGTGCATCTAACATGTATACCGCATCGCCAGCTGAAGCCATACTAACAATAAACAAAAGCACATCGGATGCTAGTGGGCAGCCACTCGCTTACGACACCAATTATCGGGTGTATGTGCTTTCGGTAGCCAAAAGCGGTGCGAATGCGTTGTCCGATCCTTCGGCAGCTGTTCAGTTTCCAACGCCAGCTGCACCACCAGCGACACCAGCAACACCAGCTCCTGACCAGCCTACAGGAGTTTAGATTTAATAGAACCAAGATGTATGCAGAAAGGCCGGGAGCCCCTCAATGGGGTCCCGGCCTTTTTTTTTGCATGACATGCGTCTCACCAATGGGAAGAGCATCTCTCCTATTAGGTGTTTTTTAATTCTTTAGCATGCCCGATTCCAGCAGGCACTTTATTGCTTGCAGGCTTTTGAACGCCTTCCTCTTCACTTTGCTTGACACTTTTAATAAAGAAAGAAAGCACAAGTCCAATAACGCCAATTCCAACAATAACAAGATACGCATCATTTATGCCTTGAATGTTCGCGTGCACCAGCATTTCCTTGGAGGCTGTCTGTGTGCCGCTAGTGACCATCGTATCCGTCAGATGGGTTTTGGTGCTCGACGTCATAACGGTTACGAGCAAGGAGGTACCAATCGCGCCAGCCACTTGCTTAATCGTATTAGAGATAGCTGTTCCGTGCGCATTCAGTCTCGCTGGAAGCTGATTCAGACCCGCAGTAGTAATTGGCATTAGGAAGAGCGCCATACCGATCCGTCGTCCTGTAGACATCAGCAGCAAGTAGTTATAGCTGGTGGAATCCGTCAAATTCACAAATCCAATCGTAGTCCCGATTGTAATAATCATGCCTACGATCGACAACCACTTTGCACCAAAGCGGTCAAACAGCTTTCCGGATACTGGCATCATAAGAGCCATAAGCAGAGCGCCCGGCAGCATAAGCATGCCCGATTCCAAAGCTGTATATCCGCGTGCATTTTGCAAATAAAGAGGAAGCAGCATCATATCAGCATACATGACCATCGTGACGGCGATATTAATAATAGTCGTTAAAGAAAACATATTATATTTGAACGCCCTGAGGTCAAGCAGCGGACTTTTGGCGCGCAGCTGCTGCCACGTAAACACCACCAAGGAAACGATACCCACTGTAAGTGAAACCACTACTTCCGTGTTGGACCAGCCCAGGCTGCCCGCCTTGCTGAATCCATAAATAACCATCCCGAAACCGATAGTTGAGAAAATCATTCCCCATACATCGAGCTTAGGAAACAATCGTTCAGCTACATTTTTCAAATAAAAGTGAGCAAGAATAATGACTAAAGCCGCAACAGGAATAATCGCCTGGAACATCGTGCGCCAGCTGTATTCCTCCATGACATAACCCGTGATAGCAGGGCCGACAGCAGGTGCAAAAACAATTGCTAAACCAACGACTCCCATGGCAACCCCGCGTTTGTCTGGAGGGAAGATGGTAAGAATTACATTCATCAATAACGGCATAATAATACCGGCGCCAGCCGCTTGGATCAAACGCCCAGCGAGCAAAATTTCAAATGAATTCGCCATCGCCGCCAGTATGGTTCCGCCGAGAAAAATAACCATGGCCGATTGAAACAGCTCGCGTGTCGTAAAACGCTGCATGAGATAGGCTGTAATCGGAATGAGAACGCCATTTACGAGCATATACCCGGTGGTGAGCCATTGAGCTACCGCAGCCTCAATCGAAAATTCGACCATTAGATGGGGAAGCGCGACACTCATAATCGTCTGATTCAATACCGCGACAAATGCCCCTACGATTAAAACAAACAACAAGGGACCCTTCTTAATTGAGCTGCTGTCAAAAACAGTGTTTGTACTAATCTTACTCAATCCTTTCGACTTCAACTAATTGACAGTCTGTAGTATAATTTACTTAATGTAAAAGATTATAGGCGTCTCGTTTTATGATTACAAGCAACACCTTTTTCAATACTGTTTAATAGTTTACAAATATGTACGATATGTAGTTTTACTTCGTAATAATCTACAAATTCATTCCAAACTGTCGTATAGACGATTATTCTGAAAGTAGAAAGGACCGGTATTCGTATGACAACAAAATCTTCAAAAATGGATCCGCGCGTTATACGCACACGCCAGCTGATTCGGGAAGCCTTTCTCCAGTTGATTCAGGAGTATGATTTAGAGAAAATCACAGTGAATCGACTCGCTGAGCGGGCAACCATCAATCGGGTTACCTTCTATCTTCATTACCGGGATATCCCGGATATGTTGAATCAGATGGCGGATAACATGACCACGCACATTCGAAATCTGCTAGAAGATGTGGCCGATCATTCCAGCTCGGCTAAGGATGAATGGCCTGAGCTGGTCAAGCTTATTCAGCATTTTGCCGATCATTCAGCGTCTTACAAAATCATGCTTGGCTCCAGGCGTCTGCCCATATTTACGGAGCGCCTTTCTGTTCTTATGATGGATTTTATTAAAAGTAAAATTGGCAATCATAATGCCTCATCCAAAACCATCACGCCCCAAATTCCGAATGATATTGCAGCCTGGTATGGCTCCTCTGCCTTTCTTGGCACGATCGTTATATGGCTGCGCAACGATATGCCCTATACGCCTGCCTACCTTGCCAAGCAGCTTTTGCTTATGGCACCGTTTAAATCAATTGCAGACAGCTCGTAGAATCACAGTCCTTATTTAATCTAAATTAGACACGAAGAAGGCCGGTAACCCACACTAGGTTCCCGGCCTTCAAACTCATGTATGAGAAGTTCTCTTTATTCCTCTCGCCGTTGTGGGCTGGAGCACTTTCACGCCAACCGTGACTATTTTCCAAGCAATGTACCCCATCATGCCGCCAACCGTGTTTAACAGCAAGTCGTCCACATCAAAGATGCCGATGCCTAGAAAAAATTGAGTGGATTCGAAAAATAAGCTTAGCAGAAAGGAAAGCAGTACTACTTTTATCCATAATGCCCTTTTAGATGGGAGGAGCTCCGCCATAAAAATACCAAGCGGTATAAAGGCCAGCGTATTGCCAATTAGATTCGTAAATATAATAGAGCCTGAAATTGATAATCCATTTATATCTTCTATATCTCTTGAAATCTCATCGAATAGCTTGAAGTTCGCTTGGCGCTCGTAAATGAGATACGGGTGGTGCAGAAACGTTTTGAAATGATGCCATAAAGCATCGAGACTAATGAGGTTCCATTTGAGCAAAATGATTTTAAATAATAAAAACAGATATACGATAAACGCCGCTCCTATAAAAAGTTCCCACTTATTTGTCTTATTTGCCGTCTGTTCCAAATGGCATCCTCCTTCACCGTCACCATCTCGCCGTTCTATTTATAAAGCTCTCTGTCCGTCGCTGCATAGCCCAGCAGAACCAAGCATATAAAAATGCCCCACCTCGTCATTAACGCGTCCTCCTCTTGCCTTATACTTCTAGGATAGAGAAAACTAGTTAAAAAAAAGTGGGGCAAATTTAAAGTTTTTCTTAAATTATGAGCGCACAGGCAATCGCACTTCAAATACCGTCCGCACCACATTGCTCTCGGCCTTAAGCGTTCCCTCATGCTGCTCTACTATATTTCTGGCAATGAACAGGCCTAAGCCTGTGCCGCCCTCTTGATGCGCCCGTGAGCGGTCTCCGGTATAATACATTTCGAAAATATGCGGCAAATCCTCTGGCGGAATCTCCCCTCCATAGTTAACAACTTGAATGACCACGTGCCCGGTATCGATATGCCCATTTATATCTACATACAAGCCTTCTTTGCCATGCCTGGCCGCATTCGTCAGCAAGTTCTCGAATACACGGGCCAGCAGCTCCCCGTCACCATAAATATAAAGCTCGGGCGCGACATCAATACGGGAAATTAAACGGTTTTTCTCAAAAACAGGATATAGCTCCTCGTTCAGCTGCCTGAGCAGCTCGCTGAGATCAATATGCTCTTTCTGAACCGGCAGCTTGCCGTAGTTCATGCGGGTAATATCGAATAGTCCATCAATCAGCTTCTCCAGGCGCTGCGACTTGTTGAAGGCAATCGTAGTGTAATGCTTGATCTGCTCATCGGTTAGCTGATTATCCTTCACGATCAAATCCAAATACCCCAATATCGAGGTAAGCGGCGTTCGCAGATCATGGGCCAAATTCACAACCAACTGATCCTTGCTGTTTTCGGCAAAATCCCCTTTTTCGACCGCCGCTTGCAGCTTTTCGCTGGCCAAATTCAAATCCTCTGCAATGCTGTTAAACTCATCGTTTGAGGAAATATGTACCCGATTGTCAAATTCCCCATTAGCCAAATGGCGGATGCCCTTGGAAATTTCATTGAAATACGTCCCATAGCGCTTCGTAAACCAGAAGAAAAACACAATAGCCAGCGGGATAAAAAGAATGAGGAACACATAAATGTCCCCAACCTCCCTCATCATTCTCCGGTACAGAGCCAATCGATCGCCTTCGCGAACGTCGGCGTAGTAGAGCTGCAGCATTTTATAAATGCCATACGTAATCGCACCGGACAATAGCATGCTTAAGCCCAGCAGCATAATCATCGTGGTCCGAAAGCTTCGTCTGCTTTTAATCATTGAACGTGTACCCCACGCCCCAGATCGTCTTGATGAATTTGCGCTTGGTCGTATCTTCTCCCAGTTTTTTGCGCAGTGTACGGATATGGACCATCACCGTATTGCCGCTCTCATAGTAGGCTTCGCCCCATACCTGTTTAAAAATACTTTCCGCGCTAAACACCTGCTTCGGGTGGCTCGCCAGCAAATAAAGAATGTCGAACTCCTTCGGCGTTAATTCGACGTCCTCGCCGTATAAGGTGATTTTATGCTGATCGGGTGAAATCACAAGTCCGCCTAGCTCCAGCACCGCTTTATTCATGACGGCTGGCTGATTGAATTGCAGCGACCGGCGAAGCTGCGAATTGACACGTGCCACCAGCTCCATTGGATTGAAGGGCTTGGTCATGTAATCGTCCGCCCCCATAACAAGCCCGGTGATTTTATCCAGGTCAGAGGTTTTGGCGCTTAGGAAAATAATCGGCAGATGGTACTGCTCCCGAATTTTACGAGTGACCTCGTACCCGTCCATTTCCGGCATCATAATATCCAAAATAGCCAAATCGATCGTTTGCGATTGCACAGCTTGCATGGCTGCCTTCCCGTCGGCTGCTTTTATAATGTAATAACCTTCTTTTTGCAGGTGCAAGGCGACCAGATCCGCGATCTCCACCTCATCGTCTGCGACCAAAATCGTAATACGCCTCAAAGCTCCGTCACCCCTAACTGTCATGCCTAAAAGTAATGAACAACAAGTGAAGCCCTACGCTTTCTACTCAAATCGGCCTAACAATGCCAATGCCTCTTCATGGCCCGGCTCCAGCTCCAAAAATTGCTGAATATAGCTCAATGCCTGCTCGTCCAACTCCAGCTCAAAGCAGCTAATAGCCAGACAATAAAACACGGTTGAAACGACCTCATCTTGTTCCTGCTGCACCGATATTTCTAGAAAATGCTTGGACTCCTCGTACATTTCCATCTCAAACAGCAGCAAGCCAGCATCAAGTGCCAAGTCATAGCGCTGCTCCATGACGTAATACGACGACCACATCAGCTGAATGCCTCTTAGCAGGTCCTGCATTTCTTCATCATTGGCATCCGGCAGCAGGCTGGCTATTTGCTTCGTGCTCTGGATGAAAAACTCCGCATCATATCCACCCAAACGCCAAAAGCTCAATAATGGTTGCAGCTCCATGGTGGCGAGATGGCGGTCAACCCACATTTTCATGCTGAAAAACTCGTCTGGGCCAAAGCGCTCGACAAATCGGCGGTAGGCTAATCTGGTATTTGAGTAGGCCATCGGTTGATCCATATGGAGAATGCAGCCGACATTTATATTTTTATAATGATGCGGAGGAAATAGCGCCTGGGCTCCTCTTTGCTCAAACACATGCTGAATCGCATGGTAGTTGGCGGTTAAGGAGAAGCTGCCATGCAGAAACAGCTCCGGCGGCTCGGCAAATTTCCAGTTATCGAGCAGGTGGTCGCCCTTGTCAGCAGTTATTAATAGAAAGCCTGCCTGGGACAACCGGTTCAAGCGCTCCAAGCAGGTTAAACCCGCGGCAGGAAATAAAATATGCGAATCCTCCAGCTGTTCCTGATATACGGCAATGACATCACGGTAAGGATAGTCGGCTTGCTCATACTCGGGTGCCCGCCTGTGCTCATAATGCAAAGCGATTTGATCTAATAGTTCGGCTGGTTTAAGGGCGTCCCGATTTTCAGGATATTCGACAAAAACATCCGCTTCAAAAATTTGCCCATCGCCTATATAAATTAATTCTTGCGGAATGCTGTCAAAAAAATAGTTGGCGACAATGACTAAGGGTTGCTCCAAGTCCTGTTCTCTAATAGTTGTGCCTGACACGGCGAGACTTATTTCCGTATCATGAACCGCATCAAATCGCGCAAAATCAAGCAAGCCTTCGGCGATAAAAGCTTGCAGGGCAGGATGCTCCTGCCAGGCTAGAACATTTTTCATAGCCAAATCGGTCATAATATAGCGGAAAGGGGGCAGGGCTATCCCCGCATAGTCTCTCAGCTGGCATAGCTCATGGAGCACATGATAAGCGAGACGGCCTGCTCCTGCTCCAAGCTCCACAATCAACACAGGCTCTGAGCCGCTTCCCTTATTTGCCCGATCCTGAAGCAGCCCAAAGATCATTTCGGCATAGGCCGCCGCAATCATAGGATTACTCGTTATATATTGAGGGACTTGATCATTGTTCCAAGCCTTCATGCCTTCTTCTTCAAAATATTCCCTTTGTATATGCCATATCGGCGCTTCACTAAAACGATAGCGTTGTGTATGATTAACAGTCATTTAAACGAATCCTGCCTTCTAAAAGTGATTGCATGCCAGCTTGCTCGACTGCACATGACTTATTTTCATAATATCCCTTTTTATGATAGCACATCCCAATCAAATACGCCGTTTCAACCTGCTCCGCGCACGGCCAAGCCATACACTAAAGATACAATTTTGCAGATTTTCGTCGTATACTTGACCCAAGTTATTCGAGCATAGAGGATAGGGGACGGGAAACGCATGAACTGGGTTAAAGTGATGCTCGTGGATGATGAAGTGCTGGCGATAGAACATATGAAAAATCTGATATCGTGGCAGCAGCTCGGATATGAAATCGTCTGCACGGCGAACAAGCCGTCGCAGGTCGTAAAACTGGCGCGGGAGCACCGCCCGGACCTGATCATTATGGATATCGTCATGCCCGGAAAGGATGGGCTCGCGCTTAGCAGGGAGCTGCTGGCGGAGGGGCTGGTGCTGAAAATCGTGCTGCTCACCTCCTATAAGGAATTCGAGTACGCCAAGGAAGCGCTAAAGCTCGGCGTCTCGAATTATTGGATTAAGCATGAGATGGATGCGGAAGCGGTCAAGCGGGAGCTTGGCGGCTTAAGGGAAGAGATCGAGAGCGATAAGCGGCTCCGGAAAAATGACCGCGGCCGATTGCTCATTGATTGGCTCGGCGGGAGACCTCTGTCGGACGCACAGTGGAGGACGGCGACGGCTGAGGTGGGCGCAGCGTTCGACCGGCTTCATCTGCTGGTGCTTGAGCCTGCCCGAATTATGCCGCTGCTGCCCGGCACGGCTATAGGTAAGCCCGAATGGCCGACGGACTGGCCCGATGCAGGAGATTCCAGCCTGCTAGCAGCGATCCCCTTTTTAGAAAGCTGCTTTGTTCTTATTTACGGGGATAAGAGCAGCAGGGGGGAGGGCAAGATGCGAGAGCTGCTGGAGGAGAAGGCGGTCGAAGCTCGCCGGACGATAGAACAATTGACGGGCCGCCCGGCAGCAATGGCGATGGCCTATGGCTTGCCAAACCGGGCAGACGTTCCCGCAAAGCTGGCTGAAGCTTTGAAATGGCTGTCGCAGGCAATGTTCTATGCCCCTAGCCACCTGTTCCGGCTGAACGAGCTGCGGCGTGCAGAAGAGAACGCCTCCGTACATTTGGATTGGGAAGAAGGCCTGGCGAAGACGAAAGAACTGCTTCCGGGCCACCAATATGAAGCAGCAGCACGGGAGATTTCTGCTTTGTTCGCGCGAGCATTGGCGGCAAAGGATGCGGTGGGATTCGCCGATCTGTGCCGGCAGCTGGTCGCCGTATTAAATCGCTATCGCTCCACTTGCGGACTGCCTTCTCTAGCAGAAGCTTGGGCAGCTGGCCCCGGCACAACAGCCGACTGGACCTCGCTTATGGGAATTCGCGATTGGTTTTTAACGGAGTTGAATGCGCTTGCAGAAGCGACATCCGGGCTGCCCGCGGTGTCCCGCAAAGTGCGCCAAGCACTCGAGCAGATGGAACGGCATTACAGCGATCCCGAGCTCGATGCAGATGCGATTGCAAGGCAGCTCGGCATTTCGCGCGACCACTTCCGCCACTTGTTCAAGCTGGAGACGGGCCAGACGGCACTCGACCGACTCACAGAAATCCGGATGGAGAAGGCCAAGCTGCTGCTGGACGAGGGGAATCTCAAGGTGTATGAAATCGCTGACCGGGTCGGCTTCCGCAATGGGCAGTATTTCAGCCAAGTATTTCGCAAGATGACGGGCATGACCCCGCTCGAATATATGGAGAAACGCAGGTGAACTTGCAATGCGCATGAGAATACGCACCAAAATTATCGCCAGCACCGTTCTAGTCGTCTCCATTTCGCTTATTCTTAGCGGCTTCTTCATCTATGACTACGCCAAGGACATTATTCGCGAGCAATCGATTAAGGACAGCCGGACGAAGCTCGCGCAAATTTCGTTCCAATTGAAGAAAATTCAAGAGCAGGTCGTCAAGACAGCGGAGTACATCGTATCCGACGAGGAAATAACCGCTCTTATTAACGCGCCAGCTAGCGAGGATATTGAAGTGAATTATTTTCGCAAGCAGGCCGTACAGGAGAAGCTCGGGCGGTTCGTGGCGCTCAGCAACTTCATCTTGAATGTCGTGATCGTTGCACCGAACGAGGAAACCTATTCGAACTATAGCGGATATGAGGAATATTTCTCCGAGTACTTGAAGCAGGACTGGTTTGTGAAAATGAAAGATACACGCGCTGCCTATAGCGAGCCGCACTCCTTCTTCTTTATTAGCGGGAACCGCCAAGTATTTAGTTACGTGCTGAAATACCGTCCAATCGGGCAGGACTTAGAGGCGGATAGCTATCTTGTCATCGATATTGCCTATTCCGAACTATCCAACGTCTTCTTGCAAAGCGCGCAGGATTTCGAGCAAATCGAGCTGTTCACCGGCTCAGGGGCTTTGCTGCTGGAGGCGAATGAGAAGCTGCCGGATGCAGATCGGGCGTTTATGGCGAGCGCCTTGCATTCCGGCCAGCCGTTCGCGGAGGACGCCCGCACCATCGTGTTGACCGACGATGCGATGAGCCAGGGATGGAAACAGGCGGCTTTGCTGTCCAAGAGCAAATTATTTATGAAAATTAATCGTGTTTTCTTTTTCTATATCATCATCATTATTACCGCCATTATCGTAACGCTCGTCGTCATGCTTCCTATTATCGTCAATCTGATGAGACCATTGATTCGGCTGACAAATGCGATGAAGCGCGTAGCGGTCGGCGATCTCGGGACAAGCGTCCAAATCCGCAGCGGGGACGAGCTGGAAATTTTGGGCACAGGCTTCAATCGAATGGTTAGAGATTTGAAAAGCCTGATGGACACTGCCGTACAGAACGAAACGGTGAAACGGCAAATGCAAATTGATTTATTGATGGCCCAGATCAATCCGCATTTTCTATACAACTCCTTGAACACCGTCATTTACTTGTCGCATGCCAATCGCGGAGCAGAAGCGGCCGAAGTGACGCAGGCGCTCATCTCTATTTTGCAAAACACGATCAAGACGGGGGAGGGAGCTGTGCGCGCGCCGTTGTCGGAAGAAAAGCGGATTATCGACAAATATACGGTCATCCAGCAGACGCGTTACCCTGGCCAATTCCGGCTCGTCTGGGAGGTGGATGAAACGCTGCTTGACCGTTCGGTTCCCCGGCTGGCGCTTCAGCCGCTCGTGGAGAACGCTATCGTGCACGGCATCATTCCGTCGGATCTGGAAGAGGGCACGATTATTGTGCGGGCTTACCGGGACGGGGAACAGCTTGTTTTGGAAGTGGAGGACAACGGGCAAGGCATGACGGTGCCCGAGGAAGGCTGGAGGATGCAAATGGGACAGGGAGGACCAGAGCCCGAGCGTACGAGGGGAATCGGTCTGTCCAACATTCAGGAGCGGCTGCAAACCCATTTTGGCGCTTCGGCGCGCCTGGAAGTATTTAGTGGACAGGGAGAGGGCACCCTGATACGAATTAAGCTTCCTTGGATGGAACAAGCGTAAACGGCTGAAGCCAGCCTCTGGCGGCAAAGTTACCGTTTCGCGGAGAAATATAGAGAAAGGATGGATAAATCATATGCTTTCCTATATTTCAAGCGTAAACGGCTGAAGCCAGCCTCTGGCGGCAAAGCTTTCGTTTCGCGGAGAAATCGACTTGATCACCGGATTTTATACGAAATCACCGTTTTGGCTGATTACCGCCTAACAGGGTCCTGAGTTACGATAGCAGTGTAAGCACTTACAAAATTACTTTAGGGGGACTCACCAACATGAACATCAAAAAGAAGGCCAAATGGGTGGGCGGTTTCGTATCTGTGCTGATGCTGACTGGGCTGCTCGCAGCCTGCGGCGGCAACAACACCACTGGTGACAACGGTACTGGCAACAACGGAGGCACGGCTGCTCCTGCGGCGTCAACTGCAGCCAGCACTGATCCAACACAGATTAGCGGCACCGTTAAAGTCTGGGATTGGGATGAAGCGTTTCAGAAGGGCATGATCGTAGAATTCAATAAAAAATATCCGAACATCAAAGTCGAAGTAACGGTCGTTAATCCGAACGATTACTTGCAGAAGCTGCAAAGCGGTATCGCTTCCGGCTCTGACGTTCCGGACGTCATTCTTGGGGAGTCGGCCTACCGCGGCAAGCTGTTTGACCTTGGTGTGCTCGACAATTTGGAAGCGGCACCTTATAACTTCGATAAAAGCACCATTTTAGATTACATTGTGCCTTACGTCTCTAATTCCAAGGGCGAAGTCATTGCCGTCGATCAAACGCTAACGCCTGCCGGCTTCGCTTACCGGAGAGATTTGGCGAAACAATACTGGGGCACAGATGATCCAGCTGAGCTAGAGAAAAAGATTTCCACTTGGGATGATTTCATCGCTGCCGGCAAGGAGCTTAAAGAGAAAAGTGCTGACAAGGTGCTCATGTTCCCTGGTCTGGGCGACGCCTTTCTCGTTTTGAAAGGGCAGAATTTTGCTTCCTACGTAAACGGCACAGAAATCGATTTGACGAGCAAGCTGCAAAAGCCTTTGAACCGCTTGTTTGAGATGCGTGACGCAGGCATTATCGGCAAAAATGAACTGTGGACGCCAGCTTGGTCTGCTTCCATGGCGAAAGGCGAGTTCATGTTCTATCCAATGGCGCCATGGGGAGCCAAATGGCATATATCCGCGAACGATCCGGACGGATCGGGACGCTGGGGTCTTCTCAAAGCGCCAGAAGGCGGATTTACCCGCGGCGGAACCGCGATCGGCATTTACAAGGACAGCAAAGTCAAGGATGCTGCTTGGGCATTTATCCAATACGCTTATTTGTCCGATGAAGGCTCAGCCTTCAACTTTAAGACATTCGGCAACATGACCAGCTCCAAGTCGTTCTATGAAACCCAAAAAGCGCTCATCGACGCGCCGGGGCCTTATGATGAATTTTTCGGCGGCCAAAATCTTGCGAAATACTTCGTCGAAAATATCGTTCCGGATATGAAGGGCGAAGCACAGTCCAAATACGATTCCGTCGTAGACTCTGTGTTTAACGCGCTGTACCCGCTATGGATGAAGGATGGATCGGTCACTGCCGACTCCGCGCTGCAAAAGTTCATCCAAGAAACGAAAAACAAAGCGTCCGACGCGACCATTAAGTAAATTTTGGGAAAACGAGGGATGACCGTGAATGCGGAACGCATAATTAAGACTTCCGCCGCATCCAGCAAACGCAGATGGGGGCCACGCATGTGGCCCTATCTTTTCGCCCTGCCTTTCGTGCTGACGTATGCGGCGTTTCAATTGTATCCAGTCCTTTACTCATTTGTGCTCAGTCTGCATGACTGGAACGGCATAGGCGACAAGACGTTTATCGGCTTAAAAAACTATGTGCAGCTTTGGACGAATGACCCTTTGTTCATTAAGTCCTTGTGGAACACCCTGATTATGATGGCGATGTTTATTCCAATAACCTTGATTTTAGGGCTCACGCTGGCGTATTGGACTTTCCATTTAACGCGCGGCAAGAGATTATTTCAGACCATTAATGTACTGCCATATATTACGACTCCGGTAGCCATCGGCTTTATTTTTTCCTACATGTTTGACTGGCAGACCGGTCTTGTGAACCTGCTCCTTACGAAATTCAACCTATTGGAAGAAGGTTTTTACTGGCTTCAAGACCCATGGGGCTCCCGGGCCATTATTGCTCTAATGGTCATTTGGCGCAATCTCGGGTATTTTATGATTATTTTCATGGCCGGCATGACCGTCATTCCGCAAGACGTATACGAAGCGGCCAAGATGGACGGCTCTACGGGACTTCATACCTTCCGCAAAATTACGATGCCCTTGCTGCGAAATATTATCGTATTTCTCGTCGTTACCTCCGTTATTAACGGATTGCAATTGTTTGATGAGCCAAAGCTGCTTTACGGCGGATGGTCGGGCTCCGCACAGGTAGGCGGTCCTGATAACACAGCTCTCACTATTATTTGGAAATTTGTGGATGAGTCATTCGGTTCCAATACACGTTTCGGCTATGCTTCAGCCATTGCCTACTCGCTGTTCCTGCTAATCGTATTATTCTCCATTCTTAGCTATAAACTCACAGCACCTAAGGAGGACAAACGATGAAAACAGCCAGCATGTGGTTTTGTCTAATTGTCATCTCCCTGCTCTCGCTCTTTCCGTTCTATATTATGATCGTGATGGGAACGCATTACAGCGAGGATTTATTCAAGGGAATTCCGATACTTCCGGGCAACTATTTGGGAGAAAACCTGAAGACCGTCCTGCAGGCCGATTTTCTAAAAGTATACGGAAACAGCTTGATCGTATCCGTTGCCTCTGTCTTGCTGGCGACACTCACCAGCACGCTCATCGGCTATGCCGTGGCGAAGTTTGAATTCCGCGGTCGCAAGCTGCTTCAGACCTTCGTTATTATTACGATGATGGTACCGACCCAGGTCGGATTAATCGGTTATATTATTGAAATGAGACATCTCGGTGTCGGCAATACGCTGTGGCCGGTCATTCTCGTCTGGGCGGCATTTCCGTTCGGTGCCTTTTTTATGATCCAGTTCATGCGCGATTCGATTCCAACCGATTTACTGGAGTGCGCGCGTATCGACGGCTGCTCCGAGCCGGGCATCTTATTGCGCATTGTACTGCCGATAATGAAACCGGGCTTGGCGACGCTGGCAACGCTGGTGTTTCTATGGTCATGGAACAACTATTTGCTGCCGCTCGTCACGATTAACAAGTCCGAGTGGTACACGCTTCCGATCTTTATCTCGAATTTGGGTATCGTACACCGGACAGATTACGCAGCGCGAATGACTGCCCTTACGATGACGACGATTCCCGTCCTGATTCTGTTTATTCTTGGTTCGAAAACGTTCATGAAAGGCTTGACCGCTGGTGCAGTCAAAGGCTAAACGTTATAGCAACGCCGACAAGGCCAGCCAGCTATACTTTGCTTTCAATATGAGAAGGTGAATAGGCTCTCCCTACAGCACAGGTTTTATCACAAACTTGTCTGCTATAGGGGGAGCCTATTCGTTATTTTTCTAATCTAGAAAGGTATCCGACATCCACCTCACAAAACGTTCCTTTTCTTCGTATTGCGGGTAATGCGCCGATTCCGCATAAGGCAGGAATTCCTTGTGTTCAGCTTCAATACTGTCAAAATAATGCCGGGCTGCTTGGGATGAAGTCATAAAGTCATAATCCCCCATTACAAAATAAACGGGCAGATCCAGCTTGTTGACCAAGGTTGGCAACGGATGCTTAAACACCTCCTCAATCAATATCCCTTGGGATTGATTCATTCCTTTGTTGTAACGGATGGCATCGAGCAAGTTGTATTCGCTAGTGAACGTCAGATTCACCAAAGTAGCGTCTGGAATTTTGGTTAGTCTGGAAGCCCCGCCGTATTTATTGACATAGCCGCGAGGAGTCAGGGCGCCACCATTCTCAATAGCTTCCTGCAATTGCTGCAGTTGAGCTGCATCTTCCGCATTTCCTTCTTGCCCGGCCTGTTCTAAAACGTAATGCAGAGCGTCGATCTCGCTTTCTACCGTATCCCCCATTTGACCGATTCCGATATAGGCTTCGTACTTTTCAGGAGCTCTTGAAGCAGCTTGCGTAGCAAGATAGGTGCCGTAGGAATGCCCGATCAGAATAATCTTCTCTTTTTCAAGCCGTTCCGTTATGTAATCCGTTACCGCGAGCAAATCCTTCACCAGCAAATCAGAGGAGAGGTTAGAATAGTCCTCGGAAAAATGATAGGATTTGCCGCTCGCCCTTTGATCGTAGTTAACGATGGTGAACTTCGTTTCCAGTAGATCCTGCATTTTTTTTGCAAAGGGAATTTCCGAAGCCCCTGGCCCTCCATGCACATTTAAAATAACCGGATTATTCCGATCGTTGCCCCGAATCATAATCTCTTGTTTGGTACCGTTCAGCTCCACGTGTTCCAGCACACTTATACTATTCTCGCCTTTTATACGGGGCGTCCATGTCGGGAAGAAAAGCGCTAGCAGGATTAGTGCAATCAGGATGGTGCTAATCATTAAAGCTGGTTTTAAAACAATTTTCATCTCATGTGTTCCTTTCCATTCCCTATCATTTCAGCTGATAACTCCATCTTACTTCACTGCCGATCCTTCTAAATCCATCGCATGGATGAAATAGGGCACCGTCTTTGGTTGTATTTAACCTCTAGTTGAGCGCTTCTCCGCACCATGTTCAGTTTTTGTAGATGAGCCTCCCTTATAATCAAAAAGATTTTTAATCCTTGGGAGGTAAGTTATGAACGCGTCATTCAAAAAATGTGCAGCCGAATTTATTGGAACCTTCGTCCTTGTTCTATTCGGCTGCGGCAGTGCGGCTACAGCGGGAGCTGAGCTTGGCTATTTGGGCATTGCATTGGCATTCGGGCTGTCTATTGTGGCGATGGCCTACGTCATCGGACCGATTTCGGGGTGTCAAATCAATCCGGCAGTTTCACTCGCCATGCTCATTAGCCGGAAGCTATCGGGAGCGGATTTCATCGGATACGTGGTTTCGCAAATCGCTGGCGCTATTGCAGGCTCCGCTGTTTTGTACGCCATCATTGTCTCCGCAGGCCTGCCTACGACAGGGCTCGGCCAGAACGGTTTTGGCGCTGGCTATGGGATCGGAATTTCAGCACTGATGGCATTCATTGTGGAAATCATCTTAACCTTCGTATTTATTTATACGATATTGGGTGTGACCTCAACTGAGGGCAATGGAAATGTAACGGGCCTCGTTATCGGGCTGACACTCGCTTTTGTCCATATTCTTGGGATCGCCTTAACGGGGACTTCCGTGAATCCTGCGAGAAGCTTGGGACCCGCATTGCTGCTTGGCGGGCAGGCTTTATCTCAAGTGTGGGTATTCCTTATTGCCCCGCTTGCCGGCTCGGTGCTGGCCGTTGCCGCTTACAAGTGGCTGAACAGCTACAAGGCGAAGCAAGCCTAAAATGATTTTAAGCTCGTTTTGAGGGATTTCGGGAGGAGAGGGCTACTGGAGGTTTTCCAGCAGCCCTTTTTTATATGTATTTTTAATAAATTTGCGTATAGTGCTCATAATAGCCGCTTATGGCATAACTTGGAGGACACAGCATCCGCTATTTCAACCGAATCACTAGTTTCGGTACAGGTTTCGGACACAGGAGCCGCTAATGTGCTGCCTATCTTCATTTTGAGCGGAATGTGAGGGCAATAGCGAATCTCCTGTCCGCTTACGACCTGAAATGGGATTAAGAGCTAGAATAGCGGAAGCTCAGTCCGCCAAGGTAGATTGTGAAAACGGGTCTGCATAAATTGGGTCAACCAGCTTTACTGGCTATACGATAAAAAGCAGTTATCACAAAAGAACGCTTTTGTGATAACTGCTCCTATGAGTAAGCTTCGCAACGCACCGGAATAGCAGCCGAAATTACTCTTTATTGGAATCTCTCCATTTTTTCCGGGCAACTCCGGTATTGTAGGCTGCTTCTATAACGGCCTCTCTTACCTTTTCCACTACTTTCTGGTTGAACACGCTCGGAATAATATACGTTTCGCTCAATTCTTCATCCGTCACCACGGATGCGATCGCCTGAGCGGCTGCAAGCTTCATCGCTTCATTGATCTCGCTCGCCCGGCAATCCAAGGCGCCGCGGAAAATGCCCGGAAAGCAAAGCACGTTATTGATCTGGTTCGGCTTGTCGGACCGCCCTGTCGCCATCACTCGAACGTAAGGCTCGGCCAGCTCTGGATCGATCTCCGGTACCGGGTTCGCCATTGCAAAGACGATCGGGTCTTTCGCCATGGACTGGACGTCTTCGACCTTGAGAATATTCGGAGCCGATACGCCGATAAATACATCCGCTCCCTTGATCACTTCAGACAAGCCGCCTGTTTCCAAATGCGGATTCGTTAGCTCGGCAAACGCCTTCCAATGAGGATTGCCATACGGGATGTTCCGATTAATGGCGCCTTCGCGGTCTACACCGATTAAATTGCGCACGCCCGCAGCCAGAAGCATCTTCGAGCAAGCAATGCCCGCTGCGCCAATGCCATTCACAATGACTTTAATATCCGACATTTGCTTGCCGGTAATTTTGAGCGCATTGAGCAGCCCGGCCAGGATGACCACAGCCGTTCCGTGTTGGTCATCGTGAAACACAGGGATATCCAGCTCCTGCTTCAAACGCTCCTCGATTTCAAAGCAGCGCGGTGACGAAATGTCTTCCAAATTGATGCCTCCGAATGCCGGAGCAATAGCCTTTACGATGCGGATAATTTCTTCGGTATCCTTCGTATCCAGGCATATCGGAAAGGCGTCCACGCCAGCAAATTCTTTGAACAGCATGGCCTTGCCTTCCATTACCGGCATGGCCGCCATCGGCCCGATGTCGCCAAGTCCGAGTACAGCTGTTCCGTCAGAAACAACGGCAATCGTATTTCGTTTGATCGTCAGCGAGTAGGCCTTATTCGGCTTCTCCGCAATCGCTGTACAAACTTGTGCGACACCGGGTGTATATACCCGCGATAAATCATCACGGTTTTTCACCGGTATTTTGGAGGTGATCTCAATTTTACCGCCCAAATGCACAAGGAAGGTCCGGTCCGACACATGAATGACTTTAACGCCTTGCAGCTTCTCAAGCGATTCGACAATCTGCTTGCTGTGTGCCTGATCGGATACGTTAACGGTAATATCGCGGACGGTGCTCGTACGGCTCGACGAGATAACGTCAATCCCCACGATATCCCCGCTTGTCCTTTCAATTGCAGCAGCAATATCGCCGAGAGAAGTTAGTTGTTTATCTATTTGCAGCCGAAATATCATATAGGTACTGGCACCACTTGTTACGGACATCTCGCTCTCTCCTTTTTGGGTCACTCTATTTATAGAAATTGCTTTTTATCTTTGGTCCAAAAGCTCCACTCCCGCAATGCCCGGGTTCGTCATCTCATACGGATCAAGAATGATTTGGAGCTCCTCTTCCGTCAGCACGTTGTAAAGCAGGCATAGCTCCCGAACCGAACGGCCTGTCAAAATCGCTTCGCGCGCAATTCGGGCTACGACCTCATAGCCAAGATGCGGGTTGAGCGCAGTGATAACCCCGACGCTTTTCTCCACATACTCTTTGCAGCGCTCGACATTCGCTTCGATTTCTTCCAAGCAATGAGCGCGAAAAACTTTAAATACTTGATTCATCATGCTGAGGGATTGAAGCAAATTAAATACGAGTACTGGCTCCATGACGTTAAGCTCAAGCTGCCCGGCTTCAGAAGCCAGACAAATCG
The DNA here is from genome assembly GCF_002741035.1 of Paenibacillus sp. BIHB 4019. Classification (NCBI taxonomy): domain Bacteria; kingdom Bacillati; phylum Bacillota; class Bacilli; order Caryophanales; family Paenibacillaceae; genus Paenibacillus; species Paenibacillus sp. BIHB 4019. The sequence continues at coordinate 2,233,106 of NZ_CP016808.1, read as the reverse complement.
TATGGTCATTGCCTATGACCTGGAACGCCACCTGATTGACGACCTCCGCCATAACTGGATTGACCTTGCCCGGCATGATGGACGAGCCCGGCTGGCGGGCAGGCAAATTCAATTCCCCGAATCCGGCACGCGGCCCGGAAGCCATCAGGCGCAAGTCATTGGCGATCTTGGACATGTTGATCATGCATACTTTGAGCGCCGCAGACACTTCCGTATAAGCATCCGTATTTTGCGTAGCGTCGACCAAGTGTTCTGCATTGATAAGCGGCAAGCCGCTAAGCTCGGCAAGCGATTCAACAACCCGCTTAATATAGCGGGGATCGGCATTGAGGCTCGTTCCGACAGCCGTTGCCCCCATATTGACCTCGTACAAGTGGCCGCGGGTTTGCTTGATTCTCTTAATATCACGCTCCAGAACCCGGCTGTAGGCCTCAAACTCCTGCCCGAGACGGATCGGTACGCCATCTTGAAGATGCGTCCGCCCCATTTTAATAATGCCGTCGAACTGCACAGCCTTTTTCCGAAACGCCGCCAGCATTTCCTCCATCGTCGCCAGCAGCTTATCAATTAAAACGAGCACGGCGATATGAATCGCTGTCGGAAAAGCGTCGTTGGTCGACTGGGACATATTCACATGCGTGTTGGGACTAACATTAAAATAATCGCCTTTCGTTCCTCCAAGAATTTCGATCGCCCTGTTGGCAATGACCTCATTGGCATTCATATTAATGGATGTGCCTGCTCCGCCCTGTATCGGGTCAACGATAAATTGCTCATGCCATTTCCCATCTATAATTTCCTGTGCCGCTTGCATAATGGCTTTTCCGGTTTCCGGGTTCAGCTGTCTAATCTCCATGTTCGCTTCAACTGCCGCATGTTTAACGATAGCCATCGCACGAATCAACTCTTCATGAATGCGGTAACCGGTAATTGGAAAGTTTTCTACTGCTCGCATCGTTTGAATGCCATAATAGGCGTCTTCCGGCACTTCTTTAGAGCCAAGGAAATCTTTTTCGATTCTAAATTGAGCTGACATTGGACAATTCCCCCTTGTTATGGTCTTACGAACTTTTTTTGAGCGTCTCCAAATATTGTTGTCCCTTATTCTGATCATATTGTTTCTCCCATTTCGCCATTACAACCGTAGCGATGGAATTTCCAAGGACATTGACTACTGAACGGGCCATATCCAAAATGCGGTCAATCCCCGCGATAAAGGCAAGCCCTTCGAGCGGAATGCCGACTGACCCCAGAGTGGCCAGCAGAACGACGTACGAAGCGCCCGGCACCCCGGCAATTCCTTTTGAGGTCAGCATCAGGACAAGCACCAGCATAATTTGAGAGCTGATCGGCATGTGAATGCCGTACATTTGCGCGATAAACAATGCCGTTATCGCTTGATACAAGGTCGACCCATCCAAATTGAATGAATATCCGACCGGGATGACGAAAGAGGTAATGGATTTCGGAACTCCGAACTTCTCCATTTTCTCCATCATCTTGGGAAGCGCTGTTTCGGAGCTTGCTGTCGAATACGCGAGTATGAGTTCATCTTTCAATATGCGAATGATCGATATGAGACTAGTTCCGCATAGCTTCGTAATCAGGCCAAGAATAAGCACTACAAACAGAATCATGCCCACATACACGGCCAATACTAGCTTCCCCAAAGGAAGCAGCGAGGCAATGCCGAATTTAGATACGGTCATGCCGATTAATCCAAAAACGCCGATCGGAGCAAATTTCATAATTTGATTCGTTACCCAAAACATCGATTCGGCAAGACCTTGGAAGAAAGAAAGAACCGGCTTCCCTTTCTCGCCGATAGCGGCAATGCCCAGACCCAGAAATACCGAGAAAAAGATGATGGCGAGCATATCGCCGGCTACTAATGATTCGAAAATGTTTTTTGGAACAATATTTACAAAGGTATCCATAAAGCTATTATTGGTCACTTTTTCCGTTGCTTCGACATAACTCGAGATGTCCGACTTGGCTAACCCCGTCATATTAACGCCAGCCCCGGGCTGAAAAATATCCGCGATAAGCAGGCCGAAAACAATGGCTGCTGTCGTCACGATTTCAAAATAAAGAATCGTCTTCCCGCCCAGCTTGCCGAGTTTTTTAATATCTCCAACACCAGCTATTCCGACAACTAGCGAGGAGACGACAATGGGAACGACTATCATCTTGATCAATCGTATGAAAATGTCCCCCGCCGGCTTCAAGTAGCTTTCGATGGTTGGGTTGCCATAAAAGATAGCCCCTACAGCTACCCCTAATACGAGGCCGACTAAAATTTGAAAAGCCAAACCAAATTTTTTCATCATGCTTCCCCTTTTCTGTAGGTTATTAAGCGCTTTCATATTGTATAATTTCGCTATTCCTTCGAATGGTTTCATTGTACAGGCAAGCTACACAAATCTATTTGAATCTACATATTCGTTATAAGAATTTATTAATTTCGGCATAATGAGGAGGAAGAAAGAAAGCTTTTTACGGAGGAATATGGAAAAAGATGTCGAATGACTGTTACGTCGTGCAAGAAAGGAGGCTGGGAGGTAGCATTGAGAGACAAATGGCTTTTGTTTCTGCTGATGGTTGTTTCGGTGCCGCTTGCGGGGGAATTGAATTTTTATCCGTTTCATAATGATTTTCGGGTCAGTCTGGGAACGCCCACCTTCTTTCTATTTTTACTCTGGCTGAGGTTTCCCTCCCCTTTTGTCTCCGGCCTGCTTGTCGGCGCTGCGGTTACCTTTTTTCGCACGGGGCTTGAGGTGGCCATCGAGCCGGCCAGAAGCTGGGACGCTGCTTTTCTGCACCACTATCCTGTATTCTTCTATTATTTGACCTATGCGGTGGCATTTAGAGCTGTACGACTGAATCGTTATCATAACCGCCCCATTGTTCTAGGCTTATTAGGCGTGACAATTGAAATTGCTGCGTCGCTCGCAGAGCTGCTGATGCGTTATTCGGTTACAGAGCAGGTCGTAAGCTTCTCTACTTGGAATCAAATTTTGATCATCGGGATTTTCAGAAGCTTCTTTGTGCTTTCCTTGTTTAATCTCGTCATATTACGCCAGTCGAGGGCGACCGAGGAGCTGACGCGCAAGGAAAACGAGAAGATGCTTCTCCTTATCTCGGAGCTGTACGAGGAATCCATTCAATTGAAGAAAACGCTGCACAATGCGGAGAATATCGCCCGGGACAGCTACGGGTTATATCAATCTTTAAAAGCTGAACAACCAGAGCCGCTTGACGAGCTAGCTCAAAAGGCTCTACAAATTGCTGGACAGGTTCACGATATCAAAAAGGACAATCAACGCATTTATGCCGGGCTGTCCGGCTTAATATCGCACGAAAGCGACTATATGCCATTGGAAGCATTAGTTGATATTGTTCTACGTTCGAATCAGAAATATGCCCGCTCGCTCGGCAAGCAGATCGATTTTTCGCTGCATATGGAAGGCGTCTTTCCTTTGTGCCACGTATACGTTTCATTGTCCTTGCTCAATAACTTGGTCGTGAATGCCGTCGAGGCATTAAATGAAGCCGGGGCTATCCGAATGGAGGTTAAACGGGAGCAGGAAGCTGTCGTTTTCCTCGTAGCCGATAATGGTCCGGGTATTGCACCCAAATATCGGGAGAAAATCTTCATACCCGGATATACGACGAAATACGATAAATCCGGCAACCCCTCTACGGGAATCGGCCTGGCTTATGTCAAGCAAGAGACGGAGCGTCTGCTTGGAACTGTCCAAGTTCAAGCTGGGAGCGATGAGCAAGGCACTATTTTCACGATCACACTGCCTGTGGGCCAAATAGGAAAGGAGGAGTAGCATCATGCGTTTCTTTATAATCGATGACGATCCGGCCGTACGCTCCATGCTGGAGCAAATGATTGAGGATGAGGATTTAGGAAGTGTTGTAGGGGAAGCCGAAGACGGGGCGCATGTCGATAATACGCTGCTCGACCTCAAGCAGGCGGATATCGTTCTGATTGATTTGCTGATGCCCATTCGTGACGGCATAGAAACGGTTCGTGAAATATCGAGCAGCTTCAAAGGGAAAATCGTCATGCTGTCTCAAGTGGAGTCGAAGGACATGATCGGCAAAGCCTATTCCTTCGGAATTGAACATTATATCACCAAGCCGATAAATCGCTTGGAATTTATTTCGGTCATACGCAAAGTTTCCGAGCTGCTGCGTTTGCATCAATCGCTTCGAGATATTCAAAAGTCGCTCAGTTCTCTAGGCTTAGGCGGCGCAATAACGGAGAAAGAGGCAGCCTCTCCTGATAAAAGCATTATCACTTGCGGAAACTACGTGCTATCGGACCTAGGGTTAATCGGCGAGGCTGGCTGCAAAGACTTGCTGGAGATGCTCGATTATTTGTTCCGTTACGATAACGAGCATCCATTGGAGCAGGGCTTCCCTCCGCTACAAGACACTTACAAGCAGCTCGCCTTGAAAAAACTCGGGCCCGCCGCTTCCGAGACCGACTTGAAAAAGGAGGGAAAAGCCGCCGAACAGCGTGTACGGCGGACGGTGAACCAAGCGCTAACCCACTTGGCCTCCCTGGGGTTGCTTGATTACTCCAATCCGAAATTCGAGCAATACGCGAATAAGTTTTTTGATCTAAGCGACATCCGCAAACGGATGAAGGATTTGGAGAATGAAGAAGCTGATGCCGCCAGCTTGATTAGGCAAAATACCAAGAAATTTATTCAAGTCCTATATTTTGAAGCTAAAAAGTTAATGAGCCAGCGTTGAACGGTACTAGGACATTTGCTCTTCGTTTCATAGGTCTGCTCCCTGCGCAAAACGCAAAGAGCGATATACCTTCTAGCAAAAGCCAGCTTCATCTTTCCCCTTACGACAGTCGCGGGAATGAACCCACTTGCCTCCATCCCGCTACAGTTTTGCCGAGTTCTAACGTATAATTTATATAAATAGATACTAACGGAAGAAGTGAGGGAACATGATTGATGTTGATGAATTAGCTGAAATGTTTGCGGGCGGTTCCTATGATATAGCTGAAGTCCACCGATTCGTCATCCAGCCCGGCAACGTCCTGCGCGGTTATAAAACAATGAAGCATGGGCTGTTGTTTCCTGTTCGCGGAGAAGCGCGCATAAGGGTAGATAACGCTACCTACGATTTGCAAGCCGGCTCGATTTTTCATTCGCCTCCGAACAAGCTGCTTCACGCGCATGTGACAAGCCAGTCGGAGTATGAATATTATACCGTTTTATACCGGTTTAATAACCTCTACGACACGGACAGCCCTTCTACATTCGACACCCATTTCAGGCTGGAGCCGGGCGTTCACTCGCGCATACATGAACATTTGGCCATGCTGCTCCATCATATGCATTCCACAGGCGGAATTGGAAAGCTTCGGGTCAAGGAATTGTTTCTCGGCATTATGCATCAGGTATTCGTAGGCTGCAAGCACAGAGAGAGCGGTGGAAGCGACTATCCTCCTGACAAAAAAGCGATTGAAGAAGCCGTCTCCTATATCAACGGCCACTATATGGATCCGCTGACTCTGGACGAGCTTTCCGAGCTGCACGCGATGAGTCCGAAACGTTTTTCTTATTTTTTTCATAAGTATACCGGATTCCGCCCCATCGACTATGTCATTCATTATCGAATGGAAAGAGCAAGCGAGCTATTGAAGATAGGAGAATTCCCCATCGGCGACATAGCCGGAAGTGTCGGCTATTCCAATCCCCTATATTTTAGCCGAATTTTTAAAAAGAAGTTTGGTTTGTCCCCTTCCGCTTATTCTCAAAAACAGGAGCATGAAAACTTATAAGTGGGAGGAAACAAAGCCCCCATGCTCCCGCTCCCTCTTTTTCCCCCTTTAATAATGATGCATATCCCATTAGTGATTTGTGCATTCGCAATCGTTCTGGTTCTTGATATACTACATATTGATAATAATAATCATTATTGATAGTTAGCACAGGTCTTAGGCGATCATTTAGGAATAGAGCAAGCTTTTTCCCAAAATGAAGGATCAACAACAAAAACGAGGTGAATATGCGTTATGAATGAACAAGAATTATATGACTTAACGATTATTGGAGGCGGTCCCGCCGGATTGTTCGGAGCCTTTTACAGCGGGCTGCGGGAAATGAAAACCAAGATTATTGAATTTCAGCCCCAGCTTGGCGGCAAAGTTCATGTATATCCCGAAAAAATGATCTGGGACGTAGGAGGTGTGACTCCTCTACTGGGAGCACAGCTGATTGACCAGATGGTCACACAAGGGATGACCTTCCATCCAGAGGTCGTGCTTGGCGAGAAGGTCACCTCGATTGACCAAAACGAAGCAGGGCACTTTGTTCTTCATACAGCTAGCCGTCAGACGCATCTGTCCAAAGCGGTGCTGCTCGCGGTTGGCGGGGGCATTTTGAAGCCCATTAAGCTGGAGATTGAAGGGGCAGAACGCTTCGAGGTCACCAACCTGCACTACACCGTCAAATCATTGGCCCGCTTTAAGGATAAAACCGTATTGATCTCAGGCGGCGGCCATTCTGCGGTGGACTGGGCCAATGAGCTCGCGCATATTGCCAAGAAGGTTTATTTGACCTACCGGAAAGATGCTTTAAAGGGCCATGAAGCGGATGTGACCCGTCTGCAAAAAAATGGCGTGGAATGCTTGCTTAACAGCACCATCGATAAGCTGATCGCAACGGAGGACCATAGCCGGATCGAAACCGTGCTTCTGAACCAGAATGAAGGGGAAACCTTATTCAAGCTGGCAATCGATGAGGTTATCATCAACCATGGCTACGAGCGCGACAAGGAATTGCTTGGCAACAGCAGCATCAATATCGAGCTGCTCAATTATCAGGTTGCGGGAACACCATTGAGCGAAACCTCTGTGCCGGGTCTCTATGCTGCTGGCGATATTTTGCATCATGAAGGCAAGCTGCACCTCATTGCGGGAGCATTCCAGGATGCCGCCAATGCCGTCAATAAAGCCAAGCAGTTTGTAACGCCAGATGCTAGTGCTAACGGGATGATCTCCTCGCACAACGACCTGTTCACTCAAAAAAATCGCGATTTAATGAAGCATCTTTATACAAAATCACACACTTAATCCGGAGGATTCCTCATGAATAAACTGCTCGGGCTCCTTGTTTCTCTTTTTATATTGACCGCTCTCTTCGCCGGTTGTTCCGGTGCAAGCGGAAATAATCAGCCCACAGACAACGACCTTTCTTCAAATGCAAGTAGTCCCTCTCCTTCTGAAAGTGCACTGGCCTCAGATGCAGGCGCAGCGAAAGAAAGCCCTGCCGAAGCCTCTGCCACTTGGCCAAGAACCATTACCGATGGTGCGGGCCATGACATTGTGCTTGAGGAGCAGCCGAAGCGGATAGCGGTGCTTCATCCTTTGTATTTGGACTACTTTTTTGCCTTGGATACACCTCCTATCGCGTCCGGCAGTGCGGCAAGTGCGCTCGCAGAATACGCTACGCTGAAGCCTTATGCCGATACAGCCGATGTTATTGATTTGGGTAGCGGACGCGAGCTTAATCTAGAGAAGATTATCGAGGCGAATCCGGATGTCATTGTGACCTTTAAAGGACATATAGACGCCCTATATGACGAATTGAGCAAAATCGCGCCAGTTGTTCAAATCAATTACGCAGACACCTGGGAAGAAGCTACCTTGCTTAGTGCCCAAATTGTAGGCAAAGAGGAATTGGCTGAGCAATATATTAAGGAAACGAAGGCGGCCATTGAACAATCCAAGCAGCAGCTTGGCGCTTTGAAAGATAAAACGTTCGCTCTGCTGCGGGTTGGCGATGATGGCACTTTTATTGCACAAGGCACAAACAATACGATGTATTACAATGAAACGACTGGTTTTGGCTTGCTAGTGCCGAAAGGATATCCCGCTGACAACGATGTGCTATCCGTAGAGGCTCTATCCGATATGAACCCTGACTATATTATTTTTCAGCATGATATAGAGGTGGCAAAAGCGGCTGTTAAGCAAAACGAGAAGCTGGCAGTATGGCAATCGCTTGCGGCGGTCAAAAACAATCATGTCCTTTATTTCGATAACTCCCTCAATACGGGAAGTGTGCTAGCCGTTCGGCTGGCAGCAAACAATTTTATGGAATTGGCTGTTCAATAACGCCAGCTCCTTCATCCTCATACGCTGCGCCCCTTACATGAAAAATCAGACCAAAAAAGCGTCAGAAGCACATCCCTGTGCTTTGACGCTTTAACTCCTATTAACTATACATTTTCGCTTGACGCGCTCTACCCATGACGGCCAATATCAGCAAAATAATAGTAGCTAGCAGGTAATACACATATATCCCTCGCTCCAGACCTTCCGGTGTCGACCCTATAAAATCCAAAGCATCCCACTTGTTAAAGGGGCCCAGATACCATAGCAGCATAAATACTACTTGAAACAGCTTGCTATTCCCCGACCATATCCCTAATGCCACAGCTAAAGTAGGTATAAACAATCCACCAACGCCCATGGCCATTAAACTGTCCCATTCTCCTGCAATAAGAAAATGAATGAGCGCCCCACTGCCCGTCAAATATGCAACGATAATTCCAGCCAGCCATACTCCGACAAATGTATTGCGAACGGGATACACCGCTGTAAAAACCAATGAATGGGTACGATAATACGATTCATTTGTTCCCATTGTCGACCAAAGGAGGATAGGCAATAGCCAAGTAAAAGGTACAACATACGCTGTTACAGTTTCCATCGGTAATACTAAACCTAACACGATCATAGCCAATGCTGCTAAGTACCACCACAAACGCTGCCCTTTGAGCATAAGACGCACTTCCAGAGCTAATGTTGTAAAATAGTTTGTTTGCCACTTTGCAGCCCCATAAGGAGTCAGCTTTATATCTGTATCCTTCCTAGATGCTGGCTTACTGTGCGGCTCTACCTTTTCAGTTCCATTGGGCTTGCTTAATTTATTCATTTTAACGTATCGTGTCAGATCAAACCGGTGAAAAAAGAAGGAAGCCACGGTTACAACAATGACTGCCGCAGCAAGCCACGCATAGCGTTCTAAAAACATCTGGATCGTCCAATGTACACCGTTCCAGTCGTAGGTTAGCAGCTCTCCCTTCAAGGGGCTTATCCCTGAGACATGGCCCCCAAGGCTATTGGGAATCCTTTCATTCGCCTCGCTCGACATGTTCGTAATAATCGGCGAGATTCCGAACATATCCTGGCTGGAATGAGTTGCCTTGGTCGAAAAAATCAGCGATAAGATCCACATTGCAAAATATATTAAATTGCTCAATCCCTTACGCAACCAAGGTACAGCTTCAAAAAAGATGGCAATTGAAGCCACCAAAGCCATCGTTGGCAATGTAGAATACATAAATGGAAGCCATAAAGCAACCAAATCAACCGCGTAATCTTCCCCTCTAATTAGCTGCATGGCAAGCGCAGAAACCATTAAAACAGCAACGATAGACATCAAGTAAACGAAGTTGCTCCACATTTTGCCCATGGTGTACATCCACTTAGTAGTCGGAGTTGTCGCAATGATTTGCCCGACCCCAGTCTGCACATCCCGTTCTATCGCATTTTTCACTAGAAAAAACGCTGGAAGACTTAATAGCATCGATGTCAATACCGCGACTCCACTACCGACCCATGCAGAGCTATATAGGCCGCGCATAGATTGCAGCGATAAGGTTAAATAATTATCATCACTTGAAGGTATGTACTTATATACGATGAACATGGACAGGAGCACGGTAATCAAAAAGCTATAGCGTCGAACCCTTTCCAAATAGTCCGCTTTCATCAAGTGAAAGAGAATACGAAGCGAGGTCATGCTATTGCCCACTGCTTGCTTGCTGAAATGTAATACAAATATGCATCCTCTAAAGTTGGTGTGACCAAGCGGCTCTCCGCTGATGGCTGAGTATCAGCAATAACCTTTACATGTACCCCTTCACTGGTTTGAATGGTGCTGCTGACCAGTAATTGTTTGCGTACCTTCACCCATGTATGACTCGGTATTAGCCACTCCCACACTTTTCCCACTGTAGCTGCTAATAATTCACTTGGAGCCGCCTGTACGATACTTCGTCCTTGATTGACAATGGCGATATCGGTGGCGGTTGCTTCGATGTCGGATACGATATGGGTGGATAAAATAACAATACGCTCCCCAGATAATTCGGATAGGAGATTACGAAACCGAATACGCTCCTCAGGATCAAGTCCCACCGTTGGCTCATCAACGATTAATAGCTGGGGATCGTTCAGTAACGCCTGTGCTATGCCCACCCGCTGCCTCATCCCGCCTGAAAAACCATTCAACGGTTTTTTGCGCACCTCATGCAGATTAACCAGGTGCAGCAGCTCTTCAATTCTTTTTCTTGCGATTTTATAATCCAGCCCTCTGATTGACGCCAAATATTCCAAAAACTCAACTGCGTTTAAATGAGGGTAAACGCCAAAATCCTGTGGCAAATAGCCTAAAATACGTCGTACAGAATTGGGATCTTTCGTAATATCGATGCCATTCCAGCTCACCTTTCCACCGGTTGGCTGGGTAATGGTCGATAGAATTCTCATCAATGTTGATTTTCCTGCACCATTCGGGCCAAGCAATCCCAAGACACCTGTTTGTATCTCTAGCGATAAGTCCCGAAGCCCATAAAAATTCCCTTTATATTTCTTGCTCACACTTTCAATCAATAATTCCATAATTGCCCCCGCTTATATGTATGATGATTACACCCGTGCCGTTCAGCTAATATCTAATGTTATCCTCTGCAACTTACTTTAACTAAAATTTACCTGCTTCGCGTCTGCCTTAGGTTCCGTTCATTACTAGACTTTGGTCTCGGAGAGAACGGAGGAGAGGCGTGGGACGGACAATAAGAAAAACCGTCAGGGAGATGCGTCCTGACGGTTTTCTTAGGTTTATTGCATATCAATCAACCGGAGCACTTAAGGCATTACGCTGATGCTTAACATCGTTCATTGGGGGGCGTCCAAACATGCGGCCATACTCCCGGCTGAACTGCGAAGGACTCTCGTAGCCAACGCGAAAGCCCGCATCAGCGGCTTCTAATCCCTCCGAGAGCAGCAAGCGGCGTGCTGTCTGCAGTCGGATAGCCTTCTGATACTGTAGTGGGCTTATCGCCGTTATCCTTTTAAAATGCTTGTGCAAAGAAGAAGGGCTCATGTTTGCTGCCTTCGCCAATTCTTCGATCACAAGAGGCTTGGAGTAATCGCGGTTAATCAGATTGATTGTTTTGGAAATGCTATGCGCATAACTGCCGACTATGGCAAATTGCCTGATTAAAGCTCCCTGCTCACCTTGCAGCAAACGATAAAGGATCTCGCGGGTGATAAGCGGCGCAAGAAACTGAATATCCTCAGGGGTATCCAAAAGTCTGACAAGCCGAAGCAGCCCATCAAGCAGCAGATGATCGGATTGGCTCACCAATATGCCTCGCTCCGTCTTTCCGTTCCATTGGGAGCTGCTCTTATGGATAATGTCCAGAATTTCATCTGGGTTAATGGATAAATGAAGGCTTAGATAAGGAACATGCGGCGAGGCTAAAGTGATTTTCCCGATTACAGGCAGATGCACTGAGGTGACCATGTAGGTAGCCGGATTGTACACGTAATTTTCCCCGCCCAGCATTGCAGTCTTTGAACCTTGTGCGACCACGTACAGTGAGGGCATATTGACCGTATGCGTCGGCTCCGACATATGGCTTGCGCGCCTGAAACAAAGATCCGGCACTGCTGTGGCGTGTTTTCCGTCCGAAGGCGCGTGACGTTGAATAAGAAGAATCAGTTCTTGCAGATGGGCAGAAATCTTAGGGGGGTGGACGAAATTGTGCATGCTTCATCTTTCCTTTCCGCAAACTCTGATGGCTAATTATATCCACACCGAATAGGATTAGGCAAGAATAGGACATGATTGATCTACCCGATTCAATCGAATTTTTCTTAAAATGTACTTGCAAGGCCAAGAGATCACAGAAAGAAGGATTGGGCTATGAGCTTGGAAGGAAGAATGGAGAATAAAGTCGTCGTCATTACGGGTGCAAGTAGCGGAATTGGAGAAGCAACAGCGCTGTTGCTAGCCGAACGCGGGGCAAAGGTCGTCCTTGGGGCGCGCGGAGTGGATCGCCTTGAAGCGCTGGCGGCACGCATTACAAATAGGGGTGGCGAAGCTGTTTATGCAAGCACTGACGTGAGACGGCGTGAGGATATGTGCAGACTCGTTACACTGGCATGCGAACGGTACGGGAAGCTTGATGTTCTCGTCAGCAATGCCGGTGTTATGCCCATTTCCCCTCTCGATGATCTGTGTGTCGAAGATTGGGAGGACATGATTGACGTCAATATTAAAGGGGTTTTGTATGGCATAGCTGCAGGGTTGCCTGTCTTTCGCAAACAAGGTTTCGGGCATTTCGTGAACACTGCTTCTACAGCAGGACATAAGACCGTGCCGAACCAGTCAGTCTACTCCGGAACGAAATTTGCTGTGCGCGCGATCTCGGAGGGGTTACGCCAAGAGGCTGGCGATAAGCTGCGCGTAACCATCATTTCGCCCGGTATTGTGCAGACGAATTTCACGGAGGGCATGACAGACCTGGCATTAAGAGATCAACTCGCCGCCATCCGGGATAAACTGGCAATGACACCGGATGCGGTGGCCCGTGCAATTGCATACGCAATCGAACAACCAGATAATATCGATGTGAACGAGATTGTGATCCGTCCCACCGCTCAAGTGTAGAGTAAATAAAAGGGCCTATTTTCCCCATTCCCCTATTGGGGAACTACCGAGAAACATTCTTGTTAGCAGCATTTATCATCCTTCAACTGCAAAAAAGAAAGGGGCAGCCCCTTTGTGGGCACGCTCTTAAAAAAACTTGCTCCCACTTAGGGTAAGGTTTAGCTTAACGGGGCTATCAGCGAATATGCATTTAACGCCTAACAAGCTTATATAACCGCTGCTAGCCATCCTTTTTCACCAAACTTAATTCCCTGAACGATCTTCACCGTGCAGCTCAATCATATGCTTGCTATGGGTCTCTCCCCAATCGTTAAGTGCCTGTAACACCGTACTTAAGCCTTTGCCGTAGTCTGAAATGGAGTATTCCACTTTCGGCGGAATTTGGTTATACACCTTGCGATAAACGATGTCGTTATATTCAAGCTCTCTTAATTGCTGCGTGAGCATCTTTTTGTTAATATCCGGTATTGCTCTTTGCAGCTCGCTGAATCTCATAATACCGTTCGAAATAAGCTGAAGCAAAATGACCGACTTCCATTTACCCACTAAAATATCCAGTGCTGATTCAAACTTGCAATACGATTTCATTGAACCCTCCCATTTCCTTATGCTTGGCTAAGGTAACCTTTTGTTAACTATGTTTAGATAAAGTGCCTACTTCCTTAAATCATTGATTAAGGTCTATTATACCTTTAGCGCGCAGCGAATAAGTAGTTAGGAGGCAGCATTATTCATGAATATCACGTTATGGATTGTTCAAGGTCTGGTAGCACTGGGTTTCCTTTATTCCGGATGGTTGAAGGCATTTCAATATAAAAAAGCCAAAGCGTCTTGGGGATGGGTAAAGGACGTTTCGAAAGGGTTCGTAGCTTTTATTGGATTAACAGAATTGCTGGGGGCAATTGGAATCATTCTGCCTCAAGCGACAAACATCTTGCCGGTGCTGACGCCAATTGCCGCAACAGCACTTGCCGTAGTCGTTCTTTTCGGTGCCCTCTTTCACATTAAGCGTAAGGAATATCGAGAAATTAGCGTGAACATCGTCTTTTTCGCGTTCGCTGTATTTGTTGCATTTATAGCTTATTAAATTCCACTCCGTATTTATTGAAGATGGCCTCGTACTTATTTTCGAATATGGCCCACCGATTTTCCGCTCCGTACTTTTCCTGCAAAGCCTTCAAATATTGGTTAGCCGCTGCTGTATCATTGGATTGCAACAGCAAATGAAAGCTCTCTTCGCCCAGATGCAAAAATGGACCCGAAATGTAATAGTCCACAATGGATCTAGCACGGGTCATCTTATCATAGAAACGAATAACTTCTTCCAATCCGCCTAACAGCGTTTTTCTCAACTCATCCCTATCCGTATCAGGAGTGATTGCGAATCGATCTGGAGCAGCCTGGGCAATTTCCCCGATTCTTGCTCTAAAGTGACACTCCGCTTCCTGAGGCGCCGTCAAAATCTCTTTCGATTGAATCTGTGCCAACTCCGCTGCATAAATGCCGCAATTCACATAAAACATAACATTTTCTGCCGAGTTGCCCGAGGATTTTTGGAAATTGAACATGTAGAAGAGGCCTTCTGTCGTTTTACTAAAATTCAAACTCTTCTTGGCAAAGCCATGCTTTGCAAGGAACGGCTTTACCTCCTGCTTAATCAGATCGTTAAAGAGCTGCTGCAATACAATTCCTCCTGTCTGACGTTTCATATTACTGCCAAACCCGTTTATATGACGAGGTCCTGTGCACATTTGTTATTTTTATTATAATGATCGTGTTTCCTGAGTCCACCTCCTTTTCACCTGAATTTTGAAAATGATTTTTAAGGGTATCCTATTTTCGCCGTCACTTATGATACGATTCACCGTGCTGTCTGTAAGGGCAAGATTTAGGGCCATCCTTTGCGGGATGGCCCTTTCTTTGATCTCGTATTTTTTGCAAACAGAATAAATGGATGGCCCCCTTCAAATTGCGCTTTTACTTATTTTAATATTCTTTTTTTATTACAAAAAACGAACCCCGAATGGTACCAGCTAGTTTAGACTTCTGTCTGGCAAACTTGAACTTCTCTTCTAGCTCCTTTGGTATCTCCATCCCCTCAGAAAGCTTAAAACCAACGGCCCGCTTCTTAGGGTCATCAACCGTATACATGACGTTGATCGCAAGACCATCCTCATAAAAGACATAGGCAAATTTAATATTTTCCACTTGGAACTGCGATGTTTCTAACGGTTTGGCCGCAAATTCAATATCACGTTCTTCTTTCAAAATCCGGTTCACATAATCAAGAGTCTCCTGGCTTTCACTAGCTTGCACAACCGTAAATTCATGCTTGTATTTGTTCATGAAATAACGGGCTTCATTAGCACGTAATCCAGCAAGCGCTTCTACTACAGGCGAAGACTCTAAACCAACTGTAGACACATTTTTAAAATCAACGATATAGGACATTTCCATCTCTCCTTTTATTTTATTATTTCCAAAAAAACCTGCTGTTATTTATGATACAGTTCATCTTAGCATTAATAAAGCACAATGAAGGACACCCTGATTGGGTGTCCTTCATTGTAGAGACAAGGGTTAAACATGACATTTCTACTGAGCAAATCGCCCGTCTTCGTACAGGAAACTACATACTAGTAACAAGCACTAGATCCAAGTATCATTGGCTGCTGTTAATTCGGACTCCGCATCGCCAGTGTTTACAACTCTTTTAGGCTCGACCAACATGAGATGGCATTCCTTTTCGGCGGAAGGCTTCATCTCTACTCCCTTCGGGACAATAAACATCTCGCCCTTGGAAATTTTCACTTGGCCATCACGAAAATCAAGGATCATCTCCCCTTCGAGTGCCATAAATACTTTATCGGTATCTTGATGAACATGCCATTCATATTCCCCAGCAATTTTAATAAGCTTAAATTGATAGTCGTTCATTTCACCAATGACTTTCAGAGACCAAAAGTCGTCAAATTTAGATAGCTTCTCATTTAGATTAATAGCTTGGTAATGGATATTAACCCCTCCTTATATTCTTATTTTTCAATAAACCGTTATAGTGAGCAGGCCCTTAATCTTTTGCTTATAAAAAATGCTCCAACATCATACTTTCGTTGATTTGACACTATTATAGTAAAGTCATTTTCTGATTAGAATGGATTCCTGCTGAAATTAGCATGGATTATTGATGAAGTTCTCTCGATATTCAGTGGGAGAAACACCAAATTGTTTCTTGAACACTCTACTAAAATAAAAGGGGTCAGCCATTCCAACCGTTTGCGCAATTTGTTGTATCGGCGCATCACTTGTAAATAACATTTCTTGCGCCATGTTTATCCGATATTTTAATAAATATTCTGCTGGCCCCATACCTGCATGTCTTCTAAACACGTAAGAAAGTCGATTTCGATTAACGTTATTTTGTTCTGCAAGCGATGCTACTGTAAGACTCTGATAATAGTATTCTTGAATATAATTAGAAACCCGTTCGAATAAGGTATGCGATTCACAACTATTTTGCCTATTTTCCACACATAATAAGGCTTCATTCAGCACATCGCGAAACAGCATCTCGGTCTGAAACATCGAAATGCCTCCACGCTGATTATAAACATGCCAAAGACGCATAATTAATTCAATAAGACGAGGAGATTGCCCTGTTAATAATTCAAAATGCTGATGCGAAAAGCTTGACTCTTCTAGCTCTGAGCTGCATATCCGGTATAAAACCAGAATGTATTCCCAGTCCGTTTTTTCAAACACTTTTTGGGCTAGTTTCATTTTTGCACCCCCATGTACAACTTTTCCTGGCGAAAAAATATAGGGAGTGCCATTGAATTGAAATTGTGTTTTTCCTGTAAGAGGAAATACAAATCCGGGAAAAGAATCTGTATAGTCAGCGTGAGGCACGCCTGGATTTTTAGCGTAGCGATATACTCCTTTTACTTGAAAAGGTGTGCGTGCCAGATGCTCTGCTAGCTGATTAACATCGATTTTCACATTGCATACCTCATCTCAACAGTAATTGGCCATGAATCCTAAGTTCGACCGTTGTACATCATGTGCAGTTGCAATTCTTGAACAAGACTCTCGTCTATTTTTACATTATTGATAACAATTATCACTGTCAACCTATATGGACAATAAAAAAGCTTCAGACAGATAATATACTTATTAGAGATGCAGGGGCATTGTCAGGACAAGGATATAATACCACAGAGTTTCGGAGGCAAAAAAAATCGCGTCCTCCAAGTGGAGAACGCAATATGAAGCAGTTTGATTTCGTGTTTCAACATCGTCATTAACGCTTTCGGGCAACCACCGCTAACCGGCCGTTTTCGGTCGAGTACTCGCACGTGGACAGCACAATAAGCTTGTCGCCATATCGGGCTGTTACTCCAGTATCAAAAAGAGCGAGTTCTTTGATGTTCTGAACATACGAATCGAACTCGGCGGGCGTACTTACATTCTCAATCTGGTAGTATTTAAAAACGGTGTCCGATTTGCGATAAACTTTTGAAAGAATAACAGCAACGATCTCATACTCTTCCTGTTCGTAAAGCGTGCTGAACTGGAACGTAGCATGCTCTTTATAAAAGCTTTCGTTCTTGTACTTCATTAAATCTTTAAACATCCAGCCGCTTTTCATGTGATGTCCATGAATCAGCAAAATGTCCGAGCCGTTGGTCCGACTATGCGCGTCCAAAAATGGGAGGCCGCCTTTGTTTTCCTTTTTATCGAAATCATGATTGAGATAGAACTCCGCATCCTGTTGATTCTGCATGACTGGGTACTCAATTCGGGTGCCGTCCATGTTCAGCCAGCCGACGATGTCCGGGTTCCTCTCGTAAAGCCCTCGAAATTCGGGAAGCATGACCGGCACATTTGCCTTATTGAACAAAAGGGAGGGGAATGCATCCCCTCCGACTTTGTCCGACCCTTCTTCCCAAACTTTTGTCAGCTCTTTGAGTTTCTGCTGCTCAGCATAATCACGCAGGAGAGTTCTCCCGGCACTAACGAAAGAAAATACCAACACAAGGAAGGAAACGGCGATAAGAATTTTTTTAGTTTTGCTCATTTTCTTACCGCCTTTCCGGTCACTGGATGTGCTTTCTCTTCTTGTTACCGAGTAGACAGAACCCGATCGTCATTAAGGACATCAGCGCCAAAGCCATATAGAAGATTGGCGGTACGCTGTTGTCTCCGGTCATTGGGGCATCGTCCAGCTCGTTGTTGCCGTTGCCGGTTCCGCTGTTGCCGTTGCCGGTTCCGCCGTTGCCGTCGTCGGTTCCGCCGTTGCCGTTGCCGGTTCCGCCGTTGCCGTTGCCGTTGTCGGTTCCGCCGTTGCCGTTGCCGGTTCCGCCGTTGCCGTTGCCGGTTCCGCCGTTGCTGTTGTCGGTTCCGCCGTTGCCGTTCCGGTTGCCGTTGTCGGTTCCGCCGTTGCGTTGTCGGTTCCGCCGTTGCCGTTGTCGGTTCCGCCGTTGCCGTTGTCGGTTCCGCCGTTGCCGTTGTCGGTTCCGCCGTTGCCGTTGCCGGTTCCGCCGTTACCGTTGCCGGTTCCGCCGTTGCCGTTGTCGGTTCCGCCGTTGCCGTTGTCGGTTCCGCCGTTGCCGTTGTCGGTTCCGCCGTTGCCGTTGCCGGTTCCGCCGTTGCCGCCGTTGCCGCCGTTGCCGTTGCCGCCTGTTTCGCCGTTGCCGTTGCCGCCTGTTCCGCCACCGGAACTGATCGGCTTCATTGGCACATCATATTTTACAATGTCAAAATCGACAGAAATCGTATCACTCCTGTGCGTCTCGTATCCGTCCTTCGTTACGATCAGATAGTAATCCGCTTCAGGAAACACCATGTACGCATAGAAGCCATTTGCATCGCTATCCTGCTCCGGGCTCTCATTGTCGTGCGGCGGGAAATTCGGAACCGCAGGAAGCGTTACTTTCGTATCCGGGATGCGGCCTTTATCTCTATTCCGCTGCGTATCCGCATAATACAATGTCACTTTGGCTCCGTCAATTTTCTTGCCAGTGGTGGCATTTCCTGTCGTTTCATCATAAACCGTACCGTAAGGGTCAACCAATTCCTCGGAAATATTCAACTCTCCGTTAGCTTTCACGTCCAGTTGCGTCACTTTGAGGAGCAGTTCCTCGCCTGTCACAGCTGTATAGCGAACTTCCATTGTGTACTTCTGCTCGCTTAGCCCTTCCACGGAGAAAGTTCCGTTTGAAGCCATCGGAAACGCCTTGGGACGACCGTTCTCCATCAAATAATTGCCGTGCTGGTCCTTCAAATAGATATGCATCTGGCTGGTAAACGAATCGTTGAATAGCTCTTTCGCTCCATCCGGCTGCTTGAACAGAACGATCCCTACTGCCGTAATGTCCGCTGGAACGGTCTCGCCTGTCACGCTGCCGTCCACATTTGCTTTTTGCGTGAATTCTACAGGGACATCCTTCCCGCCTACCTGATACCTCTTCGTATATGTGATCGTATAGTCGGTATCCGCTGTGACTGGGACCGAATATTCGCCCTTCTCATTCGTCACCACCTGAAGCTCCTTGCCTGTCTTCAGATCGGTCACTGTAACGGGCGCATTCGGAATAGCTTCTCCTGTGTTGTTGTCACGCAGTACGCCTTCCAGATACGGGCGGGTATTGACAAAGTGTGCTTCGGCCACTTTTTTCTCCGGAATGGTGCCTGTGCGAACGAGACTTTCGGGATCCGTCACATAGCCGTCATTCGTATAATCATCTTGGGTCACCTTATACTGGAGACCTGTCGGAAGACCTTGCACAACGAGCGTCTGGCCATCTGCAAGCTCGAAGGTCTCTCCGCTCTTAATAGCGCCCTTGCTGCCGTCCGACTTCTCATAGGAGTAGGATTCACTTGCTCCCTCGCCTGTGAAGGTGACCGTATACTTGAACGGCTTCTGTTTGTCCTCGTCTTTGCCTTTAATTGTATTGCTAATTAGCAGTCCGCCCTTCAAGACTCGCAGGTTCGTGTACGGGGCAGCTTCATCTTTACCCTCCATGATTCCGGTATAATACCGTTCCTCAGGAATGGTCACGTATTCTTCGGCTGTGTATTCCTTCTGGGTAATGGTGTATTTCAGACCCTTAGGCAGATCCAAAATATCCAGTGTCTCTCCATCCTTGAGCCTGAAGGTATCAAGGGACTTGATCGTTCCGGTGCTGCCGTTCGATTTCAAGTAAGCGTAGCTTCCATCCTTGCCTGCATCCTCAAAAATGACCGTGTACTCGAACTCCTTCGTCTTGTCGCCGCCGTTGCCCATGACCGTATTGCTGACGGTCAGCTTGTTAACGGTTCGCTCATTGATGAAGTCCGCCTTGTGATCGCCTTTATTCACGATTGTTCCGGACAGCTCTCTCGTCTCCGGCGTGGTGGTATAACCGTCAACGCTCGTATAATCGGCCTCCGTTACGGTATAGACCAGATCCGCAGGCAATGTAGGGAGCGTCAGAAATTCTCCGTCCTTGAGGGTAATCTTGTCTCCATTCTTAATCATGCCAGACGTATTATCCGACTTTTGATAGGCGTACTCTCCGTCCTTGCCTTCGCCAGTGAAGGTCACGGTGTATTCAAAAGTCTTGGAAGAGTCGCTGCCGTTCCCTTCCACCTTATTGCTGATGGTCAGCTTTCCTTGCGCTGGCGTAGGCACGACCAACGGATTATCAGAGGTTACCTTCACGCCGTCTACCCAGATGGGCTTTCCAGGCGTATTCCCGACGTAAACCTGATAAATTCTCGTAGTTGGCAACCATGTCGTGGTATCAATATAAGTTTCTTTCAACTCATAATACCCTGGATCTGGGAATAGCAGATTAAGCTTCCCTCCGCTATCGGTTGTTCCTTTAGCGACTTGAGTTCCGTCGCCTTTCTTATAGAGTGTGAACTCTACGTCTTTTAGCGGATTGTTGTCGGGATCTACCTTTTTCAGGGGCAGCAGGGCATTGGAGCTTGAACTGCCAGCTACGTCTGAACTGTCCAGCGTGCTTTCGCTTTTGGCACTGACAGATTTCAGCTTATCATCGCCCATCAGCTTTACCTCGTTGCCCATTTTGTCGCCAGCTCTCGCTTTAGTTGGGTCAACCTCGGTTTGGTACACAAACTGGTAAAACTTATTAGGATTGTCCATTTTGAATAATAGAACCGTGGTGCCGTCCTCGCCCGGCCCGGCTTCCACCTGAACCTCAGCATTCGGATCGCTGAGATTCAGTGCAGCACCGTCTCGTTCAAGAGCACCGCCGGCAGTCAGTTTAGCAGGATAGACTGCCATACTAGGCGCTGTGAGCACAAGCTTTCCGTTTACTTCATAGCGCAGATTCATACCTGCACCTAGGGTATCCTGTAAATAAACACCCTGCTCCATGTTGAATGGCGGGGTATAGTTTACCGTCCACTCCAGCACCCCTGGAACTGGCTTAGTTACCGACTTGCCCAGAGTTTGAATAGGTACAATAACTTTGCGCTGTTCGGTGAGAATCTTCTCTTCTCCGCCCCATGTCATATGGAGGTCGGCTTTGTTATACAGCACCTGCTTGTCTGTGCCGTTGGTGGTGTATTCCTCTAAATATTTCTCCAGAGCCGCATTGGAAGGTCTCGCCTTAACCAAAATGACATAAGGGCTTTCCAACTTGGAAAAGGTAAAGGTGCCTTTATTGCCGCTATGGGAGAAGCTCGCCACATGAGCAGAACTGTTTGGCTCGATGATTGACACGGCGTTATTCCGGACCCCATAGCCAGTGCCGCTGACATTATCCGAGTAGCCCTTATAGAGTTCATAGTCCTTTCCTTCTCCAAAAGGAACGAATTCCCAGCCCTCGGGCAAGGTATCCACCAGCTTCACATTGGTAATGACCCGACTCCCGCCGTCTTTCGCCATTTCGACTGTGTTGTAGCCCGGCATATTGACGCCTAGGCGGAAGGTGACCGTCTTAGTTATCCGGTCATAACCAGCCAAGGTGTATGCGTCACCGCTTGATGAGTTGTCATAACCGATATAGCGTTGAACGTTGTTCGGAGTATACCAGGTGTCAGCCGTCCCATCCCCCTTAATAGGGTAGGATGCCGTAAGCATATCCTTGTTCAGCATACGCAGGTGAAGGTTGGCGTTGTTTTGCGCTTGTTTTACGGTTTCGCCGTCAATGAGCAAAGCCCGATTCCAGATCGTTTTCCCTGCGTTAATATCCTGTCTGAAGAGGACATCTGTGTTGGTCTCAAGTGAACGGAAGCTGAAGGATGCAGCTTCTTCTGTGTATCCGGTCACCTTGATTAAATCAGCCACCACTTTACCGTTAACGGTTAAAGGGATATTTTTCATGGTCAGGCTAGTTGCATTGCTCTTCAAAGTTCCCGCCTGATATTGCTTCCAAATCTGCGCAGTATTAACGTTTGCTTTGATTTTCGCAATCGTTTCCGCGCTAACCTCGCCCGTTTCATCCACGGCGTTGTCCAAGACGTTCAAATCTCCGCCATGTACCAGTACATCGTATACTGCTGCATTTGGCAGAGCATACTGTGGCGTTAAGTTAACGGTCCATGTAATGCCGCCCAGGTTATAATCCTCCATCGTAATAGCGGCTGTTTTTGTAAAAGTATGCGCCCCGATGGTGACAATCGCCTCGTCAGTTACTGCGTTAGGTCTTGTGCCCGTCATGACATCGTTGTTCTGTATGCCATTTGGTGTATCCAAATTCCAGTTGGCACGAGGGTCGATTCTAAAGCTGGAACCGCTTTTTACCTTGCTCTTAATTACTAATTCTACTTTTCCGTTAATATCCCCAAAGGAATAAACTCCGTTTGAATCTGGTGAAATTTGTGTTTCTTCAGATACAGTACCATCTACCGTAGTCTTCCATGCAGCCGATTCAAATTCCAGCCCAGCAGGTAATACATTCGTTATAGAAAAGTCCCTTAACCCTTTTTTGTTATATTGGTTAACCGTTACTTTCCAAGTAATCGTTTCATTTGGATGGTCATATGAGGCGGATGCTTGAATCCAGTCGGGAGCTACCCACGTTTCCCGCACTGCAGTGGCTTTTACACTAGTACCCGTATCCCTCAGTTCAACCTTTGGATCAAAACGCTGTCCGTTAGATCGACCGGGATCGAGTGTCACGCCCCGATATTCTTTATAATAAAAATCCTTGTTAAACCACGCTTGATACTCAACTTTTGGGTCCACTCCAGTATCTGCCGGGAAGATGTAGCTCAGCCCGCCATCTGCATCTATGGTTGGCTCTACCGTAGTGCCGTTTACCTTAAAGGAGCCTGGTACATAGGTCATACGGTAATCGGCAGGCTTCGTATAGAATGACATCCCATCTAGTGGCAGCTTGATCGTTGCATCAAGCACATCAAAAGAGGATGGAGTAGACTGGATGGTCAAATAACCATCCTGATAGGCTGGCACGGTCACATACCACCAAGTCCAGCTTCCATTCTTTGGCCAGTTGTTTCCTGTCAAGCTGATGCTGTACGCCGGCGTAACATCCGGGTTCTTTAGCTCAAACGCTCCCCCGAAAATCGAGATAGGCTTTGTATCGCCGTAATTTATCCCCGTTACATCCGAATTGGCAGTGGTTTCAAAGCCGAAGGAAACCGCTTTTCCCACACCATTGAAAAACCAATCGTCGCCATTAAAAACAATCCTAATGCTATTTGGGGTAAAATACACGGTACCAAGCTGTTTCACACCAAAATCAGTTGTAGCCATTAAGGATTTGGTAGCTGTTGGCAGCACCACTTCCCTAAAGTAGGGATCCCTGTTTAGCTCGATCGAGTCTCCCTTCTGAATGTACTTGGCCGTGTCATTTTCATCCGGCGTATTTGCATAATCCCCCTTCACCGGCACCTTGAGGCCCTCTGATTTGAGGGTAAATCCCTGTCGGCCCTGAATTGTACCGCCTGAAGCAATTTCAGCTCCCTGCGTCACCTTCAGCGGAAAGGTCGAATTAGCATCCATGAACACCACCGTTTTGTCCGTCACGGCTGCCGCCATCATTATGGAATTGTTCGGCATATCGTACACTGCCTCAGTTACTGATTGCGGTTCGTCCGCGCTTGGCGTGCTATCCGCATATGCAGGGGCAGAGAATGCCACTGTCTGCAAGACAAGCATAATGGCCAGGCAGAAAGAGAATATTGCTTTACCTATGCTGCGTTTACGTTTCAAGACACATTTCTCCTCCATTCCCAAAACTACTGCTACACTTTGAACCGAATTTGAACACTTTCTTTCCTAGTTTAAAAACCTAGCCTCTACAAAATCTCTACAATGTATATAATTTCCTTCTCCTTGTAAATTTCAATAAAAAACAACCACTGACAGACTTCAAAGCGTTAGATATAAATTGCAATAATGGCTTTCTAACATCGCATTTTTTCCTTTATATGATTGGTTAGGGGTGTGGGGTATTCATGAAGCGATCTCCGTTTTCGGAAAGAGGGCTTGTTCTAAAAGTAATAGGTTTGTTTCTAGGGGCGGTGATGGCGGTCGGCTTCTATCTGAACAATAATAATCTAATCCTTAGCGTAGTCAGATCCAATATTTATCAGCAAGACGCTTTTGTGCGAGGCGATCGTAATATTCCTTTTTTGCCGTTACTTGCGGAAAATAAAAAGGTGCCCCTACAGGCACCTTCTAATACTAAATCCATTAAAGCTTAAACTTATCCACGATCGCTTGCAGATCTACTGCCATTCGGGTCAGACGAGACGAGGAGGAAGATATATCTTCCATTGAAGCCAGCTGCTGCTGCGTTGCTGCCGATACCGTCTGTGCGCCCGCAGCAGTCGATTGAGAAACATGGGAGATGTCCCTAATTGCCTTCACTACTTGCGAAGCCCCTGTAGAAATTTGTTCAGCTGTCCCCGTTACCTCGCGAACCTGACTATCCACCTCGCCAACAGAACTCTCAATATCGGCGAATAGCCTGCCCGCCAGCTGAACGACCTTCATGCCTACGCTCACTTCGTTCGTCGTAACTCGCATTGAATTTTCTACTTCGCTAATCTCTTCACGAATCGCGACGATTAGAGCAGCGACTTTCTCCGTCGACTGCGTGGATTGCTCAGCTAGCTTCCTCACTTCTCCCGCAACTACTGCAAATCCGCGACCTTGTTCCCCCGCCCTCGCTGCCTCGATTGCTGCATTTAATGCTAGCAGGTTCGTTTGCTGGGATATAGACGAAATAGCTTCAATAATTTGGCCAATCTCCGTCGAAGTATGTACCAAATGGCTAATAACATTAGACAATCCGTCGACTGAGCCGTTTATCGAGCTCATTTGTTTCACAGCGCTTTGAATAGCTTGTCCGCCTTCCGTTGATTTCAATGAAACCTGCTCAGTCATTGCTGCAGCCGTATGCGCGCGTTCGACAATTTGCTGTATTTTACCCGAAACGCCATCAATGGTGTGTGCACTTTCGTCAACCAAGCTTACCTGCTCATTGGCACCATCCGCCATCTGCTCAATTGCACCTGCGATATGCTCCGTGGCTGCTGCGGTTTGTCCCGCGCTTGCTGATAACTGTTCTGACGAAGCTGCCAACTGAGTGGCGGAATGACCTACTTCAGATAAAACCGTTTTAAGCGAATCGACCATTAGATTAAAGGTAGCGCTAAGCTCACCAAACTCACCCTTCGACTTAACGTCCACTCGCTGGCTCAGGTCTCCCCGACTAATGATTCGTGATGTATCGGTTAGAGCTCTCAAAGGCTTGGTAATTGAACGTACGATGAAGAACATTAGGCATGATCCGATTAGCGTAAACAACACAATTACGAGCAGCGTATTGTTTAGAATAGGAGCCGCTGTACGTGTAACTTCACTTGGAGAGCGATCGCCTGCAATTTTCCAACCTGTTAATGAATTCGTAATGTAGATCAAACGCCGAGTATCCCCATCTGGAGATACCTGTTCAATTTGGCCTGACTGGTCGCTGAACATTGCCGGTGGTTGATCTGTCGTTTCAGCTGCTGTTTCCTCGAGTGTATTAGCTGTAGCAGCGGCACTATTCGTTCCTTCTGGTGCTTCTCCAACTCCCCAAGGAGGAGGAACAACGCCGAATCCATCGGAGCTAAGTATAATAATAAAGCCATTCTCTCCAATCTTTATATCACTGACGCTTTGCTTTAGCCCTTCCAAATTGAGCACGACAGCGACTACCGACTGCCCGTTACTCGCGGCCTTCGTTATAGCAACAACCGTATTTCCCGTTTCCGTCGAAGTATACGGCTCCGTAATTACGACCTGATCCTCACTCTGAATAGCTTGTGTGTACAATGTACTTTCCTTCGGATTATAATCCGGGGCAAGCTTCAGACTGCTGGGTGCATAGAGATAATCCCCGCTACTTTCAACAAGTGTGACGGCTTCAACCTCGGGGTGGTTCTGCGCATACACATTCAGCTGCTCGCCAGCCGAGTCATTCGACAGCTGCTGTGACAATGTATTTACATCAGCAATCTTTACTTGTATGTATTGATCGACCAATTTGCTAACAAGAGAAATGTCGGTTGTGGCCATGCTTTGGAGCTGATCATCCACTTTATTCTTTGCGGTTATGTAAGAAAAACCTCCAATTGCTAAGCTAGGCAGCAACAGAATAAGCATGAACGAAATAACTAATTTGTTTCGGACTGAGCCGAGCTTAAACCTAAACTTAGAATGAAATGGCTTTATAACGGGCTTCATTTAGATATCTCCTTCATCTAAAAATTGGTTACCACGATTATATTCCATTTCAAATTTTTACATATGAACCTAGACTTAAACTCCGCTGAAGAAATGCTGAAAGTTGGCCGGTTAGACAAATACTTTATATATAAACTTGTCGATAACTGGTTCGTATACTCTGGCGAGAACGGTCTGTCTCGGGTGAATCTTGATAGTAGTCAAAAAGTTGCAGTTGAGCTTTATCCGAAGAAAGAATAGTGGGAATAATACTCTTAAAGAGCTATCGGAGGGGAATTATTTTATCTGGTCGTTGGTAGTCCTTACGATGCATTTCATTGCTCCTTATGCGTAAGAAGCCAGCTTTGAGCCTGTTTTTGTAATTAAGCAATGGTCCTGTAAAAAGCAAGACGAGCCTGCCGGTAATGGCGCAGGACTCGTCTGTGGCTATGCTGCGAGGAGATACGTCGGTCAATCGTCACTGGTCCGAATCATGGCGGGCAGGCTGTTCTCATGCAGATAGGGGATCGTGATGCCGGATATCTCAAGCTCGATGCTAAAGAGATACAACAAGGCGCTGCCATGTTGGCTGCAATGAGTCTAAAATCACTGCTCCATGCATTATTCTTTAAACGAGGTAGAAAGCGTTACATCCTTGTGCTTTTCCAAGTCATGAATCACACTCTTTATTTTTTCATTTGCCGCTGCATAAGCATCGGGCCCTAAAAAAAGATGCAGCGGAGGATTGGAAGTTGCGGCCGCTTGTATCAAAACGTCAGCCGCTTTTTCGGGATCGCCCTGCTGTTTACCTGACAATTCAAGATAGCGATCAATGGAAGCCTGAGCTTTCGTATACGCGCTGATTGGATTTGGAGAGATTGCCAATGATTCTTTGGTTAGGAAGTTGGTACGGAAAGCACCGGGATAAACAACGGTGGCCGATATCCCAAACGGATTCACCTCCGCAGCCAAAGCCTCTGTAAGACCGGATACTGCAAATTTGGTAGCCGAGTAGCTGCCCCAACCGGAATAGCCGCCTTTAAAGCCGCCAATGGAGGAAATATTAAAGATGTGGCCTGAGCCGGCCTTTCGAAGATGTGGAATAGCATGACGCAATACGTTAAAAATGCTAAATACGTTAATGTCGAAATGAGTGCGTATCTCTTGATCAGTCAACGATTCAAACGTTCCTTGCTGCCCATAGCCTGCGTTATTAACGACAACGTCCAAATGGCCAAATTTGCTAATGACAGATCTGATGGCCGTTTGAACATCTTGCTCTTGGGCAAGGTCAACCTGCAACGGCAGGAAATAATCTGTTTCTTCGGTACCTACGGCTGTTTTTAGCGCATCGAGGCTTCTTGACGTTGCAGCAACCCGATATCCCTCTGCCAAAAGTTTTTGTGTGAGGGTGAGCCCTAAACCTTTAGATGATCCTGTAATGAACCAAACTTTTGGATACTTCATTTATAAAGACCTCCTGTGTCAAGTCGATTGCTGCCCGGTCATCTGAATGGATTTTTCAGATCTGGCATTTCTGCGAGATAAGATGACTGCCCAAATCGCAAAAGCAATTCCTGCAGCCGCAACCCAGGTGACGAACGTCAGTGATACTTGCTCTACGGCAATGCCCCCAATTCCAGCACCGACAGCCATGGCGAGCTGAAGTACCGAATTGTTTAAACTAAGCATAATTCCCGCAGAATCAGGAGCGAGTGCAATTAAGTGTAATTGTTGCGGAGGACCAAGAGCCCAAACCGCGAATGACCAAACGATTAACATCGGGATCAGAATAGCCGGAGAATAAATCGTTAATGCAATCATAATTAGAGCTATGCCATTAATCGATAATCCTCCGAATAGTGCGCGATGAATTCCCCATTTGTCCGTGGCGAATCCCCCAAACCTAGATCCGATCAAGCTGGCGATGCCAATAACGAATAACACTGTACTTAAGGTACTATCGCTCATCCCAGTTACCGTAATAAGTAATGGTGAAATGTAGGAATAGAAAATGGAATAGCCCACAATCCAGAAGAAAGTAACGGATAAAGCAATAACCATCTTCGGTTGCTTCAGCAGTGCGAGTTGTTTACGCAAGGGTACAGGTTCTTCCCCTTCTATTCGAGGAATCGTCAGCGAAATAATGATGATAGAAAGTAACCCAACCAATGCGATTCCCCCGAAAACGGCTTTCCAATCATAAGCAGAGGCTATAACTCTTCCAATCGGAACACCGAAAATCAAGGAAGCTGTAAAGCCCATAAGCACGGCTGCAAGAGCACTTCCTTGCTTGCCTGGCAGGGCAACCTTGGCCGCTATCGTTAGTGCGGAAACAACTGTGACACCTGCGCTTACACCCATGATGACCCGCGATATAATAAGAAGTTCATAGCCCTGCAATACATAGGCAAGCCCATTTCCTATTACAAAAAAGAATAGCGCGTAAAGCATAAGTTTTCGTCGTTCCATACGGACAGTCATAGCCATCACGAACGGTGCGCCAAAAGCGTAAGCGAGCGAAAAAACGGTAATCAGCTGACCCGCCGTCACCACCGAGACACCCATTGACTCTGCGATTTTATCCAGTATACCCGCTATGATATATTCCGATGTTCCGACTAAAAAGCTAAGAATCGCTAAGGTGTAAATTTTTAACGTACTTGACATGTTTGTTTAGTTCCTCTCTCGATATGACCTTTATTTTTCCCGATAAAAAATCATCCCTCCATGGTAGAGAATACCGTCCCGAAAATCTCCGTCAGCAGTGAATCCGGTATCATCTACATAGTCGATATGATCTCCTTTTATGGTGTAACTGCCTTGATAGGCGCTTTTCCTATTACCGCGGGCCTCGTCGTAACGTCCGTCAGGCAGAAGCTCATGACGAATGTAACCGTTCTGGGTAACCCACATACCCACATAGAATTGTTGTTCCACAATGTTTTTTTTCTCCATTTTGAATTCCTCCTTTGATTTATTGCGATTGCTTGCGAACGTATTCCTTCAATATCCTGTAGCGCAAGTAAGCTTTTCTGTAATCCAAGTATGTAACAAATGAGAGGTGATCCGGTAGCTGAATCCTGTTGAATTCTTGCATAATACTCCAAATCGTAATAAGATTGAAAACAAAGCAAAGCAAAGGAAGGGACCTGTGACGATAAAAAATGACATTGGATGGCGAGATCATTAGACAACAGAAAGAATTGGCGTACGTTATTGATCATTATAGTGAAGGAACGCATTCTACAGCTATTACTTCATTGAAGTTCATTCGCTCTAATGGAGAATCTCAACCGGTCTATTCGATCTATAATCCATCCTTGTGTATTGTTGCACAAGGATCGAAATTGATCATGCTAGGACAAGAGAGCTATCAATATAATCCAGCGTCCTACCTGGTTGCCTCCGTACATTTGCCGATTACCGGACAAATCATCCAAGCCAGTCCACAGCATCCTTACCTTAGTCTTCAACTGGATTTTAATACGGAGCAAATTGTTGATATGCTCAAGGAATTCCATTTTGAATGGAATCATAAGGAAGGTTCGAGCCGCGGCCTGATGGTAAGTAAAACTAGCCCGTCTCTTCTCGATGCTGTATTGAGGTTAGTCCGTCTTTTAGATACGCCTCAGGATATTCCTGTTCTTGCGCCTCTAATTATCCGTGAAATTCTTTATCGGATTTTAAAGGATGAACAGCGGGCTTCCATCCTGCAGTTCGCCGTGAGCGGCAGTAGTGCCCAACGGATTGCTAAAGTGATTACTCTCATTAACCGAGATTACGCCAAGCCTCTGCGTATTGATGAGCTGGCAACAGCTGCAAGCATGAGTGCATCTTCCTTGCACACTCATTTTAAAGAAGTTACTGCAATGAGCCCCATGCAATATCAAAAACAAGTAAGATTGCAGGAGGCTCGCCGATTATTGCTCTCAGATATTCCGGAAGCTGCGAATGCCGGGTTCCAAGTGGGCTATGACAGCCCTTCCCAGTTCAGCCGCGAATATGCTCGAATGTTCGGTCTGCCCCCATTAAGTGATATCAAACGTCTTCGTGATTCTTTATCCTTGCGAGACTCTTAGCCGGCTTGTTCAAATGAACGGAGCAGCCGACCGAAAAACATTGTATTTTTAAATACACAAAATCCCCTAGAACTAACCTCTAGGGGGTAAAGCATATCTCTATAGTGCCTAACTCCATCACACCACCAAGCCGCTGCATCCTTCTTGCCCCTAAATATATTTATTAAACTATGCGTTTTTTCTTGCTTCTAACTCTTTCATAATAGTAGGATACATTTTGTCAAGTTTATAAAAAAACAAAAGAACGGTAGTAAGAATTAATAACGCAAATTGAATATAAATAAAACTTGCTTTAAAAGCGAGCATTGCTGAATCTGATTGCGTATCTGCACCAGCAACATAGCCCCCAACTGATAGTAATGCAGCAATTATAGCCGCACCGCCTGCTGTGCCAAGCTTTGAAGCAACGCTAGACATGCTGTAGGTTAAGGCTTCTGCACGAATACCCGTTTTCCACTCGCCGTATTCAATCGTGTCAAATACCATTGGGAATATAGTTGCCATAAGTGCCCCCATACCTATCCCTTTAATCAAACTGCCAATGAGAATGATATTAAGGTTTTCTGGTGCCATCAGCATAATTACAAAACCAACAATTGAGATAAAGCAGCCAACTAATGTATAGTTACGCTTACCAAGTTTTTTTACAAATAGTGCGCTTACCGGTAAAACCAATAAAATAGGTGCGTAAGATGCGAGCATCAACAGGCTCATTTTGGTTTCGTCGCCAAAAATATATTTGCAGTAGTAGATGTTTATTCCGCTCATACCGTTCGTAAGGAACATTGTGATAGACAATGCAAAAACAATCCACATATTTTCGTTTTTAAGCATAGATATAATTCTCATTTTCGTAGTAACCTGTGTGTCTGTATCAGTATTGGTTACGATTTTTACTCTTTCCTTTGTCCCAAAAAAAGTAATAAAATACATAAAAACAGCAATTACTGAATAAATAATAAATGTTTGTTGCCAGGCTCCGCCATCATTGCCTAAAGCTTTAACAAAACCTGTTGTTCCAACTATAACAACTAGGGACACTATTAGAGCCGTTAACATTCTGAAAATATTAAGAACTTGTCTTTCTTGCTGGTCTTGCGTAATTAGCGAATTTAGGGTTCCATACGGAATATTAATACAAGAATAAATAATATTTACTGCAAAATAAGCAATAGAATAATAAACGATTTTCCCTGTCATGCTGAAGTCTGGCACACTAAATAGCATAATTGTAAAAAGACCGAACGGCAAAGCCATCCACAAAATCCATGGGCGCGCTTTACCAAAACGTGTTTGTGTGCGATCCACTAAAGTACCCACAAGAATGTCAACAAAGCCATCAATCACCCTCGCCCAAAGAAGAATTGTACCCGCAACAGCTGCTGATAAATGAGCAATATCTGTAAAGAAGTACAACATGAATGCGCCAACAGAAGCCCATACTACGCTGTTTGCACCATCCCCAAGCCCATAAGCGAATTTTTCGCCAATCTTGATATTCCCATTATTCGTCCCCATATCATTACCCCCAATACACAATTTTTGAAAGCGTTTTCACATTTGTGAAAATAAGGTTGTCCGCTAAAGTTGCAGACACCGTATTCCCATGTCAATTCCCTTTTGACTGGCTTTTGGCCATATAGCTGGACAGAAGTTCATAACCCATAATTGGATTTACAATGGAATAGCCTTGTATCTGAATCTGGCTACGCTTGGATGCTGCTTCTCCCATTTCCCTATAATCTGTTGGCGTCGTACCTGTCGCTTTACGGAAGGAACGATAGAAAGATGCTAAGCTCATAAATCCGCATTCTTCCGAAATATGCAGCACCGTTTGCTTGGTCTCCGTCAGTAGTTCCTTTGCATGGCTAATACGGACGCTATGCAAATACTCCGCGAAAGAAATCCCCATTTTATCTCGAAAAAACCGACAAAGCGACGAAATACTCATATTTAGACTATGAGCAGCATGATCCAATGTCATTTTCAACTGATGATTAGCATTGATATAATCAATAATCATGCTCAATTGATTAAGATCGTGATTGCTCTTCTCTGATTCTGCTTTATGGGCAGGCTCATAGCGCGTATGCCGGAACAAGTATCCAACAAGCTGATACAACAATGATTTGATATAGTATTGAAATCCGTCATTTTTCATGAACACTTCCATGCCGATTTGGGCAAGTATGGATTGGAGTTGTGTGTAGTCCTTCACTTGAGCTTGTTCAATTTCAGATGAATTTAAATGGAAACGGAAGTAAGTGGTTTTCCCATAGTCAGACTGGTAAATAGCTGGATTAATTTGCAGAACTAACGCATAATTATCCTGTTCCAAGCAATTAATAGAATGAATTGAATTACTATTAAACAGAATAATATCTCCCGTTTTCATCGTGTGTTTTTTATTTTCGGAAGTTACCTCCAATGAACCTTTTAATAGAAATAGCACTTCAAATTCATTATGCCAATGCGGACTGGAATGCTCGATCCCTGCGATAAAGCACTTCATTGGTGCTTCTTTAATATGCTCAATCATTTCGAACGAGTATTTGCTTTCCATGGGTAAGACCACCCCTCCCTTCTTCCTTCATCCTGCCTTTAAAATTTTACACCACGGCGCCCTCGGCGAAAAATGCCCGATTGCTATTTGCTAATGTAATTCCGTCCACAATGGTGAATTGACCTTGTAAACGAATATCATCTAAAGCTGAACCGATCATTATATCTATCTTGCCAGCTTCAACGATCCAATTCATCTTCTTATCAAGAAATGCTAATTGGCTCATTTGCAGAGTGAAAATAACGTTTTTGCTTTCCCCCGGCTGCAGCGATATTCTCTTGAATCCCACAAGCTCCTTGTTTGGACGTACCATGGAAGCAAGTTTATCGGTGATATATACCTGTACAACCTCATCACCTTCATATTTTCCTGCATTTGTAACCTTGCAAGTGATTTCAACCACTCCATTAGCGGGTACCTGATCTTGAGAAATGACGAAATCGGAATAACTAAAATCTGTATAGGACAAGCCATGCCCGAAACAGAACAATGGCTTGGCTGTTTCATTCACATATCCACTTTTATTGTTCATCATCTCAAAGCCTCGTGTTGCGTAACCACTGCCTTTTTGATAACTGTAGTAAGATGGTCCTTGACCAGCGCTTCGAATACTAGTGAATGGAAGTTTCCCTCCTGGATTATAATCGCCAAACAGAACGTCGGATATTGCCTGTGAGCATCACTGTCCTGGATGCCAGGCTTCGATAATTGCAGGTATGTTCTCAATTACCCATGCACTGCACAGCGGCCGCGGGCTCATGTGCACGACAATTATAGGCGTATTGGTTGCATGAATAGCTTTAATTAGTTCCTCTTGTACACCAGGAAGGCCAATATCTGAACTATCAATTCCTTCACCAATGGAGCAGCCTTGTCCCCAACCACTTTTAGCACCCATCACCATAATAACGAGCTCAGCTTCCGCAGCATGATGAATTGCTTCCTCAAAGCCTGAACGATCTTCATCCATGATATCGCAACCTTTGGTATAAGTGACATGAGCAGCGGGAAGCTTGGTCTCAATAGCTTTCTTCACAGTAGAAGACATTGGGTACATGCCTTGCAACATCGGTTCAAGCATTGGCAATTCCTTTAAACCGCCCTGTATATTCATCTCGGTGATATCTACACCAGCCATGCCGCTTGAATCATTATTTTCCAGCATTCTCATACCCATTTCTACCATTGCAGGGAAGGTATAAGCCCCATACTTGCTTCGATGCAAATCACCATTAGGTCCAATGACTGCCACTTTTTTAATTTCTTTGGAAAGCGGTAATAGGTTATTATCATTTTTTAATAGGACAATTGATTCTTTAGCTAGCTTATAAGATAACTCATCATCTTCCGGCTGGTGGTAGTTAGCTTCAATTGCCTTATAATCCGGATAAGGATTTTCAAATAATCCTAGGCGAAACTTTATCTCCAGCATTCTGCGTACCGATTGGTCAACTACAGAAATTGACAAGCGATCCTGTTTAACAGCTTCACGCAAAGGAGCCCCATAGAACTTTGTCATAGGTAGTTCTATATCCATACCCGCCTGCAATGATTGTATCCCTGCATCTGTTATATCTTCAGCGGTATGGAAGGATTCCGTCAGTCTTTCAATCGCCATATAATCCGTAACCGTGATGCCATTAAAGCCCATTTCGCCTCTTAGCAGATCTGTAATCAGGTCTCTGGAAGAAACAATGGGTTCACCATCAAGTGAACCGTATGAGTTCATAACCGAAGCAAGATCAGCCATTCGGATTGCAGCTTCAAACGGCTTTGCATGTACTTCTCGTATTTCCCTGCGGGTTATATGCTGGCTCGCCATATTCAATGCGCCTTCGGACATGCTATAACCAAGGAAATGCTTGGCGGTGGCGGCAACGCCTTCTTTTAAATCATCCCCTTGTATGCCTTTAACAAAAGCGACGCTCAAGCTAGCTATTAATGTCGGGTCTTCTCCGTAGGTTTCACCAATTCGACCCCAACGCAGATCACGCGCAACATCCATAACAGGTGAAAGCGCTTGCCTAAATCCGATCGATTTCATCTGTTTACGGATAACATCACCCATGAGCTGCACTTTTTCCGGATCCCAGGTTGCGCCTAGTCCAATTGCAATTGGATAATTTGTTGCTTCAGCAAACACACCACCTGATAACGCCTCAGCATGCAGGATAGCAGGAATACCGAGATCCGTTTCTTCTAAGAGATACTTTTGAATTTTTTCTGCCAAACCCGCATTTTCTGCCGCCGTCTTGCCGCCTATCATTACAGCCACTTCACCGATACCATTGGCTAGCTGAGCATCCAAATGATCTAATGTTCCACCCACGGACATCACACAGCCGAGTTGGGCAATTTTCTGTTCGAGTGTCATTCTGGACATTAAGTCCTCAACTCTTTTATCGATCGTTAATTCAGGATTTTGATATGGAGCATTATTTACTTTTGGCATATACTTGCACCTCCAAAATTGTATTATGTCCTACTTCTATAAGATATATAATAGTCGAAATGTATTATCGTTTCGTTTCATTTTGTGTCATACACCTTCTCATCTTAATTCAGATTTTCACATTGCGTATTATTAATTCCTCAACTTTAGCACTTTCCAAAAACTAGTTAAGCCTTATGGTTGCAAGACTTAATTGCCTGGATCATAGACCTCCATTCTGCCCATGAAAAATCCCCTCAAGGCCCACAACGAATAGGTTGTTGGCCTTGAGGGGATCATTTATTACATACTTTAATATTGTCCTTTAATTACAAAAAACGAGCCCCGAATGGTTCCGGCTAGTTTAGACTTCTGCCTAGCAAACTTAAACTTCCCTTCCAACTCCTTTGGTACCTCCATTCCCTCAGAAAGCTTAAAACCAACGGCCCGCTTCTTAGGGTCATCAACCGTATACATGACATTAATGCCAAGACCATCTTCATAAAAGACGTAGGTAAATTGGATATTTTCCACTTGAAAACGCGACGTTTCTAAAGGTTTGGCCGTAAACGCAATATCACGCTCTTTCAAAATGCGGTTCACATACTCAAGGTTTTCCTGACTTTCGCTTGCGGGTACAATCGTAAATTCATGTTTGTATTTATTCATAAAGTAGCGGGCTTCATTAGCACGTAAACCAGCTAGCGCTTCTGCTACAGGTGAAGACTCTAATCCCGCCGTAGATACATTTTTGAAATCAACGATATAGGACATTCTCATCTCTCCAATGAATTCGTTTATTTTCTAACGACGGGAATCCATATTTCACCATAGACGAGGCCGTCTCGCTGCCCCATTTCAACCGTTGCATTGGGTCCGCCAACATAGGCAAACATTTGGGCTTCTGGCAAGACTTGACCAAAGGCAATACCTGTAAGCTTATTGCTCATCTCTTCGGCCGTATTTCCTTCGCCTTTAACGACGAGGTATTGCCCCTTCGGGAATTGAATCACTCTGTGCTCTTCCGGTACCGATGCTTCTGTCATGACACCAGCATAATACATCATTTTGTGATTTACAGCTTCGTTCACGGCAAAAATGTAGTCATTCGTGGCAATGGCCTTTAAAGCGTTAAGCCTTCCATCCTGCTCCACTGCCCGCCAAAAGTTTTCCTTTTCCTTATTCATGCCGGCATAATCTGTGTAATCGCTCTTCAACTCCGTGCCAATACCTAGAACGATAAAGCTTTCTTTTTCCTCAAGGGTATACACTGCCATGATCAACACTCCTTTTTTTGAATGAGTTAAATAATTTGTTTTTTTACTTGATACGTTTATAATAGCTTTAAATCATGTCAAAATATGATACTGTTTAGAGGGCCACATGAAAAAAGTTGAACGAATTAACATCATCATGCGGTACATCAACAACCGCGCCCACTTTACCATTTCTGAAATCATGCGAGAATTCAACATCTCTCGTTCGACGGCGATTAGAGATGTCAGAGAAATTGAGGCAATGGGAATGCCGCTTGTCGCCGAAGTCGGGAGGGACGGGGGTTATTTTGTCATGAGTAACTCTGTCCTACCCACCGTCCGCTTTACCGATAATGAAATTAAAGCTCTTTTTATTGCCTTTATGGCCACAAGAAACCAACAACTCCCCTATCTTAAGAGTCGCCAATCTTTAGCGGAAAAAATACTCGGCCTCATCCCGAAAAACCAGCAGGATGATCTTGTTCTGTTAAATCAAATTTTGCTGTTCGAAGGAACCAACCCCCACAATCCCGACCTGCTTGATCTGACAGATCTGCCCCATCCTACATTAGAACAACTCATCCAAATTCTTCTTATCGACAGCTATTTAGTGGTTTCCGTCGAAGAAGGAAGAGAAATAAAGTCTTATCCCATTTACCTCATGCATCTATATCGTGAAAAAAGCTCATGGCAAATTGAAGGCTTTGACTTAGCTGAGGAAAAAAGGCGGATCATTCCTGTCGACAATCTTACCGATGTCAAGCCATACCCTGAGAAAAAAAGAATAAGCAAGAAGACGATTGTCGAACAACTAAGCAAGCAGGAAGAAGCCATCAACCTGGTCCTCGAACTCGGTCCAAAGGCGATTGCCCAGTACAAAAAATATTATCCCTTACCTATTTCCATTTCATACACAAATCCTTATCAAACTACAGCTGTTCTAAAAACATTTATCAATGTTCATCATGCGGAGGAATTGGCTGAAATGACAAATTGGCTGCTTTTTCTAGGTGATGACATCAAGGTTAGAAAGGTGCCGAAAGAGGTTCTGGAGATTTTGCAGGTGAGGGTAGCTGTTTTAGGAAACCGTTGAAAACCATCATAATATCTTGTTTCCATAAATATTTTATTGCACTACGTATACTCTATCAATTCATTGTAGTCTTTTTCAAAATGTGCGAATGACCGTTTCGTTTTGCCTATTCAATACAAAGAGGGCTGACATACCCTTTAATAAACCTAGTCAGGTAAGAGGAGGGGTCGGCTTGCGTCATTCAAGGCAAATAAAATGCGTCAGAAATTTGAACGCTGCCATACAAGACCTGCGAAGAGCCAAGGTGGCTGTACGACATCGGAGAACTAGACTTGCTGTGAAAAATATTCGATTAGCTCTCGTTAACACACGCAAAACATACCGTATTTTATATGAAGCAAATGCTTTTCATCGTATAAAAACCATTAGAAAATACAGCCCAAAAATCCTCTGTCAGCCGATTGGTCCCAGTACAGACCGCCTGATTGGAAAACATTCGCCGATCCAACTTGAAGGAGGGCTGACAAACGTTCCCGGCATTCTTGTAGGCCATTCTGAGGATAAAAGCCGTCGTACGGGGTGCACCGTAGTTTTGTACCCCGAAGGGGCTGTTCCCGGTGTTGATGTACGAGGAGGGTTTCCAGGAACGATACAAACCGATGCGATCCGCCCAGGTACAGCTACAGAGGTTGTACAAGGAATTCTCCTCACAGGCGGCAGTAATTTCGGTCTTGCTGCGGCAGCAGGCGTAATGAACTGGCTTGCCGAACATGGGTACGGTGCTCAAACCGAGGCAGGACCGCTTCCTACAGTCCCAGGGGCGGTCATCTTCGATCTGATCTACGCGAAAGGTTCCCGCAGACCCGATGCTGCGATGGGTTATGCCGCCAGCCAACAGGCGAATTCCGGACCGGTAGCGGAAGGAAGCGTAGGTGCTGGGGCAGGGGCAACTGTAGGTAAAATTTACGGCAGGCCAATGAAAGGCGGAGTGGGAACCGCCGCATGGCAAATCCCTGGCGGACCTATTGTAGCGGCACTAGCGGTAGTCAACGCAGTCGGAGATATTTGGAATCAAGATCATATCATTGCAGGGGCGCTGCAGCCGGATGGCAAATTCGTTAACCAAACTCGCGCCATCTTGGAAGGTATCCCACCTGGGCCTATTCGAGATAGGAATACGACGATCGTCGTGATTGCTACCACAGCTAAACTAAGCAAGGCTGAGGCAGGACGTGTCGCAACTCTTGCTCATGATGGAATGGCTCGTGCCATCTCCCCCGTACACATTCAAGCTGACGGCGATACGGTATTCTGCATTGCCACTGGCACCGATACGAGCGGATTAACGGGGGATGCAGCCGTAACCGCAGTTGGCACTACCGCTGCGGTCGTACTGGAAGAAGCCATTGTGAGGGGAGTTAAAGCGGCAGAGAAGGAATTAATGGTGTAATCAAGGATTTGCGCAGAGCAAGGCGACTCTTTATCCCCCTGAACGACAAGCGTAAATCAACGGCATTAATATGATTTTCGGCGAAAAATGCGAAAGGAGCTGCCGCCGTCAGCTCCTTTGCTTCAATTAGTTCTGGTGCGAGTATTATTTTCTGACCCGTTTACCCACTGGAATACTCTGGGCAAAACGAAACACATTATGTGGATCGTACTTTCGTTTCACCTGCTTCAATCTGCCAAAGTTCACGCCATAATATGCCTTGGGCCAGTTCTTAATCTGTAAATCGGGAAAGTTCACATAATCCCCCTTAACAAAGGGACGTAACGCTCTGCGGAACCTTTTCACCCACTGAATATTCCGCTTCTGCTCCCCGTTGTTCCTCCAGCGTGCCGACAGCTCGTAGATGGTCTCAGCTTTCCGATGAGGATAGGCCGTTGCAGTAGGCGATACTCGACTCACCGCGCTTCCTGAACCACCTAAGCTTTGACTCCATACGGTAGAATGCTTGTTGGGTGCTTTGGATAAAAAATCACGTATAATTCGTACTCCTTCACGAGGCAAAGGTTGAAGCCCATAGGCCCCGCTTATTTTAAATTTCGGCTCCAAATTCAGGTCCGATTCGGCAAAAAATTTGGTTGCTTCAATAAAAGGCACTGT
The DNA here is from genome assembly GCF_002741035.1 of Paenibacillus sp. BIHB 4019. NCBI lineage: Bacteria > Bacillati > Bacillota > Bacilli > Caryophanales > Paenibacillaceae > Paenibacillus > Paenibacillus sp. BIHB 4019. Next base: position 2,193,156 of record NZ_CP016808.1, on the reverse strand, counting down.
CTTCACCAGCACCTTCACCGGAGTGCCTGCTCGCAAGAGCGGTCTAATCAATCGACGCAGCTCCTCTGCACCGCCAAGTAATTGCCCGGTAGATTCAATCGTTCCCACCTTCTTGGCAGCGACCTCAATGGTTGAGGTTAAGCGATTCGTGACAGATGGGGCCCAGCGCTGCCAAACCGGCAACACCTTCTCCAAATCGCACCATTTCCAAGTGACGCTGTATATAGAAACCGTTGAAATGGGCCTAACCCGAAAAGTATAGGCTGTAGCAACGCCAAAGTTTCCTCCCCCGCCGCCTCGTGAGGCCCACAATAGATCGGAATGCTTCCTCTTGTTTGCCACAATCGTCTTGGCTCCATACCGCCCCGAAGCTACGACCATCTTCACTTGTTTCAAGTTATCGCACGTAAGTCCATATTTGCGGGACAGAAGTCCAATGCCGCCACCCAAGGCAAGCCCGGCTACGCCTACGTCGGGCGCTGTCCCAGCCGGAAGTGCCACACGCTTATTCCACAGCTTTTTGTACACTCGGGCAAGTGGATTTCCCGTCTGTACAATGGCCACCCTATTTTTTCGATCAACCTTAACCTTATTCATTTCGCTTACATCGATAATAATACCGCCATTTACAGCCGAAAACCCTTCATAGCTGTGCCGCCCGCTGCGCACTCGCAGCCGTACACCATGCTCACGAGCCCATTTGACTGCGTTGATCACATCCTGAGTTCGTCTGCAAAAAACAATGACCTTTGGAAATTTGGAAAATCGCCTATTGAACTCCATTCTGGCGGCATTATATGACGGGTTGCCCGGAAATACGAGCCTCCCTGTTAATCGTGTACCTCTCTTTTTCCGGTTTTGTGTCATCCACTTTACACCATCCCTGTTCATGGCATTAGCCTTTCTCATCAGCTTATGTAGGGATACTTGACCTAGTAGCGGCAAACGCCTTGTTTGTATCGTAAAATAGTTCAAATCGCCGTTACTTATGGTGCGGTTATCCGCGCTGTCTTTAACGGCAAGTTTTTTAGGCCATCCCTTGTAGGGATGGCCCTTCTAGTACATCTAATGAACATTAAACACTTGAACTCAATAACTCACTGAATTCCTTACCAAGGGATTTTAATTAAATTGAAGTGAATTATGACGAAATGCACTTATTTACCTTGCATCCTGCTGTTCCAGCCATCTCAAAATCGCTTGGTTTGTTTCTTCCGGCTTTTCTTGCTGGATCCAATGACCGCAATCCAGATTGACCACTTCCGCATTGGGCACGAACTTTGTCAGGTTTTCAGACTTTTGAACCGCATCCCGGTCGCCGTAGATCATGAGAGTCGGCTGTTGAATGATTGGGTTCACCTCCGCCAATAAGCGCCAGTTGCGGTCAAGGTTCCTGTACCAATTGATGCTGCCCGTGAACCCTGATGTTTCAAAAGCAGAGACGAGAACGGCCAACTCGCTGTCGCTCATCAAGGGCTCACCCAGTGGTGTTTCTGCTCTGGCTAGATTGATCAACGCCATACCTGGCTGAGGCTCTGTGCGGGGCTCATTTTTCCTGTACAGGTTGCGAAGGAACCGGAACGTATTGTCTTCGAATACGGCGTCCGCGACGCCTGGCTGTCGATTGAAGTGGACGAAATAGAAGTCGCCGCCAAGTATTTCCTCCATGAACTCGATCCAGGGTTTTTCTCCGCGCTCTTGGTAAGGCAAGCTCAGATTTACCACTTTGTTTACACGGTTTGGATGCAATAAGGTCAGTCCCCAAACGACCATTGCACCCCAATCATGACCGACAAAGGTGGCGTCTTCGTAACCGTAGTGATCGAGTAGTGCGATGAGATCACCTGACAAGTGTTCAATGTCATAGTCTGTTACTTCGGTCGGACGGGATGAGTTGCCGTAACCCCGCTGGTTTGGGACGATGACATGGTAGCCCGCTGCGGCAAGGGCGGCCACCTGATGGCGCCAAGAAAAGGCATGCTCTGGCCAGCCGTGACAGAGGACAATGGGTTTTCCGGCATTTTGTCGGCCTGCTTCAAAGACTTCGAGTTCCACACCGTTGACTGAAATAAGGGTGGGCTTGGGAAAATCGGTTGGATTAAACATAAATCAAAACCTCCTTCTTGTGATACATGTAGTATAATGGACAAAAGGTGACATCTAGGTGGCACCGTTCTGAAATCATGCAGAAAAAAAGAGGGCAATTATGGATAAAGTAGAGAGACTCATTTCGATTATCATGATATTGCTGAAAAAAGAGGTTGTTTCTACAAAGGAATTCTCACAACTATTCAATGTTTCCAAAAGAACGATCCTTCGCGATATGGAAACATTGAGCTTATCGAACATCCCGATCTACTCCGTCATTGGGGTCAAGGGCGGCTACGGCATAATGGATGAATACAAGGTTGATAAACGCCTTTTAAGCAGCTCCGATTTACAGAATATATTAATTGCACTCGGCGGATTGGAACAAATTTTCCTTACTGAAGAAGTGGAAAGAACGATTAAAAAAATAGAGGCAATGGTTAGTCCATTGTCTCTGAATCGTACCATTCAACTGTCGTTTTATGATTGGGAAGGCCGGTCCGAGATTCTTGAAACCTTAAAGACATGTCAAGAATCCATTTTAAAGAAAAGGCTGGTTTCATTTGATTATACAGATAAAGATGGGGCTGCCACGAACAGAGTGGTCGAGCCCTATGAACTGCATTTTAGCGAATCGAGTTGGTACTTGAAAGGATTCTGTTTACATCGACAGGGATATCGAACATTCAAGTTATCTCGAATCGATCCTATTACTATGGATGAACGCGCGTTTCATCCTAGAGACGATTGGTCCGAGCAAAGAAACGAAGCAAGTTATGTACCGCAATTCGTCACGATTAAGGCACGGATATCGCCCAGCATAAAAGATCAAATCATCGAAAGGTATGGTCGAAGAAGTATTGAAGGCCATCGTTCTGGATTTTTATTAGCAACCCTTTATGTCCCTCAAAATCCTATGGGATTTCAATTATTAGCAAGCTTCGGCACTCATCTAAAAGTTGTAGAGCCCAAAACCTATGTTGAAGAATTTCGAAATTATTTATATCAAATGATGGAGAACTATTCCTGATCATGGTCTCGTCTCGGCCTATATGGCCGATTCCACATGAATGGGGTCTTTAAGGCTTCTTCATAGATTTAGCATCGAAGCTTCAACCCTCAACTCAACTTTTCGCCGTCACTTATGGAACGGTTCTCCGCGCTGTCTGTAACGGCAAGTTTTCATTCTAAAACAGATTGTAGTGGACAGCCCTTCCAATCATTTGCAGGAAGCCTTTGGCCCATGTGTTTGGCGAACGTTTTGAATTTTACGATCCATGCCTCTGCATCCGAGCTTACATTCTTTGCTGTGTGGATGGCATCATGACGTTCAAGAAATGCCGAACATTTTAAACGGACTCGTTTAACCATGTTCCCGTTCCCACCTTTGATGCTATTTTAGAATGTTTTTCTCCAAGTGTAATTGTCGAAGAAACAAAAACAAGGGAAGACCCAGTGAAGGACCTACCAGTAGCGTGCCTGCAATCGGCAGCCATAAATATTTCATTCTCTTTCTAGTGCCTTCTACCAGAATGAATCCCACAAGCACGATCGCGGTAACTAAAACATCCATCCATGCAAAAGCTCCGATACGCGTACTGGTTATGGCTTCAAATAGGAGAGGCAAATCGAGGCCGTTGCTCACAACCCAAGGGATGAATTGCGAATAGGGCAAGACGAGTCCCAAAATAGATAATACTCCGTAAAAGTACTTCATTTATAACCCTCCATTATTTTGTAATTTGTAATTCCAAAAAACTCGCAAAAGTCCGTTTGCTCCATCTTCGCTGCTGCGCGTGACCGCTCTTCAACCCATGTCCTTCAAGGCTCCGTTCCAAGCCCTCAGCGCGATTTTCCAAAAAAACTTGCCCCTACTTATGGTACGGTTCCCCCCGCATAATTTTAAACACCCGATAAACCTGCTCCGTCAGCACAAGACGGAGCAGCTGATGCGGATAGGTAATCCGCCCAAAAGAAAGCTTCATATTAGCGCGGCGCATTACTTCATCAGCGAGCCCCAAGCTCCCGCCAATGACAAAAGCGATTTGGCTCTTCCCATACGTACCGAGCTCCTCGACATGCTTCGCCAATTGCTCCGACGTCCACATCTCGCCTTCAATTGCCATTGCGACAACGTACGTATCCTGCTTGATATGGCTCAGTATCCGCTCGCCCTCCTTCGCCTTTACCTGCTGCTCCTCACTCCCGCTAAGCTGCTCCGGTGCTTTCTCATCCGCTACCTCGACCAGCGTTAGCTTCGCATACGGAGCCAAGCGCTTAGCGTATTCCGCGATCCCTTGCGTTAAATATTTCTCCTTCAGCTTGCCCACTGAAATAATCTGTATTTGCACTGACAACGTCTCCTTTATTCGCAGCCTAAATATCGGCCTGTGCTATTAGTACCAATCATACCATTCGTCCGCAGCAACAACACATTATTAGGCCTAGAAAAAAAGGCCAACCAGAGAGCTCTCTGGCTGGCCTTGTGAATCAAAAGCCCAGACACCAGCCTCGCATGTCCATCAGGCTTCATCACCAACTAATGTCCTTCTCAAATCCCCTTCTCAAGCTCGCCATTTCCTCGCGATCGCTTCAATCTGCTGTGGCGAAGTCCGGCAGCAGCCTCCAATGATACGGGCGCCAGCTTCGTACCAGCCTTCCGCCTCCTCCAGGAAGCTCGGGCAGCTGCCCTCGCCATGCCACGTCTTCGTCTCCGGGTTATAGCTCTCCCCGGAATTCGGATAAACAATAACCGGCTTCTGCGAGTGAGCGCGAAGCACCTTAATCGCCTCCGTCACGACAGCGCCGGGGGCGCAGTTCATGCCGATCGCGGCAATCTGCTCGCTTTGCGCGAAGGCAGCCGCGCATTCCGCCAGCGGAGTGCCTTCGCTGATCGAAGTTTCATTTTTCAATGAAAACGACAGCCACGCATACACGCCCGGAAATTCCTTCAGCAGGGCATCCAGCACTCTGGCTTCCTGAAGGGAAGGAACCGTCTCAAACGCCAGCAAGTCTGCGCCAGCTTCAATAACCGCCGCCATTCTTGGGCGATGGAACTCCGTCAGCACCTCATCTGACACGCCATAGTTGCCGACATACTCCGAGCCATCCGCCAAATAAGCGCCATATGGCCCGATGGATGCAGCAACAAGCGGTTTAGGCCTGTTAGCGGAATTAGCGGCCCGCGAAGATGCCGTCTGCTCACTAGCACCATCCCCCTCTCGGTTACCACCAACAGCACCCGCAGCCTCTTGCTCCCAATAATCATCACGCGCTTTCCTTGCCAGCTCTACCGTGCTTTTGATCAGCTTCAAAGCTTCCTCTTCACTAAGCCCGCGTTTAAGAAAACCATCCACCGTCGCCTGATAGCTCGACGTCGTTGCGCAGTCCGCTCCTGCGCGGTAATAATCCAGATGCACCTGATAAATCAGCTCAGGCTGTGACAGCAGCACGCGTGCGGACCAAAGCGAATCATTCAGATCGCAGCCATGCCGCTCCAACTCCGTCGCCATTGCGCCATCCAACACCATAATCTCATGCTTCTGCAAAATATCTTCTATTACATTGTGCGTCGCACCATTAATCTTTTCCATAACACTTCTCCTCCCTTTCCGTTCTCTTTCTTTATTTCGTTCTCTTTCAGTTCTATATTTTCCGTCACTTCACGTCCTGCCTCGCTTGCTACTTCTTCACACGATAAAACGAATAATAGCTAATGTAGCACAGCGCAATAAACGGAACTCCGCAATACAGCGCGATTCGCTGTGTCGGATCGAACGCAATGCCGATGCAGGACGCAAGGCACAGCACGAACGAAGCAATCGGCACGAAAGGATACCAAGGCGTCCGATAAGCCAGCTTGTCCACCGAGTTCCCCTCGCGAACATACTGCCTGCGGAACATAAACTGCGAAGCGCTAATGCTCATCCACACAATCACTACTGCAAGCCCAGATATCGATACTAGAGCAATGTACACCGTATCCGGCGCGACAATGCTGGAGAGCAGCGCAAGCCCTCCGCCCATCATACTAAGAATGACAGCGTTCAGCGGCACACCATGCTTCGTCAGCTTGGCGAACAAAGGCGAAATGGTTTTCTTGTCGGCCAGCGACCACAGCATTCGTGACGACGCATACAATCCGGAGTTAGCCGCCGACAAAATCGCTGTCAAAATAACAAAGTTCATCACATCCGCCGCATACGGCACGCCGACCCGCTCCATTACCGTGACGAAGGGACTTTCCGTTACCCCCGCCTCCGACATGGGCAGCAGTGCCGACAGCACAACAATCGTTCCAATGAAAAAAATAACGAGACGAAACAGCGTCGTGCGAATCGCTTTCGGAATTGTCCGCTCCGGATTCACCGATTCTCCCGCTGCAATCCCAATCAATTCCGTGCCGGAGAAGGCGAAATTCACCGCCAGCATCGTCAGTAAAATAGCAAAGGCCCCGTTCGGAAACCAGCCTGCGCTCGTTATATTGGTTAATAAGGGCGCTGGGGCCGCATCCGCCATTGGCACAATGCCGAAGATTGCTCCCGCTCCGATAACGATAAACAGCACAATCGTCAAAACCTTGACAGATGAGAACCAAAATTCCGATTCCGCGAAAAACCGCACCGATCGTGCATTTAAGACAAAGATTAACGCAGCGAATAACGCGCTCCATATCCATACATTAATCGAAGGGAACCAGCGCTGCATGAGCAGCCCCGCCGCCGTAAATTCCGAGCCTAATGCTACCGTCCAGGTGAGCCAGTACAGCCAAGCGACGGTGTAGCCCGTAGCAGGACCGAGATATTTTGCCGCATAGCTGTGGAAAGCTCCCGTCTCCGGCATATGTACCGACAGCTCGCCCAAGCACAGCATCACGAGATACACAGCAATAGCGCCAACCAGATAGGACAAAATCGCGCCAAACGGTCCTGCCTGCTGAATCGTATAACCGGAGCTTAAGAACAAGCCCGTCCCAATAACACCGCCCAGCGAGAGCATAACGATATGCCGCGTCTGCATTTTCCGCCTAAACTGCTGCTTACTTCCATTGTCCACGTTCATTCTCCTAAGTGTCATATTCGGACAAATAAAAGCACACTCCCTTTTGAAAAAGAGTGCGCTGCTAACGAATCCGCATAAGCGGACTTCAAGTTTTTTTCGCCCCTGCAACAAGTTAACTTCAATATATCGGGCTGTCAGGTTCATGTCAATGTTAATATTGACCGACATCTTGGCACGCAGTGGAGCACATTTTAAAATCAGCAAAAAATCGCTGGGCATATAGATACGCCCAGCGATATATGAACACTATTCTTCTTATCGGTTCTTCCCTTATACGACCAAAAACAGTGCCCCATCATCGCATAAATCGCATTTGCGCGGCGGGTCCCAGTCTGCAAATTCCGTTTCCTTCAAATCCACGATATCCGGCGCGTCCTCATACTCATCAACGAACTTATCGATCGCTAGCTCCACGTGTTTTTTGCATACACAATACATAGTTGGTTCGCTTCCTCTTCTGCTTGATTTAATCAGGGTGTTGTCCCTTTGCCTTCCGTTAGCATAACAAACAACCTGCATATTGTGAAGCCCGCACCTTTTTGTTCGAAGGTGAAACAGCTTTCGCCGTCCTCTGGTGGCGCGGCGCATTTCAGTCCGAGAAATAGAGAGAAAGGATGGAAACATCATATACGCTCCTATATTTTAAAGAAAAAAAGAGCCGCCGCAACAGACTTCCTCCTGTCCACGACCGCTCTCCCTAATAGGATGACGATTTTTATTCTTCCACCTTATCGGTTAACGAAAGTTGCGCCGTCGTCAGCTTTCCGTCCCGGTAGAAGGTCACTTCCACCTTGTCGCCGATCTGCTTCTTGGTGTACAGATACTTCCGCAGCTCCATCGTGCTGCCAACCGCTTGCTTATCCAGCTTGACGATCACATCGTTGAAGAGGAGACCAGCCTCCTTCGCTGGACCAACCGCCTCTAACACAATGACGCCCGCACGGACATCCTCCGGCAAAATAAGCTGCGCCGCGCCTTCAGCCTCATCGTCGCTGCCATCTTTCGAACTGCCGGCCTTCCCGCCAGCGCTGCCGCCCTGCTGCGCAAAATATTGCGCCAGATCCATCGTGTACACGCCCAAATACGGACGCGGCACATAACCTTTTTCCAGCAAATCGTTTACGATTGGCATCGCATTGTTCGTCGGAATGGCGAAGCCGAGGCCTTCCACGCCGATATCTGCGATTTTCATACTGTTGATGCCGACTACCTGGCCGTTCAGATTAATGAGCGGTCCGCCGCTGTTGCCTTGGTTAATGGACGCATCCACTTGAATGACCTCTTGCTCCCAATCATAGTTGCCATCCTGGTTCAACGATACAGGCACGATTTGCCGCGTTTTGCTAACAATCCCCATCGATAAGGAATCGCCCAATCCGAGCGGATTGCCGATGGCAATGACGAATTCAGCCGGCTGCAGGGCAGAGGAATCGCCAATTTCCGCAACGGTATCAATGCCCTTGTCGTCGATTTCCAATACAGCCAGATCAGAAATTTGATCTTCGCCAATCATTTTCGCCGCGCGCTCTTCGCCGCTAATGAGCGTCACTTTAAGCGCATCCGCATCGACGGTAACATGGTAGTTTGTCATTATATAGGCTTTGCCATTTTCTTTTTTGAAAATAAATCCTGAACCAACGCCGGCCTGCTGCAAGCTGTTGTTCTCTTTACTGTCTTTGCTTTCACTCTTGCTGCCATCGCCTTCATCATTCGGAACGCCCATGCTGAAAACCTGCCGTTGCTCATTAATAACGCTAACAACAGCCGGCCTGACCTTCGCCGAAGCTTGAATCGTCTTCATTTCCAGCGATTCGCTGTCATCCGACATCTTCGCCGTAGAAACCGCCTGCACTTTGGCGCTGCCGCCAACTCCGCCATTAAAGAACAGCCCGAACAGCAGCACAGCTGCTATTGCACTTGTAGATGAAGAGATAAAGGCAATGCGCACACTGGACCAATTCCGCCTCGTCTGCTTGCTTGACAAGATGCGCCGCTCCTTGCTGAAGGCGCGTGTGCGTCTGGATACTTTCGTCGAATAGAAATCGTCATCGAATAATCCCATATCTATCTCTCCTCTCGATGTCCGGCCGACATCAAGACTATTTGGTATATCTCTCGATCGAAATCAATGCTGCTAGGAATAATTTCGGAAGATTGGACTACAATAATAATAGATTACAATCCGCAGCTAGAATAATTTTTTATTCAAAGATGATTTGCTTTCCACTTCATGGCCAAAGGAGCTTGATTTTTAATGAAAAAACCTACTTCCATCCCCTCCGCTTGGGAGCATGTGCAGCTCGGCGCGATGCTCGCAGATCTGAAAGAGGAGCACTATCGCACCGTTCTGACCTTAAGCGCATTGCTAGAGCTTCTGCTAGAGAAAGGCATTGTTACAGTAGAGGAATTACAAGCCAAGACTAGCCAGCTTGACGGGCAAATGGATGAACAGCTGCACAAGCTTATTTCTTCTTCACTTCGTCCCATTCAGTAGGCTTGTCGTGATACGTGTGCCGCAGGGGGAAGTCCTCTTTTTTGAAGAAAATCCCGTTGTCTTCTAATATATTATTAACGGTTAGCATCGCTAAGTCCATTAAATTATGATCAAGGCTAAGATGGGCCAAATACACCCGTTTTGTCCGGTCAGTCAGCAGCTCGCAGAGCGCTTCCCCAGCCGCTACATTGGATAAATGTCCGACGTCGCTTAAGATGCGCCGTTTCGTATTCCATGGATAACGCCCCATCCGAAGCATCTCCGTATCATGATTGGATTCCAGCACCAGCACATCCGAATCAATGATCGCCTGCTTCACCTTATCGCTCATATAACCAAGGTCGGTCGCCAAACTCAGCTTAACGCCCTGATCGACGAAGGTATAGCCCACTGGCTCCGCAGCATCATGCGAAATCGGAAAGGACTGTATTTGCAGCGAACCGAAGTTAAGCGTATCTCCCGTCTCGATTACAATGCGCTTATCGGCATCGATTTTGCCGACATGCCGCTCCATCGCGCCCCAAGTCGCTTCATTCGCATAAATAGGCAGCTCGTGCTTGCGCGCAAACGCACCGAGCCCTTTAATATGATCGGAGTGCTCATGCGTGACGAACAGCGCGTCCAGCTGATGGCCGAACACTCCGCGCTCCTTCATGAGCTCCTCCATTTTTTTGGCGCTAAGCCCCGCATCGACGAGTACCATCTTGTCGCCATTATTAATAATTGTGCCGTTCCCCGTTGAACCGCTTGCCAGTACTGTAAACCATAGTCCCATTTCCGCCTCGTCCTATCCTTTCTCCCACTTGAGCATGGCAAGTACCTACTGCTCCTTATCCTGGGCAACCTCACCGCTTACCGCATGGATATAATAAGGGCGGTCCGCATCCTCCACCAGCACACGCCAATAGGGCGCGGATACCTGCATCTCCGTATCGAACGTTTGTCCATGATAGCCAAGCTGGATATCGGTTATGACCGAGCCATCCGGCAAATTCCGCTCAATGAACGGCGCTACCGCTTTCGCTGCAGGCAGCACCGTCTGCTGCTTCGCATCATTGCTCTCCAGCACTTCAATGCGCGACTGCTTAAAACCTGTAATTTTCTGATTGCTGTAATACAGCTCCAGCTTGACCTCGAACAACGGCCGGTTATCGACCATCCGGTACAAGACGAATACACCTGCCTTGCTGCCCAATGGATCGAAAGCGTACTGTTCAATGTCCGGAATTTGATCGCCTAATGCGGTCTGCAAATCCGCTTGCGAGAATACAATTCGTCTATCCACTGGCGTCTCCAGCTTCACAACTTTCTGCTCCTCCAGACTTTGCGATTGGAGCTGGTACGTTAAATCACGCATGCTTGGCGTTTCAAGCGGCAAGTTGGCGTTCAGCTCGATGCGCTTCTGCTTCATGACCGCAACGGTATCCGGCGGAAGCTCCGCGGAGTGATTGTTGATGTCCAGCTGCTCCCGTACCTCTAGCCATACCTGATAGCCAAGCAAAATATTAAGCAGCAGGAAGCTGCCGATCAGCACACTTTTCGCTCTGCTCCAATCCAAACGCCTCTCACCTCCTACTTCGCCGCTCCAGCCGTTCCTTCAGCACCGTTCGTTGCTTCCAGCGGAATGTAGCCCGTCGGATAAGCCTCCATCAGCACTTCCTGCGTCCCATCCGCAAGCTTCACGCCCCATACGGGGACAAAATCCAGCTTGCTGCCTTCCTTCGGCACCGCCTGCAGTGCTGGAAACAGACTAACGACCTCCGATAGCCTTGCATAATGCTCCAAAGCATTGCGCAAATCATCGCCACCCGGCAAATAACGCGGCTCCCTCGACTCTGCCTGATCGCCAAGCGTAATCAGCGAACGGTTATACTCGGTTACCACGCCCTGCTGCAAAATCAGCCGAATCCAGCCGTACTGAAAGCTTGCCGTCTCCAAAACCGGATATTGCTCCAAATACTGCTGGAACAGCACCGTTCTGCCCAGCTTGCTGTCCGCATCCAGTACAGGATTAACGAAGCGATGCGTGCCATCCCAGCCGCCATGCTGATTCACAAACTCTACTGCGGCGTACATATTATCGCTCAAAATATTGTCTGCGCTCTTCGACGCTGCCGGATCGGTATAAATCATCCAGTTGCCGCTTTGCTCCACTTGGAGCCCGCGTTTGCCATCGGTATAGATTTGTGCGCCGCTGCGATCCTTGAGCGCCTTCGTCGTTCCTGGATCGAAGAACAGATTGCGCTGCACCACATCCGCGGAATAAACCGTATACGGATACACCATTTCCACCGACTGCAGCGGCTTATCCGGGATATACAGATCGCTGTCCGCATACTGGTAATTCGTCTGATATTCCCCGAACCCGACGTAATCCTGCACGTCACGAACCGTCAAGTCGGCCTGAACCGATTCATAGACGATATCGCCATCAGCGCTAAAGAAGAAGGTCCGCACCTCTTCCGTATTGCTCGTTTTGAAAATCCAGATGCGGTCAATCGTCTCATTTAGAAACATAATGTCGCCCTGTACCTTAAGCAGCTTGCGCAGCAGATCAACAGGCACGCCGTTCTGGAAGCGCAGCTCAACGCCAGCATCCTTTTTCCGCACCTGCTCCCAATCCATTACATCGATCGGGCTCCGCTGAAATCCTTTAAACTCGCGGCCCTGTATGCGATCCTTGAGAATCATGTTGTAGAAGGTCATGCCTGGATACAGCACCGTGTGCTTGTCCCCGCCAAAGTGGATAATCAGCTCATCGGGAAAAATAACGTTTTCCACCGTCGTCTCCTCGCCAAGCGGCTCCGCATTGATGTAGTCCTGCTCTGTGCGTACCGTAGCGCCAAGTCCTGGCATACTATAAGCGAGAAAATAGCTCTGCATGAGGCTAAAGGCGACCAAAAAAATTAAAATCATCGTTTTCGCCCGTTCCATTAGCTCCGCTCACCGTCCTCTTCCAGCATCGGCAGCGTGAATGTAACCGTCGTCCCGACATTCAGCTCCGAATCAAGCGAAATCGTGCCGCCATGTGCTTTGACGATTTCCCGGGCAATGGACAAGCCGAGCCCCGTTCCGCCCATGTTGCGCGAACGCGCTTTGTCTACGCGGTAGAAGCGGTCAAAGATTTTTTGCAAATCCCGCTTCGGAATGCCAATCCCCGTATCCTTGACGCTGATTGCAATTAGCGATTGCTCCTGCTTGCGGGCGCTCAGCTGAATTTTGCCGCCGTCCAGCGTATATTTAATCGCATTGGAAAAAAGATTGTCCAGCACCTGATCAATTTGATCCCGGTCCAGCCAAGCCTCCGTCAGCTCGCTATCGACCTGGATAGAAGCCCGAATCGACTTCTGGCGCAGCTGGAACGAGAACCGGTCTGCCACCTCATCGAGCATATCGTGGATGTTCGTCTGCCTGCGCCGCATGGGCGCCTGATTGGAATCCAGCCGCGATAAATGCAGCAGATCGGTTACGAGACGAATCATCCGCTCCGTCTCATTGCTGATGACGCCAACGAATCGCTCCGACAGCTCCCGCTCTGCTAGCGCTCCGTCGTTCAGCGCCTCTGCATAACTCTTGATCGTCGTCAGCGGCGTGCGCAGCTCATGGGAGACATTCGCAACGAATTGCCTACGCGACTGCTCCAGCTTCTCCTGCTCGGTGACATCCTGCAGGACGACAATGGTGCCGGTCGTCCCCTTATCCCGGCGGTGAATGGGCGTAAAGGTGACGCGCATAATCCCTTCCGCCTCATCCATTTCCGCTTCCTCGCCCCGGTCCAGAATGAGCGTCTGCTCCTTGCCCTGCCGCAGCTCGTCCAGCCGCTGCTGAGGCAGCGCAAGCAGCTCGGTCAGGCTGCAATTTTCGCAGCTTTTGCGATCAAGCATTTCCAGAGACCGCCGATTCCAGACGATGACCTTCCCATGCTCATCCGCTGCAATAACGCCATCGCTCATATTGGATAGAATGGAATTCAGCTTCTCATTCTCCTCCTCATTGACCGACAGCGCCTCCTTGAGCCGGATCGTCATATCATTAAACGCCATGCTGAGCCGCCCAATTTCATCATCGCCAAGCACGGGAACCTTGAGATCGAACTTGCCTTCAGCGACCGCTGCCGCCTGCCGGGTCAGTCCTTGAATCGGGCTCGTGATCGTGTGAGCAAGCAAAATGCCCAGCACCCCCGTCAGCCCCAAGGCGATAAGCGTTCCCGAGAAAAAAATCTGATTGACCCGGTTCACCGTGTCATACAGGCTGTCCATCGACGCGACCATGTAGACCGCGCCGAGCACATTGTCATTGTCGTTGTCCGTTACCGGCAGCGCAATGATCTTTTTCCGGACATTATTTTCGTCAATGATCTCTTCCTCGTTCTCTGGAATGCCCACCAACGCCCGGCTCACGGCGAGCGACGGGTTTTTCTTGCCTACATACGATTCCGACACCTGAACGGACGTCGCAACGATTTTGCCGTTTGCGTCGAGCACCTGCACCTCTGTGCCGCTAATGCTGAACAAGTTGCGAACGACGAGGCTAAGCCCTTCCGCGCTTTCCACGTTCGTATCCAAATCCCCGCCGGGCTTGATCGACAAGTGGCGCGCCGCCAGCTTGGACAATATATCGGCCTGCTCCTTGAGGTTATTCGTGAAGCTGTCCGTCAGCGACGTCTTAACCGTGCTGATGAAATAAACCCCAATCAACTGCATCGCTACCAAAATCAGCAGCAAATAAATAATGACCAGCTTCACTTGGATCGTGCGAAAAAATCGCCGCCCCATCATACGTAACCGTAACCTCCTGGCTTCGTGCTTCGCATCATATAGCCAAGCCCGCGCCGTGTCATAATGAATTCCGGCCTGCTCGGATCATCCTCGATCTTCTCGCGCAGCCTGCGGATCGTCACATCCACCGTTCGCACATCGCCAAAATACTCAAAGCCCCATACTGCCTGCAGCAAATGCTCGCGCGTCATGACCTTGCCGCTGTTGCGCGCCATATAATACACAAGCTCGTATTCCCGGTGCGTCAAATCAAGCGGCTGATTGTCCTTGTAGACGACATACATGTCGGTATCAATGAACAAATTAAACAGACGCAGGCCCTGCTTCTCCTGTTCAGCTTCCTGTCCGCCATCCGAACCGTGCACGCCTGCCGCACTTACCGTAGCCTCCGCCGACTTCTGCTGCCGTCTTAGATGGGCCTTCACTCGGGCCAGCAGCTCGCGAGTGCTGAACGGCTTCGTCACATAATCATCGGCGCCAAGCTCCAGGCCCAGCACCTTATCGATTTCCGTATCCTTTGCCGTCAGCATAATGATCGGCATATGCAGCTTTGCGCGAACCTCGCGGCACACATCCATGCCATCCTTCACCGGAAGCATCAAGTCGAGCAGCATTAAATCCGGCTTCTCTGCGAAGGCAAGCTCCACTGCCTGTCCGCCGTCAAAAGCACAAATGACCTCGTAGCCTTCTTTCTCCAAGTTGAACTTCAATATATCTGCAATCGGCTGTTCGTCGTCGACCACTAAAATTTTACCGTGCATCGTCACACCGCCTGTCGCTTCCTAATTCTTATCTGTTTAATCTTCCCATACTTTAGGGTATAACTTTATACGCATAGCAATACTATCTTACCATACTGCCATACCCAGTTCCCAATTAAAGTTCCTTCATGCTCCTGGGCCAAGCAAAAACGACTTCGTCATCTTTCTGGCACGAGCGAAGAGCTTTGCCCTAGAATTCTAAGCGGATATCAGAATGAAACTTTTACTTTCTTAGAATTCAAGGTGACACGGCTATCGCCGTCCTTTGGCGGCGCAGCGCGTTTCATTCCGGAAATATAAGCCTATTTATAGATGTGAAGCTTATACATGCTTATATTTTTAAAATAATAAAGGGAGCGCCGCCGCAAGCTTTCGCTTCGGCTGCACTCCCTCTGATGGTATAAGTCCGATTATAAATATTTCAACGGGTTTTGAAGCTCTCCGTCTTTATGAATTTCAAAATGAAGGTGGACACCGTAAGAACGTCCCGTGTTGCCCATAATACCTAGTGTATCGCCTTTTTCTAATATATCGCCTACGCTGACGCTAATCGAGTCAAGATGCCCGTACAGCGTTTCATATCCATTCTTATGATCAATAATGACTACATTCCCGTAGCCGTTCTTCGTGCCTGCAAAAATGACAACGCCATTGTCGGCTGCTGTAATCGTTTTGCCGCCCGTCATGTCAATCCCTTTATGCAATCGGCCCCAACGTGTTCCGAACGTACTGGACACCGAATAGCCCGATACGGGAGAAGCGAATAATCCCGTTCCTTCGCCCAAAATGACCTTCGTACCCTTCATCATGACCGTTGGAACAGCTTCCTTGATGACCTGCTGGTCTACCAGCTCTTCGCTGATTAGGTAACCATTCTCTTTCACGATTTTGTAGGTCAGGCTCTTGGAGCCACTGACGCCTGCGCTAATCAGCTTGGATTCTCCAACGCGCATCTCGTCGTTTTTCTGAACCTCGGTTGGCGGGTCGATCGTCACGATCTCCGTCAAATTCTCGGTTGTCCGTACCGACAGCTCCGGCTGGCGAACGGTAAGATCAAGCACATCTCCAACCTTGATCATATCATCTTCAATGCCTTTGTTATTCTCGTAAATCACTTGCGGTGAAATATCAAATTTCTGCGCGATACAACCGACGCAATCGCCTTGCTGTACCGTATATTTCGTTGGCTTAATCGTGCCCTCTACGAGGAGCTTGTACATATCCGTATCTGAGACGATGTCGCTAGGCGAAGTCGATACTGCCCCTGTCTCCACCTTCTCTACGAATGCGACATCCGTCAGTTCTTTGCCTGCCTTAGGTGCATTCTTGGCCGCCTCTTCTTCCTCTGGTGAAAAAGCGAGTGCGCGAACCTTCGTTGAATCCTTCTCCGTCTTCTCCTCCGGTGCATACTTGCTCTGCACCCGTGCGAGTACGGCGTCTGCTGCTGCTTGGCTCTTCACAATACCGATTACTTTGCCATTTACCTTCACCTCTACGCCAACGGCGTGGGTTGTAAGCAGACCTTCCAGCTTCGCAAGCGTCTGCTGCGTATCCGGGTTGCCTTTATAAGCACTTGTACTCGTATATGTAAGTTGACCTGATTCCACCATGATTGGAATATCTGGCGTTGCCTGCTGCGCTTCGGATGCCTTCTGCTCCAGCAGCGCTCCAACCTCCAGCGGGCTGCCGATCGTTCCTACTTCGGTGCCGTTCATATATAAGTGATAGTAGTCATTCGTATTTGCCTTCACATATTGTATACCGCCAATTCCGACTGCCGCCAAAATCGCGATTATTCCGCCTGCAAGGATGATAGGTTTTTTATAGTTAGTAGCTGCTGATGTCGATGTCAATGTTGTCTGCACCGCTGCGGTCGGTTGTTGATTGATGCCTTTCGAGTCTTGTGTTCGGAATTGCCGAAAGAACTGAATGGAAGTATTCCACGCCTTTCGGATCCGATCCGTTGCCCTAAAATCGGTCATGATCTTCTCCTTCTCGCCTTAATGCCGCTATCATAATTAGGTCTTCCGAATTACATCAGGGCCCTTTGTCCCGTCAGAACACCCGAATATTACTTTAACATAGCCTTAATACGAGGAGCAACCTCTCCGAATACCGCCTAATATTAATATTTCTTCAGAATACTCATAATTTGTTCGTATTCTTCCTTGCTCAAATGCTGGGCAATGACCTGCTGAAGCTGGGTCAGCTCTTGATCTGTAAGGCCATCTTCCATGTAGCCGGATATCGTCTGCCAAGCTTCTTGGGGCAGCTTGGTCATTAATAATCCGAACAGCTCCGTCTTGTCCGTGTCGCTCATTTGGCTTTTGACTTGGTTCAGCTGATCCGTCGTAACCGCTGTTTCCGTACCGTCAATGGAGGAGCTGCCTGTGCCGGATTCTGATTCCGCTAAAGGCTGCTCTCCGTCCACTGCTTCCGCAGTCCCGTTCGTCGCGCTGCCTTCTGTACCGCTTTCTGCGGTGCCCGCTCCTATGCCGGAGGCCGCGCCGCTATCCGCTTTCGTCCCGCCGCCAATGCCAATATCGGTAAGCGGCGGCTCCGTTTGCTGCCCGAAAGCATCAATCGCAAGCGGGGAATCTTCCCCTGCCCCTGCGTCCTCGCCTGAAGAAATCGCTCCATCTGGCTTCTGCAACCCCGTCTTTCCTTGCTCAGCCGAGCTGCTGCTGCTTGCCCCTGAGCTATCCTTTCCAGTCTGCGAGGCGCCAGACTGCCCTTTGGAGCCGCCTGTATCCGCCATCAGCGGATCAGCGCCCCACATTTTTCCCCATAATCCAGTTAGCGCCATTGGCTTTACTTCCAGGGGCAAATTATATTGCTTCAATATCGTATCCAAGTAACTGCTCACAATATAGCCCGTCGTCCAAATCGACAAAAAGCTTATAATGATTCCTGCTGCCACCGTTTTCGCCAGCCAGCCCGTCATCTTCCACATGCTCTCCACCATACCCTTCCTGCTTGACCCATCCATATAATGAGACCTGCTGGCTCATAACATTTGATTGGTTTCTTTTACCATTATGGACAAGAGAAAGGGTGCATAACCGCTGCTTGGCGCGATGAATCTATAAAGCTTTGGAATGGGGCTGTCCCAGACTAGCCAGCATGGCGAGCAGCTGCTGCTTCGTTGCTTCATCCGTAATGGCGCCTTCTTTGCTCATCTTGAGAGTGATATGCGGAATCATCACTACGCCGTGATCTACGATAATAGCATTAATCATATTGAGCGTAAGCAGCAGCGAAGCATTTGCTTGATCCCCGCCCATCGGAGATGGCGATGCGGTGACGACCGCTACCCTCTTGTTGACGAATTCGCCAGAGGACACGATCCAGTCGAGTGCATTTTTCAAGGAGCCTGGAACGCCATTCCCGTATTCCGGTGTACAGATGAGGACGCCATCTGCCTCCTTTAGCTGCCTCCGCAGCTCCCCAACCGTTGCTGGCCCTTCCTCTACATCCAAATCCGGATTAAAATGCGGCAGCTCTCCCAGCCCGCCGTAAACGCTGAAACGTACATGCTCCTCAGCGAGCGCGATAATAGCATTCATAAGCGAAGTATTGGAAGACTTCTCACGCAAGCTCCCCGAAATGGCCAAAAGCTGAATCTCCTTCTTCATCCCTCATCATCCCTTTTCATTCATTATTGTGAAAAAAAGAAAGAAGACAGCCTTTGCAGCTGTCTTCCCCTTCTATATCCGCCTAACGGATTCGTCTATTCGTAAATAGCTACAACTGGATTTGTCTGCTCGCGGTTGCGGCCGACTGAGAAAATCGCAATCGGAATACCTGTCAGCTCCGATACGCGGTTCAAGTAATTGCGCGTGTTCACTGGCAGATCATCCAGCGTTTTTGCGCCAGAAATATCCTCGGACCAGCCTGGAAGCTCCTCATATACCGCTTCGCAATCCGCAAGCATTTTCAGGCTTGCAGGATAGTGCGTAATGATTTCGCCCTTATATTTGTAGCCTGTGCAAATTTTAACCGTTTCAATGCCTGTCATAACGTCAAGCGAGTTAAGCGACAAGCCTGTAATTCCGCTAACACGGCGAGCGTGGCGCACAACGACGCTGTCGAACCAGCCTACACGGCGCGGACGGCCAGTAACTGTGCCGTACTCGTGGCCTTTATCGCGAATCAAATCGCCGATTGCATTGTTTTGCTCCGTTGGGAATGGGCCATCGCCTACACGTGTTGTATAAGCTTTCGCTACTCCGATAACTTGCTGAATTTTCGATGGGCCTACGCCAGAACCGATACATACGCCGCCAGCGGATGGATTGGACGAAGTTACGAATGGATATGTACCTTGGTCAATATCCAGCATAACGCCTTGCGCGCCTTCGAACAGCACCTTGTTGCCAGCATCAATAGCATCATTCAGTACAACGGATGTGTCCGTTACATACGAGCGAAGCACTTCAGCATAAGCGAGGTATTCCTCAACGATGCTGTCTGCATTCAGCGGCTCGCCGCCGAATACTTGCTCAATCACTTGGTTTTTCTCAACAACAAGACGGCGCAGCTTTTGCTCAAACTCTTCTGCATCCATCAAATCGGCGATCCGAATGCCGTTGCGAGCAGCTTTATCCATGTAGCAAGGACCGATGCCTTTGCCCGTTGTACCAATTTTATTATCGCCTTTACGCGTTTCTTCCAATGCATCAAGTACGATATGATAAGGCATAATGACATGGGCACGATCGCTGATTTTCAAGTTCTCAGTCGAAAACCCGTTTTCTTGAATATAGTTAATTTCTTCAATTAGCGCTTTAGGGTTAATAACCATACCATTACCGATGACACACACTTTATTGTGATTAAAAATACCCGAAGGTACCATCGTTAATTTATATTTCTTATTGTCAATGAGAATAGTGTGCCCGGCATTGTTACCGCCTTGATAGCGAGCGACGACGTCGGCGCCTTCAGCCAGATAATCGGTAATTTTGCCTTTTCCTTCGTCTCCCCACTGCGTACCAACCACAACAACCGTAGACATAAACATACCCCCGTCCGGTGTATAGACACACCGAAATTTACTGTTCTTCTATTGCACCGGTTTTCCCTTTCGTACGAGAACAACGGGTGTCACACGAAGACAGCAATATTAGTGTAGCAGTACCCGAAATAGAAGTCAAACTAAAAACGAACAATTGTAGAAGTAGCTCTACAATTGTTCGGATATCATTAAGATGCCTGCGATGGATCCTCATGAGAACGGTCCAAGCTGACGAATTTATTGAAATTTTTCAGAAACACCAGCTCTACCGTACCAACGGGTCCATTCCGCTGCTTGGCAATAATAATTTCGATAATATTCTTTTTCTCCGATTCCTTATCATAATAATCATCCCGATAAAGGAAGGATACAATATCAGCATCTTGCTCAATCGAACCGGATTCCCGAAGGTCGGACATCATCGGACGCTTGTCCTGACGCTGCTCAACGCCCCGGCTGAGCTGCGACAGCGCAATAACCGGCACTTCAAGCTCACGGGCAATCTGCTTCAGGGTACGGGAAATTTCCGATACTTCCTGCTGCCGATTTTCCCCTGCCTTGCCGCGCCCGGAAATGAGCTGGAGATAATCGATCAAAATCATGCCAAGCCCGCGCTCTTTCTTCAGACGACGGCATTTCGCACGAATATCGGCAACCGTGATGCCGGGCGTATCATCAATAAAGATTTGCGCCTCGGATAAGGCACCAATCGCCATCGTCAGCTTTTCCCAGTCGTCGCCCTCCAGATAACCTGTCCGCATCCGGCCTGCATCCACGTTCGCTTCTGCACAAATCATCCGCTGCACAAGCTGGGCTGCCGACATCTCCAAACTGAATATGGCGACGGTCTCGCGTGCGCGCACGCCGACGTTTTGGGCTATATTCAGCGCGAATGCTGTCTTACCAACGGAAGGACGGGCTGCAACGATAATGAGATCGCTGCGCTGGAAGCCGGACGTCATTTTATCCAAATCGACAAAGCCCGATGGAATGCCTGACGTACCGCCTTTGTTCATATACAAATGCTCTACCTTCTCAAACACTTCCATCAGCACGTCGCGGATAGAAATAAACCCGCTGCTGGAACGCCGATTGGAAATTTCGAGAATTTTCTGCTCCGCATCGCCGAGCAGCGCACCCACCTGCTCTGTTCCGGCGTAACCTTCGGTTACGATATTCGTAGCAGTACGGATCAGACGCCGCAGCAAGGATTTCTCCTCTACGATCTGCGCGTAATAATCGACATTCGCTGCCGTTGGAACGGAGCTGGCCAGCCGTGCCAAATAAGACACGCCGCCAATTTCGTCGAGCAGCTGCTGGTCCTGCAAATGCGCAGTCAGCGTGACAAGATCGATCGGCTGATTATTTTCAGCCAATTCAATCATCGCTTCATATATGCGCTGATGGGGGCCGCTGTAAAAATCTTCACTGCGAAGACGCTCCATAGCTGTAATCAGCGCTTCCGCCTGCAGCAGTACGGCACCGATAACGGCTTGTTCCGCCTCCATGTTCTGCGGCGGAACGCGATCAAACTTCAGCTCTGTACTCATCATTTCCCCCTATAATCTATTATTCCTCCGTTGTTTGAACGCGCAGCTTGGCTTTCACTTCAGGATGCAGCTTCACAAGCACTTCCGTCATGCCGAGCGTGCGAATCGGTTCTTCCAGCTCAATTTTACGTTTGTCGACCTTGACGCCTTGTGCAGCAAGCTGCTCGCCGATTTGCTTGGATGTGATGGCGCCGAACAGGCGGCCGCCTTCGCCAGCCTTCGTCTTCAGCACGATCGTCATTTCCTCCATCTTCTTCGCAAGCGTCTTCGCATCTTCCTTCTCCTGCGCTTTACGCTTCTGCTCGGAAGCATTTTGCACTTCGAGCGTCTTCAGATTGCCGTCTGATGCCGGTTTTGCCAGTCCTTTAGGAAGTAAAAAATTACGCACATAACCTTCGGATACGTCTTTAACCTCGCCTTTTTTTCCTTGTCCCTTAACATCTGCCAAAAAAATTACTTTCATTCAAATAACCCCTCTTCCTTATCAATTTCTTTTAGTACCGCTTTAAGCTTCTCCGCAACTTCACTAACGGTGCCTTCAAGCTGGGCGGCAGCGTTCGTTAAATGCCCGCCTCCGCCCATTCTTTCCATTACGACCTGCACGTTCATGTCGCCAAGCGAACGCGCGCTAATGCCGATTAGGCCGTCTGTGCGCTCGCCAACGACGAACGATGCCAAAATATCGGTCATATTGAGCAGCGTATCTGCTGCCTGCGCAATCAACAGCTGGCCAACCTTGCGGCCCGGCTCGGTAACCGCAATCGCGATGTGCTCATAATGAACGCTCGCATGCTTAATAATTTCCGCCTTGCGGACGTACTCTTCCAAATCTTCCTTCAGCATCCGCTGCACCAGCATCGAATCCGCGCCATTGCGACGCAGGAACGATGCCGCCTCAAACGTTCTGGCACCGGTACGAAGCGAGAAGCTCTTCGTGTCTACCGTTATGCCGGCGAGCAGCGCGGTCGCTTCCCGGACATCAAGCACGATCCGATCCGCAATGTATTGCAGAAGCTCGGCAACGAGCTCGCAAGTGGAGGACGCATACGGCTCCATATAAACCAGCAGCGCATTCGCAATAAACTCCTCGCCGCGGCGATGATGGTCGATGACGACGATTTTCCCATGCGCTCCAATGAGCCGCGGTTCCTTCACCATCGATGCCTTATGGGTATCGACGACAACCGTCAGCGTCTTATTGTTCGTCATGGACATCGCCTGCTCTGGCGTAATGAACCGTTTGGAGAAACGCTCATCCTCGCGCAGCATCTCCATCATTTTCTGAATCGAAGGATTAATGCCCTCCAGTACGATAAAAGCTTCCTTGCCGAACATTTGCGCCGCCTTCGTAATCCCAATAGCTGCGCCGATTGCATCCATGTCCGGCATTTTATGGCCCATAATAATAATATTGCCGCTTTCCTTAATCAAATCTCTAAGCGCATGCGCCACGACGCGAGCCCTAACGCGGGTCCGCTTCTCGACCGCATTGGACTTGCCGCCATAGAAGGACTGCCTGCCGCCGATTTTGACAGCTGCTTGATCCCCGCCGCGCCCAAGGGCAATATCAAGGCTGGATTGCGCCCACTGGCCCAGCTCGACGATGCTCTCAGCCTCGGCAGCGAAGCCGATGCTGAGCGTTGTTGGGATTTTCTGATCACAGGTCAGCTCACGAACTTCGTCGAGCAGGACAAACCGCGATTGCTCCAGCTGTCTAAGGGTCTTGAGGTCCGTAATGAGCATAAACCGGTCTGAGGTAAGCCGCTTAATATGAAGCTGAAAGCGCTGCGCCCACTCGGTAATCTCCGTCGTCACCTTGGACAGCAGCGCCGAACGCTGATTATCGTCCATGCCCTGCGTCACTTCATCCAAGCTGTCAATCATGACGATACCAAGCGCCAGCTTCTCTTCTTCATATTTCTTGGAGAGATGCCAGAGCTCCGTAATATTTTTCACGTACAAAATGCGCTCTTCCGGCTTGAAAATCAGTTGAAAAACATAGTTCCCCACTATAACCTGCTGCTCTGCCTCGCGTTCCTTGTCCTTTGACTGGTGCAAGGAGGGAAACAGCTCTGCGATGGTCTGGCCCACGACAGAATCATGGCCCAAAATTTCAGCAATATAAGGGTTATGCCATTCAACCGTCTTGTCTTCATTATACAAAATAATACCGAAAGGAAGCTCGCTAATGACATCATTGCCAGCCTTCTTTACCCGGTAAGAAATCGTGCCTAAATACGTTTTTAAATCTTTGCGGAACGCCCGCTCCGCCAGAAAACCATATACGCTGAAACCGATCATAAACAGCAGAGCAATAAGCCCGATTCGCCATTCGAACCAAGCAAGGGCTGTCGTCATAACCGCCATAATAGCGAAAGCCGCCAACTGATGCATGCCATGCCAGCGAACAACTAAAAACTTTGGCATTTCCTGATCGCTCCTGTGCTAGGATTTCTTCGTAAATGACTTACGGATGGGGAAAGCAGCATCAAGCACACCGATTAAGCTAAGCGGCGAGAAAATTAGTACAGGTATTGCAATCAGCACCGGGATAGCCGGATTCCATTTGCGTTCATGAGCCAAATAGAAGAAGAAACCGACGGCTTGAATTGCAAAAGCCAGCCTTAGCAATGGCAGCAAATTGAGCACTGCTACTCCAATGAAGGACTTGCTGTCAGGACTGACAAACAAGCTTAGAATGTAAACAATCACATAATAAATGACTAAAACCCGCGGCAGCATCCAATCTTTCGCCAGCGGCATTCTCGGCACCTCAATGCCTGAAGAACCAAGCACACGCCGTGAAATATACTGGGTAACAACAGTGTAAAAGAACGATACGCTAATAACAGCGAGCGGAATCGTATTCAGCATCATTTGAATGAGCATCTCGGTATACTCATCGCTCCATTCCACAGGGAGCAAAGGCTGCAATTGCGGATCATTAAATACGGAACGAACAAAATTGCCCATTTCGCTAGTCAGGGACAAATCTAAAATCACTTCAAAAGCTGCAAATTCCATCAAAAACAGTACAAGCAGCGTAATAACCGTTCTTGACAGCACTTTATGTGCAGGCAGCTGCTTCTTGAACATATGCCCCATCACTATAGAAGGAACAAGGAAAAACAAACCGATAATTAACGCTGGAGCTCCTAATATGAGGAAGGACAGCACCCATACCGGCAGCATATGCAGAATGAACCCACGCGCGGGAAGCGCTGTGTACAACACCACATAAGGAACCATAAGAAACAATATGGTCAAAATATTGAGAACAGGTACAGCAATGGACAATAACAGGAGCAGTGCTGCCGCGCTCCACAAAACAGATTTCATACCGGTCTTCAAACCGTTCACCTCTTGCACATGTATATTCGTAATTCTTGCCGCCATGCTTGCCAGACCCCATTATATCATAAATAAGCTTCACCGCATCCAACAAGCGTAAACGGCATGGCCATACTTTGCAGGCCATGCTTCGTTTCGCGATGAAATAGAAGCCTATTTATAAAAACAAATTTAGGGCTTTGCGCCTTTATCCTGAACAAAGATAAACTTGGCGGACACAGCAGCAGCTATTTCAACAGAATCGCAGGTTTGGGTACAGCTCGCGGACTCAGGAGCTGCTAATGCGCTGCAAATAGCCATTTTGACGGGGTAATGAAGACAATAACGGCTTTCCTGTCCACCTACAGCCAGAAACCGTATCAAAAGCCAGAATAGCGGAACCTCAGTCCGTCAAAAATGAAGCGAGCGTCCCGAACGGCGTGATCTCCGCAGCAGAGTCCTTACATTGATAAAAGGCGAAGAGCCGCTGCTCTCCGCCTTCCTTGAAATAGACTATGCTTCAATCGCAATCGCGCTTTGCATAATCGTCTGACAATAATCAATAATTTCACTGCGCCGCACAATGCCAATAAAATGCTCGCTGTCATCGACGACCGGCACAAAGTTCTGCACCTTCGCCAGCATAATGAGGTCTTCCATGTTCGCGTCAATTCGAACCGAGCGGTGATTCAGCCGCAGCGGGACGTCCGCCAGCTTGACTTTATTGGTCATTTCGAAAGTCAGCTCCGGCCTATTTTTCATAAACCATAATAAATCGCCTTCTGTGACAGCACCTGCATATTCGCCCTCGGCATTAATAATCGGTACGGCTGTATAACGGTGATGCTCCATTTTCTCCAGCGTCTGCCTAAGTGTTGCGTCATGCGTTACCGTTACGACTTCCTGCTTGGGCAGCAGAAAAAACGCAATGTTCATCCGTCACTCAACTCCATTTCTTCCTTCGCTTACCGCCATGAGACTGCCTGCAGTCTACTCAGCGTCGCTTGCGCTGGACAATGAGCCAACCGGCTTCTGCACTTTCGAAGCGTACTCATCCGGCATAATTAAATCCTGCTTTGCCGTATCGGGGTTCAGCCAGCTGCCAATCATCGCCTGCGTCTTGGACAAATCGTCTTTATCCGCAAAATAATACCATGCGCCGCCGTTCGTCAGCCTGTGTCCCTCGCCTTTCAGCGTATGGCTGTATATCGTGCGGTTATCCTGCTGCAGCAGCTGCTGGGCCAGCTTGATCATCTGGTCAGGCTGGATGTCCGTACTGAAATTTTCGCCCATAATGTCAATCAGGTCAGGAATTTTGCTCCATTGGCCGACCTCAGATACTTTATCCAGCAACTGGTTCAGAAAAATTTGATGTCTTCCCGTACGGCTCATATCGCCTCCGGCATCTTCACGGTAACGAACATAATTCAGCGCATCATTGCCATTATATACATCCTGACCGCCTTTCACGACAAACTTTTCGTGATCGGGATCTTTATTTACTATATCTTCTGCAATCGGCAGGGAAATCCCTCCCATTGCATCAATAACATCTCTGAACCCTTGAAAATTAATAGCAGCATAATAGTTGATAGGCTGGTTAAATAGATTTTCGACCGTCTCTATCGCCATCTTGGCTCCACCAAATGCGTACGCATGCGTAATTTTGTCCTCTTTGTTTTTACCCACAATTTCCGTATACGTATCACGCGGGATAGACACCATGAGAATAGCGCCATCCTTCGGACGTATGACCGTATAAATCATCGTATCCGATCTTCCCGTCTCCTTGCCGCGCTGGTCAACGCCGAGCAGCATAAGGGCGAACGGGTTCGTATTCATATTGCCGACCTGAATAGGTTCGCGGCCTTCTATTGGTTTATAGGTTTGCTCCAGCTGCGTAGCTACCTGATCGGAGAGAAACCAGTTGAAGCCCAGCATAGCAAGCGCTCCACGATTGAAATAGCCCGCCGTTCCAAGCACAAGCACCGCTGCGCAGAGCGTATATATCCACTTCTTCTTTTTTGTCCATTTTGACATTGCTCTAACTCCTAACTAGTAAGATTATAGTGCTTAAGAAGCACACTCACCATCATAAACGACAACACTAAGGCATAGGTTACAAAACTTTTACAAGACTTTGCTACCAAATGATGTATTCTAGCGAGTTTTGGCAGGAATAATAGCAAGCAAGGAAGAATATAGTGTAACGCACATTCATTTTTAGAATCAGAAAGGATGACCTACTCAAATGCAACAATTTAATCAACCTGATCAATCCTCAACTGGGCTCGATCCTAAGGTCGCAGCGCTGCTTTGTTATGTTCTGGGCTTTATCTCTGGAATCATCTTCCTTGTATTGGAGAAAAACAGCCGGTATGTGAAATTTCACGCGATGCAATCGATCATTACGTTTGCTGGCTTGGGAGTCGTTTCATTGGTCATAAACATTATTCCGATTATCGGCACACTAATTAGCGCCCTGATTAGCATTCTCACCTTCGTCCTTTGGATCGTCCTCATGCTTCAAGCTTATCAAGGCAAGCAATTCAAGTTGCCTTACGTTGGCGATATCGCCGAGAAGCAAGCTGCACAATTCAAATAAGCTGTTTAAAAATAAGGCTCCCATCCGCTCAAGGATAGGAGCCTTATTGCTTACCTGCTGCTTACAGCTGCCTACCCGCCTAACGCACACTTGCGCAGCCAGCCTAATCGGACAGGTCCCCTGCCGCATCATTACCGATGCAGAAACAGGGTAGCATTCAAATACCGGCGAGCCAGCGAGTGGAAATACGCCGTTTGGATCGAAATCGCCGCAATGAACAAAATATTGCGGAGCGCCTCCGACTGGTCATTCGTCAAATCCGGCAGCTTCTGGGCAAAACGGTCCGCCGATGCTCTAATCGCATTTTCCGTCAATGCATCCTGCTTGCTGCCGCCCTTCACATGGCCGAAGGTATCTAGAAGCTGGTCATTATTCGCATCCAGCTCTTCAAACATGGCCGAGTAAGACGCATATAGCTCAAGCGGGCCGATCAGATCGGCCGATTCATCCTCCGGCTTGATGAATAAAATCTCAAGCAGCTTGCGAATCGACTCAAAATCAAGATTCGACTTCAAATCATCAATGACGAACAACAGCGCCGCTTGATTCAGGGAATACTTTTTGCCCATTTTTGGACAATTAAAATACGCTTTGAAATCGCGCTTCACCCAATTCTGCATAGAGGTAATAGACATGTTGGAATACTCCACCATATGGCCGAGCGTAGCGATTTCCTGCAGTGAGAAGCCTCTCACCTCATTGCCTTTTATCATCTTCTCCAGAATGGGGGGAAGGGCCGTGGATAAGAAGGCCGGCAGGGAAGCTCCAGCTTCCAATGCATTGCGGTGCGTCTTCTTCCAGGCATCCTGCAGCACCTGCAAAGGACGATGTCCATCCTGTCCATCCAGCGCCATCAGCAGGCAAGCCATTTCTTTTCGAGTAAGCGTGAATGACTCCATATCGCTTTCCTCCTACTTGTACTGAACCATTTCAAGTTCGAATGAACTTATCATACGCCCGCGATATAGGAATGTAAAGATGAGATAATAGCCAATAATATCAACATTTTTCGCATTTTTGCCTGTAATTTGCCTCATATGGCCTGCTAACAACGAATGGCGAGATTGCATATTGACCCTTGAGTTCGGTATATTAGTTCATAAGAACTTAAAATTCATTTAAAAAGGATAGTGAAAAGTAGACATGGGTATAGGACTTAATCTGTTATTGATTGCATTATTAATTGTGATGACTGCCTTTTTCGTGGCAACGGAATTTGCTGTTATCAGGCTCCGGGCAAGCCGGGTCGATCAATTAGTGCTTGAAGGCAAGAAAAACGCTCTTGCCGTACAACAGGTTACAAGCAATTTGGATGGTTATCTGTCGGCCTGTCAGCTTGGTATTACCATTACAGCGCTCGGGTTAGGTTGGCTAGGTGAACCGACAGTGGAGAAAATCCTGTTCCCTCTTTTTCAACAGCTTAGTATAAGTAGTGAAGTCAGTCACGTATTGTCCTTTATTATCGCTTTTGCTTCCGTAACCTTTCTGCACGTCGTTATTGGTGAGCTTGCTCCGAAGACGTGGGCGATTCAAAAAGCGGAATTTATCAGCTTTACTGTAGCAAAGCCAATCATCTGGTTCCACAAAATTATGTATCCTTTCATCTGGGTATTGAACGGTTCTGCAAATGCGCTTGTGCGCCTGTTCGGACTAAAGCCGGTGAAAGAGCATGAAGACGCTCATAGCGAAGAAGAAATTCAGATTATTCTGAATGACAGCTACCAAAGCGGCAAAATCAACAACACGGAGTATGGCTACGTGAGCCGCATTTTCGCCTTTGACGAAATGCTCGCGAAGGAGATTATGGTGCCCCGCACCGATATGATCTGCCTGTATTCCAATAAATCGTTAGTTGAGAACATGGAAATCATTCATAAAGAACAATATACACGCTTTCCTGTCGCACAAGACAGCAAAGACAACATTATCGGTATGATCAATACGAAGCAAATGTTTTTGCAATTTCATCATAATAAAGAGTTTGATTTCAAAAAGCTGATCCATCCTGTACTTACGGTTTCCGAAGTGCTGCCTGTCAAAACGCTGCTCAAGCGCATGCAGCAGGAGCAAGTGCATATCGCCATTTTGATGGATGAATACGGCGGAACGTCAGGCCTCATTACGATTGAAGATATTCTAGAAGAAATTGTTGGCGAAATTCGTGATGAATTTGATGCTGACGAGCGCAAGGACATTGAGAAGCTTGCTGACAACTGCTACCTGCTTGACGGCAAAGTATCACTCGACGAATTGAGCGAGCTTACAGGGGTCAACCTGGAGCATGAGGAAGTCGATACGGTCGGCGGCTGGCTGTACAGCGAAATTCAAGATCCGCGCATCGGCAAAGAACTTCATCATCATAATATGCGATTTATTATTCGCGAGATCGGCAAACACCGCATTAAGAAGGTTGAGCTGATCATTGAAACGGATGAAATAGAAGCTCAGGTCGAGACAACGGCCTAAGGCAAATAAAATAAAAACGGGGTGCATCTCTTAAATGAGAAGCGCCCCGTTTTTTCGAATGTTTGGTCCCCCTGCCTCATGACGGAGACCATGTACGATGAAACCCTGAAATGATGGAGAATACAACGAGCGAGCAGACAAGCGAAAGCGGAACAGCGCTGCCCGTTAAATAGCAAATCCCCCCGATTAAAAGGACACCTGCGCTGTTAAACACCACAAACTTTATGGCTGCTCTTGCCTTAGTACGGCCTATACGAAATGCAGCATAATGGAACGCACACATAAGAACATGTATGACGTATAAACTAGCAAAAAATATAAAGAACACAGCAAAACCGAAATCCCCATTGATGTCCGTATCATGAGATAAAAAATAATAATCCGCTTTGATCCATACAAAGCTGTAAATCGCGCTTAAAATAAAGGACACTGCGCTGACATTGACGATAAATTCTTTTTGCAATTTCCCCATAACCGGCTCCTTCTCAATAGCATTAGTTAGCTGGCTGCTCCCGCTTGAACAGCTGCTTCATGAGCGGCGGCGTGACTAACGTTGTCACCATAATAACGAGTACGACCGGGGTAAAATAAGCCTGCGGCAGCAGCGCCGACTGCAAGCCGGAAGCGGCGATAATGAGCGCTACCTCGCCTCTTGATATCATTCCTGCCCCAATTCCTATGGACGAGCGCATATTGAAGCCTGTGAGTCTTGCTCCGGCTGCGGCGCCGAACAGCTTCGTCAGTATCGCAACAACGGATAATAGAGCGATAAACCCTATTTGCTCGCCGATTCCCGCAAAAGTAACGTTAAGCCCAATGCTGATGAAAAAAACAGGTACAAATAGCGAATAGGCGATCGGCTCGATCTTCGTTTCAACCGTATGGCGAAGCGGCGTTTGCCCAATCGCAATCCCCGCAGCGAATGCTCCGATAATGCCAGCAACGCCCATAGCGTCTGCGAAATAAGCGAAGCCGAAGCAGATAACCAGCGCAGCGCTTATCGCTGCCTCTGTAACCGGGAAGCGGGCCAGCCGCTTCATGACGATCGGCACCAGCCACCAGCTCGCGGCAATAATAACAGCAAAGAACAGCACTTTTTTCCCGAGCAGCAGCGGAATCGAGACATCTCCTCCTGATCCAAGCAAGCTCATGACCACAGCCAGCAAAACAACGACTACCACGTCATCTACAACCGCCGCTCCGAGTATCGTCGTGCCTTCTCTAGAGCTCAGCTTGTTCATTTCCTTCAACGTTTGCACCGATATGCTGACCGAGGTGGCGGAGAGCAGCAGCCCTAGAAAAATCGCCTGCGCGGAGGATAAGCCGAACAAAACAGCAGCCCCATATCCTCCGGCGAATGGCAAAATAATGCCCCCTAGCGCCACTGAAAATGACGCTTTCCAGTCTTTACGCAGCTGCTCCAAATCCGTCTCAAGCCCTGCGATAAACATGAGCAGCAGCACGCCGATTTCTGAGAAATGAGCCAGCCAGTCGCTATTGTTTACCCACCCAAGCAAGGCGGGACCCACGACTATGCCTGCAAGCAGCTTTCCGAGTACAGCAGGCTGGCCGGCCTTGACGGAGAGTGCCCCTGCTATTTTGGACACCGCGATAATTAGCATTAACGTTAAAATAAATTCCATTTTATTTTCCTCCTTATTTGCAGCAAAAAACATAAAAAAGAGCCCGCATATATACGGGCTCTTTACAAGCAGACAGAGAAATCCCGTTGTTGACAGACTCCTCCGAAAAACAGCTTTTTATTCAATTAAACGCTCAATACTTTTATTATACCTAAAATGAGCCTCAAAGACCATACTTTCCGCCCATTAACTGCCGCTCAAGCTCTCGCGTACCGCCTTCGGAAGCGACTTTACAACCAGCTCATAGGAATGGGTGATCATGCTCTCGACCTCGTCTTGCTCCAAGCTGCCATCGAGCAGCACCGTATTCCAGTGCTTCTTGTTCATATGGTAGCCAGGGATGACCGCCGCATGCTGCTCGCGTAAATTTTCAGCAATGACAGGGTCGCATTTGAGCGATATCGATTTCCGGTCGTCAGAAATCAAAGCAAACATCTTTCCCTCAACCTTCATAACCAGCGCTTCCGGTCCGAAAGGATAATCTTCATAAGCGCCCTTCTTGCCGAGGCAAAATTCAACATAATGCTCCATACCCGTTGTCCCCCTTTCTCCTTATCGTACCATCTTCAAGGGAACAAAATAAAGTCCTCGCCCAAACAGCTGCTGCCGTTTAAACGAGGACTTATTATGGTTATTAATTCATTAATTAGTAAACAAGCGAGAACAAGCCGTTAACATGCGACAGGTAACGAACGTTACTTGCTTCTTTCATCAGGGAAGCTGTAGTGCCTCTCAGACGAAGCTGGCTTGCGCCAACGGTTCCGATTGCATCTTTGCGGCCAAGGCTCGCAAGAACGCCGGAGTTAACGAATGTAAACGATTTTTGCGGCAAGCCTTTGGATTGCGCGAACAGGTTGTAGCCGATTGCTTCGCCCATTTGCCATGCGATTTGTGCACTTGGCGGATATGGACGGCCGTCTGGGCTAAATACAACTGCGTTGTCGCCAGCCAAGTAAACTTCAGGGTGCGAAGTCGATTGCAGGAACTCATTGACTGTAGCGCGTCCACGGTTTACTTCAATACCGCAGTTTGCTACAACAGGGTTGCCTGTAACGCCGCCAGTCCATACGAATGTGTTAGCCACAAGCGTTTGACCGTCTTTCAAAATAACTTGGTTGCCTTTTACTTCTGTAACCGCAATACCCATCAGCAATTGAACGCCGCGTTTTTCAAGGCTTGCTTTCGCACGGTCAACAAGCTCCACAGGGAAACCAGCCAGAATCGACGGGCCTGCTTCAACGTTGTATACCGATACTTCGCTGATGTTAACGCCGTACTGCTCACACCATTTTGGCAGCATGTCGGCAATTTCACCGATCAGCTCAATACCAGTCAGGCCGCCGCCGCCAACAACGATCGTTGCGTCAGCTTTGTCTTTGGATTTTGCATATGCAGCAAGACGCTCTTGAATGTGCGCGCTCACGCAGTTTGCTTCCTCAACCGATTTCAGCGTCAGGCTGTTCTCTTCAAGGCCTGGGATGCCGAAAAATGCTGTTTCGCCGCCAAGAGCGATAACAAGCGTATCGTAGGAAGTTTTTGCACCGCTGGAAAGGTGAACTTGCTTCTGGTCCGGATCAATTTTGTCGACTGTGTCGATAACCAAATTGATGGATTTATCTTTGAACAGCTTCGTCAGCGGCAAAGCGACGTTGTTCTCATGAACGCCGCCAACGGCCAGACGATGCAATTCCGTTACGATTTGGTGCGATGGAATACGGTTAACAACGGTAATGCTTGCTTCCTCGGGAGACATATATTTGCGAGTTGTCAATGCGCTCAGCAAACCGCCATAACCGCCACCCAAAATCAAAATATGCTTAGACATACTGATCCTCCGTTCTCATTCTGATCCGATCTTAACGCTGTTTGTTGCGCTCTGCCAATACATCCAAGAACGATTGCGCGAAACGCAATGTTTGTTGGACCTGAGGATCTTTCAGCATTTTGAGAATGCCGAACAGACCGATTGTCGTAGGCTCTGCATGTGCACGATCATTAGCTTCTACAGCAGCCGATGCAATGCCTTTGGCTTTGTCCGTAATTGGCTTAACGAATTCCTCGATACCATGCTTCATGTCGCCCATAAGCACTTGGTCATTCGCTACAGTTGTTGCCACATCATAAGCTTTGGTCATCAAAGTAACCATTTCAGCAAGCTTAGGCAAGCTTTCTACCAGCTGATTCAGCGAGCTTTGGATTTCCGGTTTAAGCAATTGCTCCAGAACGTCCAGTTCACTACGTACAGATCCCGTCTGTACTTCTTGCTCTGTTAATGTTTCCGACATACGAAAAATGCCTCCCTTGCGTTGATTGTTGCATGATTAGTTAAACGCCGTTACAACTGCAAGCCGCCTCTGAAAAAAGCCTGAAATTGTGAAATGTTTCACAATAAGGATGCATCATTAGAGGGACTTGACCACACTCATGTTCATTTTATTCCTTTGCGACAAAAACTGCAATTACAACTTTTAGTTACTTTTGAAAAGTTCAAACATAAACGGCATTGCCGCCCCTTAAAGGCGCTGCCGTTACGCTTTGAAATAGAGGAAAATGTTGTGCAGCCAGATTATGCATCCTTATATTTTAATAAAAAGACTGCTTTTGCAAGCAGCCCTTCGTTTTATAATGCTTATATTATAGCTTAAAATCATTATCCGCATTCACTTCCTCCGCTGCGTAAAGCGGCGAACGCGCCTGCAGCCAGTGGAAGAAATTCGTCGCAATCACTTTCAGCACCGCATAACCTGGAACGGCTAAAATAATGCCCGCCAATCCAAACAAGTTTCCAGCGGTCAAAATGACGAAAATAATCGTAATGGGATGAATATGCATGCTTTTTCCCATAATTTGCGGAGAAATAAACTTTCCTTCGATAAGCTGGACAATCGTCCAGATCACAAGCATTTTCAGCAGCATGACAGGTGAGGTTACCATCGCAACAATGAGCGCTGGCGTAATCGCGATAGCTGGGCCCAGATACGGAATGATGGCTGTACATGCGGCAATCAGCGCCAGCACCAGCGAATATTCAAGCCCAATGATCAAATAACCAATATACAGCAGCACCCCAATGCAGAAGCTTACAATAATCTGACCTCTTATGTAACTGCTGATTTGGCCGTTCATTTCGCCCATAATGCGCTTCGTGTGCGCTCTCATGTTCGTTGGCAGAATAGCTGCAATATAATCCGGCAGCCTTTTGCCATCTTTTAATAAGTAGAACAAAATAAATGGCAGCGTAATGACCGCAAGCACGACATCTTTAAGCGCCCCTACGAATGAGCCCAAACTTTGCCATACGCCATTCAGCAGTTCAGTCGCCCGCTTCGCAATATTGCCGCTTAAATCCGACGGGTTAACATTGAGCCACCGCTCAATATCCCGCAGGTCGCCGCTGTGCATCAGCTCATCAAACTTCGTTCGCAACTGATCCCCATAGCCCGGCAAATTATCGACCAGACTGACGATCTGTGTAGTTACAAGCGGAATGACCACCGTCATCAAAATCGTAAGCAGGCCTAAAATAACCGCAAAAATCACAAAGATGGAATAAACACGCGGAGCCTTCTTCGTCTCCAAATAATCCACAATCGGATTCAGCAAATAATAAGCTACACCCGCCAAAATAATCGGCAGCAGCACCGTCTTGAACAATACAGCGAGCGGCGTAAACACGTAGGAGATTTTGCTCATGACAAAAATATTCAGACTAACCAGGAGCAGCACGAGCAAAAATATGACGAATTTATTATTTAAAATAAACTGTACAAACCGTTCTTTTCCTGTTTTAAAATGGTCCATCCGCTGTTCCTTCTTCCTGCTTATGATGTTCTCAGCTTTCTGCAACGATTTCTCCCGTACGCGTCAAGTCATACCCTTCGATGGCTCCCAACTCCTGCTTGAAGCTTTGCGACCGTAAAATGCGAATGACCGCATCAATGAAGAGTTGATTGTCCGGCTTCTTCAGCATAACCAGGTCGTATTGCTCCTGAACGAGTGGAATATAGGTAAGGCGGGAGACGATCGCTGCAGCCCTCTCCGTTCCAATACCCACATCTGCCTCGCCTGACGCAACCTGAGCCGCTACTCCAAGATGGTTCGTCTGCTCCTGGTCATAGCCTATTATGGAAGCTGCCGGAATACCATGCAATCGAAGCTGCTCATCCAGCAGCACGCGAGCACCGGCCCCGCGCTCCCGATTTATGAGGCGAAGTCCTGGCTTCGCCAAATCGGCCCAGCTTGCCAGCTTAAGCGGATTGCCCTGCTGCACGAACAAGCCTGCGCTCCTCGCCAACATATGAACAACGATATAAGGTGCCCCAATCAATAGTTTACGAATATAGGGAACGTTATATTCCCCTGTATCGCCATCCAGCAGATGCGTGCTGACGATGTCAGATTCTCCCCTATACATTGATATCAGGCTGTCCATGCTGCCGACATAGGAGCGCAGCGGGCGCAAGCCGGGTCCCTCCCGCTCGATATGCTTGGCCAAAATATCCAGGCTCATATCTTGCCCGGTAATGACAATCGGGCGTCCCCCGCCAGCCGTTGACAAGGCAGCGTTTCGGTCCGATAAATCCAGCGCTTTCGCGTATGGAGCGCCTTGCTGCTGGGAAGCCATTGGCTTGCCGGCAGGCGCACTGGCTTGGAGGCCTTTTGCCCGCAGCTTGTACGCTTCCAGATCGGAAGCGTCAATCCGCATCTGCTTGCCTACCCGGTAGGAGGGCAGATCTCCTTTTTTAATCAAATCGTATACGGTTAGTTTGGAAATTTTCAGAAGCTTGGCAATTTCTTCAGTAGTATATGAGATGTCAGCGGACATATGGGATCTCCTTAGCCTCGTCCAGCCCAGGTCGCAGGTTGAATTCGGTTATTATTTTCATACCTTTAATTGTAGCATAATCTATTTCAAACCTCCCATCTCACTTTACAGTCGAATTGACACCAGTCTATAATGATGTTTAGTTATAAATAGATATAATAAACTATATTTGGAGGAGAGTTTATGCTTACACCTTTCAAGAAACCTGCTGTACTATTTTTCATGTTGGCTGTGCTGCTTGTATGCGCGGCATGCGGGGCGAACAATACTGGAACGGCTGCCTCAAACACAAGCGCAAGCAGTCCTAGCGCTGCTGTTGCAGAATCCGCATCTCCGCAGGCGAGCGAAGCTCCTGCACCTGCCGAGAAAGTAGATTTAACGATCTCTGCTGCTGCCAGCTTGACCGATGCCCTTCAAGAGCTCAAGCAAGCTTATGAAGCTGCGAATCCATCCATTACCTTAAACTTTAACTTCGGCGCATCCGGCGCATTGCAGCAGCAAATAGAACAAGGCGCCCCGGCTGACCTGTTCCTCTCTGCTTCTTCCAAAAACCTGAAAGCGCTCGTTGAAGGAGGATTTATTGCGGAAGACCAGCAAATGAAACTTCTGGCTAACGAGCTCGTTATTGTAACGGGAGCTGACAGCAAAGTGAAAGTATCCGCTATTGCTGATCTCAGCCAAGATACCCTTGGCAAAATCGCAATCGGTATTCCAGAGAGCGTGCCTGCCGGCAACTATGCAATGGAAGCTTTGACGAACGCTAAGCTGTGGGACAGCCTGCAATCCAAGCTTGTCCAAGCGAAAGACGTGCGCCAAGTGCTGCAATATGTAGAAACAGGAAATGTAGACGCTGGTTTCGTCTATCGTACAGATGCGTTGACTTCCGATAAAGTGACAATCGCTGCTGCTGTTGATCCAGCAACTTATACGCCAATTGTATATCCAATCGGTATTGTGAAAGAAACGAAGCATCAAAGTGAAGCGGAAGCTTTTTACGCTTACCTGCAAACAGAAGATGCCATGAACGTATTCACTAAATACGGGTTCTCCGCGGCGAAATGATTGGGGCAGGCATAGATTGGCCCGCATTTTGGACGCCGATCCGGCTTTCTCTACAGGTTGCCTTACTATCGAGTGTCGTAACCCTTTTGCTAGGGGTCCTTATTGCAAGATGGATGTCAAAAGCAAAGTTCAAAGGCAAGCTGCTGCTTGAGACGCTATTTATGCTGCCGCTTGTACTGCCGCCGACGGTCGTTGGTTTTCTGCTGCTTGTGCTGCTCGGCCGCAGAGGCTGGATGGGCAAGCTGATCGAGTGGGTGTTTCATGCTCCAGTCATTTTCACCTGGTGGGCGGCGGTTATCGCCTCCATAGTCGTTGCCTTCCCCCTCGTCTACCAGACGATGAAGGTTGGCTTTTCCGGGGTCGATCATAATCTAGAGGATGCAGGCCGCTCTATGGGCGGCAATGAATGGCAGATTTTTCGCTACATTACGCTGCCGCTTGTTTGGCCTTCACTCATCAGCGCTTATATACTCGGCTTCGCCAGAGCGATCGGCGAGTTCGGTGCAACACTTATGATTGCTGGCAATATTCCGGGTGTTACCCAGACAGTGCCAACCGCGATCTACGTCGCTGTAGACGGAGGCAACATGGCGATGGCTTGGGCATGGACGATTGCCATCGTTCTCATTTCCTTCCTTATGCTGGCACTCACCCGAAGGAAGAGCGAATAGCCTTATGTAAAAAATAAGCATAGAACAAGCCGTGCTTCTCTGCAGCAGAGAAACACGGCTTGTTTTTACCTTTTGTAGCAAGCTTTATCTAGCGTATAAAATGCTCCAGCGCCTTATTCAAATCCTCCAGCGTCTTCTTCTCCCCATGGTGAATGGCATCCACCACACAGCTTTCCAGATGATCCTTCAGCAGCAGCTTGGCCGCATTATCGAGCGCCTTGCGCACCGCTGCAATCTGCAGCAAAATATCAGAGCAGTCACGTCCGTCAGCCGTCATTTCCTTCACGGATCGAACATGTCCCTCAATACGGGCCAATCGATTAATAATTTGTTTGCGATGCTTATGCTCATGCGTATGTGTATGCGTGTGCGTCTGTGTATGATCCTGCTCCAAGGCACATCCTCCTCTACTCGACTTGAGCGATCGTCTGTTTCGCATTCATCCGAGACTTAAAGCGCTGCATCAAATAAATGGAGCGCACCAGTTGATCAATCGCGCTGACCAGCCAGACGCCTGCGATGCCCATCTGAAAATGCAAGCACAGCACATAAATGCCCAGCACTCGTATTCCCCATATACCAATGATTGTACTATACATTGGACTCTTCGTGTCACCCGCCCCTTGAAGAGCGCCTGCAAGGACTAGACTCATCGCCAGAAACGGCTGGGCAAATGCATCAATGCCGAGCGCAGTACGGACCATTTCAACGATGACGATATCTTCCGTAAACCAGCTTGCCGCTATTCCTGAGCCAAGCCAGAAAACGATGCCGATTATGGTCATGAACACTACGGCTATCCATGCCGTCAGCAGCCCATATTCATAGCTATCCCGCGTTCGCCCCGCCCCCAGCTGCTGGCCAACCAGCGTTGTAGCTGCTACTGCCAAGCCATAACCAGGCAGATAAGACAGCGCAATCACATTGCCTGCTATTAAATGCGCAGCGTATACTTCGGTGCTTATTCGAATGACGAGGCCCAAATAAAACATTTGTCCGACACGCATAATCAGCCGTTCTGCTGCAGCCGGCAACGATAAATTTAATAGCGGATATGTATAGTTCTGAGAAGATTGTTTTTTAAATAGGGAAAAAGAAAGCTTCGATTGCTGTATGTATTTGTACAACACCACAGTTCCAATGACGCGGACTATGGACGTCGCCCAGCCTGCTCCGGCAATTCCCCAGCCTTCCCAGCCGCCAATGCCGAATATGAGTACATAATCCAACACGATATGAATGAGATTGACCCATATGCCAACAATCATCGGCGCTCTTGTATTGCCCGCAGAACGCAAAATGCTGCCGAAGATCGCCATAAGCGATATAAACAAGGAAGGCACCGCAACAATTTGAAAATAAATAACGCCTTGTGCCAAAACATCTGGCGCTGCTCCCATTAAATGCAAAATGGGCTCCGCAAAAAATAAGCTTACAATGCCTAATGCTAAGCCTGCAAACGCCGATATCCATGTCGACTGCCTGGCAATGGCCTTAGCCTTAGTGAAATCCCCGGCGCCTACTGCTCTGGCTATTAGTGAAGAGGTGCCAATTCCTAAAGCCGTAAATAACGCAATATAGACCGCTATAACCGTGTTGCCCACCCCAACGGCAGCTACTTCATTCAGACCGATTCTAGAAACAAATAATGTATCGATAAATCCAACTATCGTGAGCAAAAAGTTCTCAATCATTGTCGGCACAGCAAGCGCCAATATGATTTTTATTTTTTGCCGCCGTGTTGTCATTCCGGCCTGTTGAGCTTCCAGCATGGCATCCCAGCCCCCCTGATCGTTTAAGCTTAGTTTCCTCATCATATCCCCCCATGGGGGATATTGCAAAGAAAATCTCATCTCAGCATAGCCTGAAATTAAAGCTTTACTAATCAGGGGCCAGTATGTTAGCCTTATTTCTACAGATATAGAAATAGTAATTAAGGAGGGACTATGCATGGAGGAGCAGGAAGCCATTCAAGCAGCCGTTAAAGTTTATAAAGCGCTCGGAGAACCGACCCGCTTCAAAATCGCCCAACTGCTTGCCAAGCAGCCTGATCAATGCTGCAGCACGCTTGGACAGCAATTAGAGATGGTTGCAAGCTCTACGCTTTCCCATCATTTGAAGCAGCTATCAGAATGCGGCCTGTTAAAAATGCGCAAGGAAGGCACGTTTATTTACTACAGCCCGGATATGGACGTAATACAGAAATACGCTCCTTATTTGCTGGTGTAATTTTTTTAGTTTATATTTCTATATTTTTAGAAATATGAAAATATAAGTGGAGAGGACTATCATCATGCTGTCGAACACATTGAAAATTTATTTGCTTGCCTTAATTAGTTTTTTGGTTGGAACGTCGGAATATGTCATTGCGGGGATACTGGATAAAATTTCGGAGGATATTGGCGTATCGGTCAGTGCCGCCGGCCAGCTCATTACCTTTTTCTCGCTTACTTATGCGCTTGGCACACCTATTCTGATGGCCCTGACAGGACGGATTGAACGGCGCAAGCTGCTGCTTTACGCAATGGTTGTCTTTGTGCTTGGCAACTTGCTTGCCATTGCTCTGCCAGGCTTCGGCTTGTTCATCGCCGCCCGCATCATTATGGCGCTTGGAGCAGGCGTCGTCGTCGTAACCTCGCTAACGCTTGCTGCAAAAATGGCCGCGCCCGGCAAACAGGCCAGCGCAATCGCCACCGTCGTCACCGGGTTTACTGCCGCGCTAATCATCGGCATTCCGATCGGACGTATGGTAGCCGCATCTTATGACTGGAAAAGCGTTTTCGGTGGCATTGGCGTGCTCGGACTGCTTGCCATCATTATGATTGTCTTTGCCATTCCGCGATACGATGGCGAGCCTTCTGTACCGCTGCGCGAGCAGCTAGCCTTGCTCAAAACACCAAAAATTGCTGCTGCTTTAGGCGTCACTTTTTTATGGATCGTCGGCTACTCGATTCCTTATACGTATATATCGCCCTACCTCCTGCAAGTGACCGCTATGAGCGAAAATACACTAAGCATCGCCTTGTTCGGATTTGGAGTAGCCAGCCTGATCGGCTCCAAGCTAGGCGGCTACAGCACAGACAGATGGGGCGTGAAGCGTACGTTAATGGGTGGCATGCTCGTTCATGCCGCTGCCCTGCTGCTCATTTCCTTCAGTGCCAGCTCCTCGGCTATTGTTTTCCCGCTGCTTATGCTGTGGTCATTTGCCGCTTGGTCATCCGGGCCTACACAGCAATACAATTTGCTGACGCTTGCGCCAAGCGCATCAAGCATTATGCTGAGCCTGAACACTTCCGTGCTGCAGCTCGCTATGGCAGTTGGGGCAAGCGCAGGCGGACTAATCGTCGCCAAAGTCTCCTTGCCTAGCATTACGTGGATTGGCGCATTCGGCGTCTTGCTCGCGGTAGTTCTTATTGTCCTTTCACGCAAGCTGACCAGCAACCGCGAGCCAGCAACCGTTCCTAGCGTCGCTCCACAGGCTTGAAATGACTTGCAATGATTAGTAATGTATTTGCAAAGTTCTCTTCATCTTGCTTTAATAAACAACCTCTATACTAGTACTCAACCCCCCTTTTAATTAATATAAATGCTTAGACACACAGCCCGTTGCTGTGTGTCTCTTTTTGTCTTTTATTCAGCCTGCCCGAATTAGTCATCGAAAATATGCATAAAAAAGAAGCCTGCCGAGACGAATCTCAGGCAGACTTCTTTCGAATAGAAAAATCTATTCAGTTGTGTACGGCAGCAATGCTACTTGACGCGAACGTTTGATCGCAACAGTCAGCAGGCGTTGGTACTTCGCGCTTGTTCCAGTTACACGACGTGGCAAAATTTTGCCGCGCTCGCTGATAAACTTTTTAAGCAGGTCCGTGTCTTTATAATCAACTTTAGTGATTTTGTTCACGGTGAAGAAGCAAACTTTACGGCGTTTGTTACGTCCGCCTTTGCGGCCGCCGAATTTGCGTTCTGGACGCTCTCCGTCTCCGCCATCTCTTGGCTTAAAGCTCATTCGAATCCATCCTTTCAATTAAAATGGCAAATCATCCTCAGATATATCGATCGGTCGACCATCATCCGAG
This sequence comes from Paenibacillus sp. BIHB 4019, assembly GCF_002741035.1. Taxonomy (NCBI): domain Bacteria; kingdom Bacillati; phylum Bacillota; class Bacilli; order Caryophanales; family Paenibacillaceae; genus Paenibacillus; species Paenibacillus sp. BIHB 4019. Next base: position 2,150,726 of record NZ_CP016808.1, on the reverse strand, counting down.
AACGGATCACGGTTGTCGTTACGTGAGTTGTTACTGGAGCGGCCGCTATTGTTATTACTGTTGTTGTTGCTGTTATAGCCGCCTCCGCCTCCTCCACCGTTACCGTAGGAAGAACCGCCTCCGAAAGAACCGCTTCCGCCGCCCATGGCACCGCTCTCTTCACGCGCTCCGCCCGCATCCTTGTTGGATTCCAAGAAACGGACGTTGTCAGCGATTACTTCCGTCACATAGACGCGCTTGCCTTCGTTGTTCTCGTAGTTCCGAACCTGAATACGACCTTCAACCGCCGTTAAGCGGCCTTTGCGCAAGTAGTTGGCGCATGTCTCGGCTAGCTGGCGCCACGTGACTACCGGAATGAAATCCGCTTCACGCTCGCCCTGACCGCTCGTAAACGGACGGTCAACTGCTATTGTAAATTGCGCTACTGCAACGCCAGCAGGCGTGTAACGCAATTCAGGGTCTCTCGTCAATCTACCAATAAGTATTACACGATTCAACATCGTCTCTGACCTCCCAATCGATCAATCCTTGGCTTCAACTAAGCTACGTCTCTGACGACCAAGAAGCGGATAATTTCATCCGTAATCTTCAGGATACGGTCAAGTTCGTTAACGACTTCCGTAGTTCCGTTGAAATGAACCAGAACGTAGTATCCCTCACGAATCTTGTTGATCTCATACGCAAGACGGCGTTTACCGCTAACATCTTGTTTCGTAACTTCTCCACCATTGGAGATGATGCCATTAAATTTCTCAACGACAGCTTGAAGAGCTTCTTGCTCAACATCAGGACGAACAATGTACATCACTTCGTATTTGCGCATTATGTTTCACCTCCTTTTGGACTAACGGCCCCATAAATGGAGCAAGGAGCGAGGTTCTTACTCGCATCCTCTAACTATACCAAATATTCAGCCCAAAAACAAGCTTCTATTTCCTCCCGTTATCTGGTGTTCATGAACGTCCGTCCCCCGGCTCATATTAAGGTAGCGGGCAGCTGAACTCATCCTGCTTGCAGGCCTGATGCCATTACGGCATAACTGCTTAAGTGGCAATTCACATCATATACAGGAGGTAATTTACGATGGGCGAAGGAACGTTGTTTTCCGCTGGCGATAAGGCGCCGAATGATGGCACGTACATCGAGGATGGCGTCAATTCCTTTCACCAAGGCATTCAAAATCCGCAGAAGGTGAAACTGAGCAAAGGCCAGCGCTTCCCGGACAACACGAACCATGAACGCAAATGGAAGCGAATGGGCCACTAAATTTCAAAACGCATGTATAGCTTTCGCCCAGCGTGGGCATTCTATTTTTGACGGTGTGAAGAGAGGTGTGGTTCCGTTGGACTTCATAGTGCAAGGGCTGCTACAAGAGGAATTTGTCCACTGAGCTTTAGAAGCGGAGGGTTGTGCCAAAGACAATGTCCGTAACACACGCACACTTGCCCATCTCCAAAAGTAAAGCGGCCTATGCCGCCTGCCAAAAGAATGGACAGGTCAGTTAACGAATACGCAGCAGCGGAAACGTTGGTACTGATTGAATAGTGATTGCTCCCATGTTTCTGTTGCAAAGTAGTGTGAAAATGTACTCAATCGATCAAACACCGTCCGGAGAAGGAGCTCGCAAGAGCTCCTTTTTCGTATGCTTATTTTTTTCATTATAAAATGCTCGTTCCATGGTAAAGTATTCAGAGTATGCCGTATGAAATTGAGGTTTAGAATTTAGAGTTTGAATTACAATTGACAGCAATTGCTTTGCACAAAGGTGGGTATTATCTTGCATTCTGTAACGGCGAAGCAGCATCCGTCCTCTGCTTCCTTTATTCGCTTGTATGTTTTGGCCTTTTTCTTTTTCGCCGCCAATTCCGCTTTAACGATTATTTTGCCGCTCCGAAGCGAGGCGGTGGGGATGAATCAGGCGGAGATTGGTTTAATTATGGGGGCCTATATGTTTACCTGCATGCTCCTTAGACCTTTTGCCGCACAGCTAATTGGCCGTTTTGGCCCGCTTTCCGTTATGAAATGGCTGCTTTGCGCCCATGCTGTACTCCTTCTCCTTTATACCGTTAGCGGAACGGAGCAATACCTATGGCTTAGAGCTCTGCAGGGAGCTATAACCGCTTTCTTTTCCATGACGATGCAGGTAGGAATCGTGGAATCGTTGGAAAATAAAGATCGGGCCCAGGGGCTATCCATGTATACCTTGTTTACGATGGTCCCGTCACTCATAATCCCGATTGCCGCTTTACAAATATGGCAAAGCAGCAGCGAGCTGTTATTCGCCCTGTTGATGATCGTACTGGCTGCCGGCCCTCTGCTCATTTTCTATCGCACGGCACTTCCGAAACGGACCTTGCAGGATAAAACCTATACGCTCCGCGATATGGCAGCGTCACTCGGTACGATTTGGCAAAGCCCGCCCATGCTCATTAGCAGCATCGTTATGCTGCTGGCCTCCTGCGTGTTTGGAGCAACTGCTACCTTTCTTCCGCTATTTATGCTTGCCGCCGGCTCAGGGGATGCAGGCGTATATTTAACGATACAGGGCCTGGTCGTTATCGCCTGCCGCTTTATTTTGCGCAAAAAAATCCCGTCCAATGGCAGCTGGAATACGTGGCTCATGGCCGGGATGCTGTTGTCTGCTGCGCTTGGGAGCCAGTTGCTAGCCATGCTGGACATTGTAGGCGCCTTTGTATATGTATCAGCCGTATGTAATGGCTTCGCCGTGGCGCTGCTCTATCCGACGCTGACGACCTATCTCTCCTTTATTTTGCCAGAGAAAAGCCGCTATGTGCTGATGGCGATTTTTTTATCGTCCTACGATCTCGGTTTTTCGCTTGGCGGATTCGCCATGGGCATTCTACTGCAAAGCAGCTCCTACCCTGCCATGTTTACTTGCTGTACGCTATTATCCTTAGCAGCGGCACTTATAATTATTCTGTCCAAAAGAACGATGGAAGCAAAGCCAGCCCCTTAAGGAGCTGGCTTCCTTCAAGCCAAGCACAACAAAAAAGGCTGACTCCCGTTTCAACGAGGAATCAGCCTTTTCATATCAACTCTATAGTATTGCAATCGCCGTTACAGCGCATATGTGCGAGAATGGCGGAGAAGGTGGGATTCGAACCCACGCACGCTTTGACACGCCTAGCTGATTTCGAGTCAGCCCCCTTGGGCCTCTTGGGTACCTCTCCGCATATAAGAAGATCTTATCATATTTGCCGCCCCGATGCAACTAAAACCTCTTATATTTTTATGCCGTTTGCATGCAGTCGGTTCGTCCCTGTTTGCATTTGCTGCGTGCGAGCTTGCCCATAGCGATATTCGCCAATAAAGGTGGAATGCCACACCGCGAAAATATAAAGTGCCCACAGCTTCCGCGAGTAATCGCCCTTGCCCTCCCGGTGCTGCATCAGCATGAGACGCGCAGCAGAGACATCAAACCATTGCGGCACAACGCTAATTTGTTCGAGCATTTGATCCCCGATCTTGCCATGCAGCCACTTGCGCAGCGGGATCGGAAATCCGAGCTTAGGCCGCTGCAATAACGGCTCTGGAAGAATGCCTCGCATCGCTTCCCTCAGCACGTATTTGGTCGTGCCGTTTGCCAGCTTGTACTCGGCTGGAATTTTGCGGGCCACCTCAAACACCTCTTTATCGAGAAAAGGAACGCGCAGCTCCAGCGAATGCGCCATGCTCATTTTATCCGCCTTCATCAAAATATCGCCCGGCAGCCAGAAGTTCATATCAATCAGCTGCATACGAGTCAGATCATCCAGATGGCGGCTGTTATAATAAACGTCGCTTGTCAGCGAAGCCGAAGGCTGCATCGACGCCAAACGCTCGGGGCTAAGCAGCGCGATTTGCCGTTTGTCTGCTTCATTGAACAGCTTAGCATTTCCATAAAAACGCTGTTCAATCGGCGAGAACCCCCGCAGCAAATAGTTTTTCCCGCGAAAAGCGAGCGGAACCCGCTCCACCATGCGATGCAGCCGAGACTTCATGCCGTTTGGCAGCCACGATACAGGGCGCAACGAGCGCGGCTCGCCATAGATGCCATAACCGCCGAACAGCTCATCCGCCCCCTCCCCTGACATCACAACCGTTACCTGATTTCCGGCCAGCTGAGATAGGCTGTATAACGCGACGGCTGACGGATCGGCAACGGGCTCGTCCATATGCCATACAGCCTTCTGCGTATTTGCAAAAAATTGCTCAGGCGTGATTTCCTCCTCATAATGCATGGAGCCAAGCGCCTGTGCGGCTGCCCGGGCGTACTCATTTTCATTACGCTCTCCTGCAAAGCCTACCGAGAACGTTTTCGTTAACTGCTCCTGCATCGATAACGCTGCTATCGCCGACGAGTCAATTCCGCCTGATAAAAAACTGCCGAGCGGCACATCCCCTTGGCGATGCAGCTTCACCGAATCACGCAGCACGGCTCTGATTTCCTCGATAAATGTGCCGATCGGCCGCTGCTCCGGTTCAAAAGCAGGCTCCCAATATCGCCGCTTGGTTACCCTGCCCTCCCGATCGACAAGTATAAAATGCCCCGGCTCCAGCTTCTGAATCCCTTCAAACATCGTCTGCGGCTGCGGGACGTACTGAAAGGTCAAATAATGCATCATACTGGCATAATCCACATGCGGCGCTTGCCCGCTTACAGCCAGGAGCCCTTTTAATTCCGATGAAAAAAGAAACTGGTGCTCCTCCTGCGCATAATAAAACGGCTTTATCCCAAAATGGTCCCGCGCAGCAAACAGCCGCTGCTCCGCCCGATCCCAAATGGCAAAACTAAACATGCCTCTCAGATGGTGCACGCAGTCTATACCATATTCTTCATAGAGATGCACGATGATCTCTGAATCGCTTCGATTGCGAAACTGATGGCCTTTGCTCTGCAGCATGAGCCTCAGCTCTTTATAATTGTATATTTCTCCATTAAATATAAGCCAAACCTGTCCATTTTCATTGGTCATCGGCTGGGTGCCATCTTCAATATCTACAATTGATAGCCTGTTAAAGCCTAATGCCGCTCTATCCATAAGCTGTATGCCGGATTGGTTAGGACCTCGATGTCCCATCTGCTCCATCATACTGCTGATCTCCCTATCCGTTGGATCACTTCCATGGCCATATCGGATGATTCCGGAAATTCCACACATCGGCTTCTTTCCTCCACTCTCTCCTGATCGCTAAGACATAGTATTTCTAATGTCAAAACATACTATACGGAGCAAAAGTATCCGAAAGACGTCCACCTTGTTTCCAAGCTGTAAATAATGATAATGCAAAAACAACAACAAAAAAACCTCCATCGCCCTTAACGATAAGGCTGGAGGTCATTCATTCCCTTTATCCTTCATTCCATTAACAATCTAAATGGGGTCCGGCTCAGTCTGGCCCGGCGCTTGCCCGCCATCAGCAGAAGCGGTGGAACGCAGCACCTTTTTCATATTTTTCTCAAATTTAGCCCGCGGTATTAATACACTGTGCTTGCAGCCTACGCATTTAATGCGAATATCCATGCCCATTCGAATCACTTCCATTTCATTCGAACCGCAGGGATGCTGTTTTTTCATCTGGACGACATCGCCAAGCTCAAATTGCTTACGCTCCATTTCTTTCTCCGCTCCTCTCATCGCGATGATAGGTAACCATGCGTGGATACGGCGTATCCATACCGTTCTCAACCAGCGCTTTCTTCACCTGCAAATTAATTTTTCTGGCCAGCGCATGCTGCGTATTAGGCAGGCATTCCGCTATAATACGAATTTTAACTTCCGTTGCGCCCATTAGCTGAATGCCGAGCACCTCCGGCGGCTTCGCAAGATTTTCATCTTCCAGCTTATCTACCGTTGCTTGAATAATGCTCGTCGCCCGATCTACATCTTCCTCATAACCGATCGAAACGTCCACGACGGCTACAGAATTTCGCAAGGAGAAGTTCGTCACCTCATTAATCATGCCGTTCGGAATGATGAAAATCTCCCCTGTCCAGCTCAGCAGCCTAGTTGTCCGCAATCCAATAACCTCGACCGTCCCTTTGAACTGTCCAGCCTGAATGACATCCCCTACAGCAAACTGATCCTCCAAAATAATAAAGAACCCCGTAATAATGTCCTTCACCAGGCTTTGCGCGCCAAACCCAATAGCCAAACCGACGATTCCGGCACCTGCGAGCAGCGGCCCCAGCTGAATGCCCAGCTCCGACATCAACAGCATGCCGCCAATTAGATAGCAGGCGTACATGACGATATTTTTGAGCAGCCGTCCTACCGTGACCATCCTTCTAGTCTGCATCGGCAAACGGCTCGTTTGTTTATTTGATAATATACGATCAATCGATTTATTGACAATCCATATCAGCAAATGCGTAATAACAATAATGAGCGCTATTCGAATCGCAGATTCGCCAAAACGCTGCCATGTCTCTACATCCGTCAACCACTCCATGAAGTTTTTGTACATGTTTAGTGTTTTCAAGAGCTATTTCCTCCTACAGATTCACTTGTTCATATCCCGAATGAATAGGTTTAAAAATCCCTCTTATTTCAACCTTCTCAGATACAATAACCTGCTGTACCGTATCCAAATCATCCTCTGGAAAATGAATGGACAAGGCGCAGCCCGCCGTAATCTCTTTGGGGGTCGGACAAATATCTATTTCAATTTCTGCATATTCGAGCAGCATTTCAGCGCGCAACGCCTGCTGTGTGGAATCAAAAGCAATCAACATAAGCCACTTTTCTCCTCTCCCTCTTTTTACGCAACGTAATCAGTGGGTTTATGACGTATAAAATGGTTGTCCTATCCATATACTAGATAACATATTAGCTATAACGGAGGGATTCTATGAAACTTTCTTTTTTGAAAGAAGTGCCGTTGAAAGTTCCGCATACTGATACCAACGCTATGACGTTAATCGTAAACCGCCTCTCCCTTATGCTCAACGAGCTTTCAGGCACCAGGCCGCTCATCATTGTATGCGTGGGCACTGACCGTTCTACGGGCGATTCGCTTGGCCCCATTATCGGAACCTCTCTCGCAAAATACAACAGCCCTTACTTTACTTTATACGGCACGCTGGAAGAGCCGGTTCACGCGATGAACCTGACCGATACACTGGCACTTATCCATCACAACCATCACAATCCATTCATCATAGGCATTGATGCTTGTTTAGGACAAGTTTCCAGCATCGGCTCTGTTCATATCGGGACGGGTCCGGTACGCCCAGGCGCCGGTGTTAATAAGGAGCTCCCGCCTGTAGGTGATATGCACATTACCGGCATTGTGAATGTGGGCGGTTTTATGGAATATTTCGTGCTGCAAAATACTCGTCTGCATCTTGTCATCAAGATGGCCGACCTTATTGCTTTTAGTCTTTTCTCCGCTATAATGGGCAGCAATCGAGTTATGCTGCAGGCTAGGGAGCAAGCTGCATCAGCCGAATGATCCAGTCTCCAGCCTTTGGCCCGCCGTTTTTATTTCGCTTTCGCAATTGCTTGCAGCTCTTCCGGTGTTAACGGATACGTTGATTGTCCAGCCTCTAATGGCTTGGCATACACATATGCACTATCCCTGCTATGAATGCTTGATACGACGACTCCGTCTTGCGCCGCATTTACAATCGCGATGGAGAAGCTAAGGTCGCTTCCTTGCTCCGAGAATGCATTATAGCGAATAACACCCAAGCGTCCCTTCTCCTCAAGCTGGCGCCGTTCCAGTTGTTCCAGCTTCGCTTCTACTACTCTCGAATACCTGGCATGCTCGGCTATTTCCTGCTTCAACCCAATAACGACTTCTTCAATGTTCGTAATACCCGTATCACCCATAACCTCTACGTACTGCTTGCGTAATTTTTTAAGCCTTCTTCCTAGACTTATAACCCAAATTAAAATAATAAAAAGCAGCACTACCAGCAATGCCAACAAACCGTATAAAGGGTTGTTCATCCAATCATTCATGTAAACCTTTCCGCCCCCAGAAGAAAATCAAATTTTATATTGCGCACGTATTTCACGCACCGCATCAACGAGCGCACGCACTTCCGCTTCCGTTGTAAAATAACCCACACTCGCTCTAATCGCTCCTGTAGCCATCGTACCCGCACTGGCATGAGCAAGCGGTGTGCAATGAAAGCCCGCACGCACAGCGATTTGATAATGCTGGTCCAAAATAAAAGACATCTCCGAAGGATCAACGCCATCCGCCACAAAAGAAACCATGCCCGTCCGCTGCTCCCCAAGCTTCGGTCCAAGCAGCCTGATTCCTTCTACTTCGGATAACCCCTCCATCATCTGCTGAGTAAGTGTCCATTCCTTAGTATGGATTTTATGAACCGTCTCATTCAGAACATATTCTACGCCTGCCTTCAAACCTGCCAGGCCGGGTGTATTTTGAGTTCCTGCTTCATAACGATCTGGACGCACATGAGGCTGCTCAGCTGCCTCAGATTGGCTTCCAGTGCCTCCATGCAGCATTGGGACAAGGTCTAGCTCCGGATGGATATACAAGCCCCCTGTGCCCTGTGGACCGAGCAGCCCTTTATGTCCTGGGAAAGCCAGCATATCAATTCCCATTGCTTCAACATCAATTTCCAAAATCCCCGCACTTTGAGCCGCATCCACTAGCAGCTTTACACCTCTTTGGCGGGTTAGCTCGCCAATTTCAGCTAAAGGAACAATGGTTCCGAGCAGGTTTGAACTATGACTTACGATAACCAGCGTCGTCTGCGGCATAAGCGCATCTCTCACTTGATCTACCGTTATGTTCCCCTGTTCATCTGCCTCAATATAGGTAACCTTTATTCCGAGCGACTGCTTCAGAAATTCTAACGGCCGTCTTACGGAATTATGCTCAATCCCAGTAGCAACTACATGATCGCCTTCTTTTATATACCCTTTTATCGCCATATTCAAAGCGCCTGTTGTATTCCCTGCAAAGGCAATATCATTAGGGTTTCTCACCTTAAACAACTTAGCCAGCTGCTTTCGTGTATCAAACAATACACGACTAGCACGCACAGCCATGCGATGACTGCCTCTCCCCGGGTTAGCCGCGTCATGCATCATAGCATGCTGCACCGCTTCAATAACCGAGTCAGGCTTCGGCCATGATGTTGCAGCATGATCTAAATAAATGATTTCCTCACCATTAGCCTTCATCATTCATCCACTCCCACCATCACTTACGTGTCTTCTCATAACAATAGCATACCTTAGTTTAATCTTCAGGATCAAAGATTACACCTCGGGTATGCTATCTTATCAAGACTACGCCATGTATTGAAGCATCTCCAGAAGCCGTTCCAAGTCCTGTTTATTATAATATTGAAGCTCAATTTTACCTTTATCCTTTTGCTGCTTAATTTTCACCGTTGTTTTGAATCGTTCTCTGAGCGATTCCTCTAAACTTTCAATATAAGGATCACGCTTCTTCGCTTTGCTTTTCGCCTGTTTGCCATCATTGCTGTCCTCATCCTTAAGTGACTCAAGCTTTTGAATCGCTTCTTCAAGCTCACGTACGCTCCAGCCTTGATTAATAATGAGTTCAGCCAATTCCAACTGCACCTTTAAATCTTTAATGCCTGCAAGAGCGCGAGCATGTCCCATGGAAATTGTTCCACGTGAAACATTATCTTTAATCGACTCTGGCAATGCCAGCAATCTTACAAAGTTAGCAATATGCGATCTGGACTTGCCTACTTTCATAGAAAGCTCTTCTTGTGTTAACTTGAACTTGTCCATGAGGTTCTGGTAAGCTATTGCCACTTCTATCGCATTCAGGTCTTCACGCTGCAAATTTTCAATCAGCGCAATTTCCATAACTTGTTGATCCGAGAAAGATCTGACAACTGCCGGAACGGTCGTATTGCCACAAAGCTGCGACGCTCTGAAGCGACGTTCACCTGCAATAATCTCATAGCCCTTCATTACAGTACGAACAATAATAGGCTGAATGACACCGTGCTGCTTAATCGATTCGGCCAATTCTTTTATCGACTGCTCATCAAATGTTTTTCGTGGTTGGTAAGGGTTCGGCCGCAATTGTGTAATTGCAACTTCAATGACTTTATCATCATCGTTTACCGAAAGCGATGGAATAAGCGCATCCAGACCTCTACCTAGCCGCTTGCTCATACGTAATCACTTCCTTCGCCAGTTCAAGATATACTTCTGCACCCTTCGATTTGGGATCATACGTAATGATCGCTTGTCCATGAGAAGGCGCTTCACTTAAACGCACATTACGTGGAATAATCGTCTGGTATACTTTCTGTTGAAAATATTTCTTCACTTCTTCAATAACTTGAATGCCCAGATTCGTTCTGGCATCAAGCATCGTAAGTAATACGCCTTCAATTTGCAGCGTCGTGTTTAAATGCTTTTGCACCAATCTTACCGTATTCAGCAATTGGCTCAAGCCCTCCAGGGCATAATATTCACATTGAATCGGAATGATGACCGAATCCGCAGCAGTCAAGGAGTTAATCGTTAATAATCCCAATGATGGCGGGCAATCGATTAAAATGTAATCAAACTGATCCTTTAATAAATGCAGCGCTTTCTTTAAACGAACTTCCCTGGAAATGGTTGGAACTAATTCAATCTCCGCCCCAGCAAGTTGAATGGTAGCAGGGATAATTTTCAAGCCAGGAATTTTCGTATCAGCCAACGCTTCGTGTGGATCAATATCATTAACAAGCACATCATAAATACAGCTTTCAACATCTGCCTTATTAATACCTACTCCGCTAGTCGTATTGCCTTGCGGATCAATATCAACAAGCAGTACCCGTCTGCCAAGCGTCGCCAGACAAGCACCCAAATTAACTGATGTCGTCGTCTTGCCGACGCCACCCTTCTGATTCGCTATTGCTATAATTTTAGACAAGTCTTTCACCTCTATACTCTGTGTAAAAGCTATTAACAAAGAAGCAATACAAGCGGTAACCGTCCAGTAGCGGGACATCGCCTAGTAGTAATATTAGCATAAATGGATTCGCCGCCCTCAGCAAGCAGCGAGGACGGCAGCAGTTAAATCTATTATCGCATTTAATAGTATCTACATGCAAATGAGGATTTGCGAGCCCCTTTAACGAATCATACGCTTAACGTTTAGGAATGTGAATCACAATTTCATAATGGTCCTCGTGATCCTTCTCATTTGTCTTAATTTGCAAGCCTGAGCCTGACACCATCTCGATAGACTGTCTAATCGTATTAAGAGCAAGCCGAACATCTTTCGTAAAAGATACCCGCTTCGCTTTTTTTGCTTTAACCGTTTCATTCAGGAAAGCAATCCGAATTTCCGTTTGCTTTACATTGAGCTCTTTGGAAATAATCTCTTCCAGCACTTGAAGCTGAAGCTCTTCAGTAGGCAGAGCCAGCAATGCCCGTGCATGACGCTCGGTAATTTTGCGTTCCATTAACGCGCTTTTAACTACCTCATTAAGTGCCAGCAATCTTAGTTTGTTGGCAATCGTTGATTGGCTCTTGCCCAATCGCTGCGCCAAGCTTTCCTGCGTCAATTGATGCAGCTCAATCAGCTTCTGATAAGCAACAGCCTCTTCAATAGCCGTTAAATTTTCCCGCTGCAAATTTTCGATTAATGCGATAGATGCCGTTTGCGAGTCATTAAACTCACGAATAATGCCTGGTATCGTATCATAACCAAGCTTCGTCACAGCACGCCAGCGGCGTTCTCCCGCAATAATTTCATAGCGGTTGTTCCGCATCCGCACGACGATAGGCTGAATAATGCCATGCGTCTTAATCGTCTGGCATAACTCATCAATTCGTTCATCATCAAATATCGACCTCGGTTGAAATGGACTCGTGTCGATTTCATTAACCGGAATTTGTTTAACCTCTTCACTATTGTTGCTGCGTTGGTCATGCAAACCAAACAAACGAGAAAGTTGTTCTTTCATTTATCCACTACCACCCGATCAAGAAACGGCCCCATCAGCAGAGCCAGCTTCAAAGATGTGCTGCCAAATAACAGTCTTGCTTGTGTTCTGTTCCACTTCAATCGAGACAATCGGAAAACTTACAGACGGCTACAAATGATATACTTTCCTATATTTCAAGCGTAAACGGCTGTCTTCGTCCTCTGACGGAAAAGCTGCCGTTTTGAGGGTGAAATATACGCCGATTATAGGGGGAGTCTTATAAATTTTTATCCTTTAAAGGAAATTGATCCATCTGCCCCACTAACGATTTAAGATTTGCGCCTTGAAACAACAGCAGATGTTATGTACCTTGCTTATCTATGCTAACGAATAAGGTGAAACGGCTGTCTTCAACCTTTGGCGGCACGGCGCGTTTCATTCCAGAAAATATAAGCAGCATAAAGCAAAATCTTATGCCAGCTCCTATTTCAAAAAATGTGTGCTGCACTGCAAAAACACAGCGCATCCTGCTAATTTGTTCTCTCTATTATTTCTACTTGCGCCTAAGTATTTCCTGCTTGACAGCCTTGAATGCCAAATAAAAATACAAGCAGAAATTTGGAAATAGTAAGCAATGTTTCACGTGAAACATCCTAAACTTACCATTTCCATTTATCTGCCTCAATCTTAAAATCTATAAAATGGATCATTTAAATCTTCTTTATACAATAGGTTGTTTTAGCGGTGTTCCCGCCTTACGGGGGTATTTGCGCGGAGTGGCTTCACGTTTCTCAATCAGCACAATATGCCTTTCGGATTGTTCAAATGGTAAAGTGAAGCTGTGCTCGGAACGAACAGCAGCTTTCAGCTCCTTCAAGCTGGTCCCCGCTTCCCGAACCTCTTCCTCACTTTGCGAACCCTTCATCGCTGCGAACAGACCGCCCTTGCGTACAAATGGCAAGCAAAACTCATTCAATACATTCAGCCTGGCAACCGCTCTTGCTGTTACCAAGTCATATGCATCGCGATGGCCTTGCAGTCTGCCGATATCTTCGGCACGGCCATGAACACAGCTGACATCGTCTGCAATACCTAGCTGCTCTGCTAAAGCATTAAGAAACTGGATACGTTTATTCAAGGAATCAACAATTACAATTTTCAAATGCGGGAAGCAAATTTTAAGCGGAATGCTCGGAAAGCCTGCTCCGGATCCTATATCAGCTATTTTGCTGACTGCCTCCATATCGATAAAAAAAGAAAGGGAAACCGAATCATAAAAATGCTTTTCATATACGGCCTCACGCTCTGTAATACCGGTCAAATTCATACGTTCATTCCATTCGACCAATAAACGATAATACGTATCGAACTGATCGAGCTGATGCTGGGATAAGGCTATCCCCCGCTCCTGCATCAGCTTTGGAAACCACTCTATCGTCTGTTCCATCGTTTGTTCTTCTATCCTCTCGCCGCTACAACGCGGTTATAATGCTCCAAATAAACGAGCAGTATGGAAATATCGGCTGGTGTTACGCCAGCTACCCTGGAAGCCTGACCGATAGACAACGGTCTGATGTCCGACAGCTTTTGCTTCGCTTCCGAAGCAAGTCCTTGCACGTCGAAATAATCGATATCATCCGGTATACGCTTCTTCTCCATTTTGCTCAATCGTTCAACCTGCAGCAGCTGCTTCTCGATATATCCAGCATATTTAATTTGAATTTCGACCTGCTCCTTCATCTCCTCTGTCAAAGCAAGCTCTGAAGGTGTGATGCTTTCCAGCATCGCATACGTAATTTCCGGACGGCGCAGCAATGATAACGCATCTACTGTAAACGGAATTTCAGCTGATTCCGCAGCTTTTAATACGGGCTGCGCTTCTTCTGGTTTCACTTTTGTTATACGCAATCTTTCAATTTCCTGCTCAACCAATGCTTTTTTATTCAAAAAGCTTTCATAACGCTCTTCCGAAATCAAACCAATCTCATAGCCAATTGGCGTCAGTCTCAGGTCAGCATTATCATGGCGAAGCAGCAAACGATATTCCGCACGGGAAGTCAGCAAGCGATAAGGATCATTCGTCCCCTTCGTTACAAGGTCATCGATCATTACGCCAATATAGCCTTGGGAACGTGCAATAATGACCGGCTCTTTCCCCTGCACTTTACGGGCAGCGTTAATACCGGCAATAACACCTTGACCAGCGGCTTCCTCATAACCGGAAGTTCCATTGATTTGTCCAGCTGTGAATAACCCGTCGACAACCTTTGTCTCCAATGAAGGCCAAAGCTGTGTTGGAACGACCGCGTCATATTCAATCGCATAGCCATTGCGCATCATTTCAACTTTTTCCAATCCTGGGATTGATCGTAAAATGCCCAATTGGACATCCTCCGGCATGCTTGTGGAAAGCCCTTGTACATAATACTCCGACGTATGCAGACCTTCCGGCTCCAAAAAGATTTGATGTTTTGGCTTATCGGCAAAACGGACAATTTTATCCTCGATCGATGGGCAATATCTTGGGCCTGTGCCTTCAATTGCTCCCGAGAACATTGGCGCGCGATGCAAATTATCGTTAATGATTTTGTGCGTTTGCTCGGACGTGTAGGTCAACCAGCAAGGAAGCTGCTCATTATTGGAGGAAATCGTCTCATGCGAGAAAAATTTCGGCTGCTCATCGCCCGGTTGAATTTCTGTTTTTGAAAAATCAATCGTATCCTTGTGTACGCGTGGCGGCGTACCGGTTTTGAAACGTACCAGCTCGAAGCCATGCTCCTTCAAGCTTGCAGACAGCTTCAGCGACGGCTGCTGATTATTCGGGCCGCTCTCATACATCAGCTCGCCCATAATGATTTTGCCGCGCAAATAGGTGCCTGTTGTCAGGACAATCGTCTTCGAGCGATAGATTGCGCCTGTTTTGGTCACAAGCCCCACTATCTTGCCTTCCTCCACCATCAGCTCCTCCGCCATTCCTTGGCGCAGCGTCAGCTTAGGCGTCTCCTCAATCGTCTTCTTCATTTCATGCTGATAGGCGAACTTGTCAGCTTGTGCGCGAAGCGCGTGAACCGCAGGCCCTTTGCCTGTATTCAGCATCCGCATCTGTATGAAGGTTTTATCAATATTACGGCCCATTTCGCCGCCTAAAGCGTCCAGCTCACGTACAACATGCCCTTTCGCCGGTCCGCCAATCGACGGATTACACGGCATGAAGGCTACCATATCCAAATTTATCGTCAGCAATAGCGTCTCACAGCCCATACGCGCTGCCGCAAGCGCAGCTTCGCTGCCCGCATGCCCCGCACCGATGACAATAACGTCATATTGCCCTGCTTCGTATCCCATTCCAAGTACCTCCCAAAGCGCTGCTAGCCTGATGGATGTTCGTCCGGAGGCTATTGATCGCTTATTATTTGCCCAAACAAAATTGTGAAAAGATTTGATCAATCAATGAATCTCCGACGGCATCCCCAAGAATTTCACCGAGCGACTCCCAAGCAGAGCGCACGTCAATTTGCATCACATCAATCGGAATGCCTGCTTCTGATGCCTCAATGCCATCAAGCAGCGACTGCTGCGCCCGTTTCAATAAAGCAATATGCCGCACATTGCTGACGTAGGTCAAATCGCCTGAATCCAGCTTGCCTTCAAAAAACATCCCGCTAATCGCCTTCTCCAAATGATCCAGTCCCGCTTCCTGCAGGACCGACATGCGGACAATAGCCTCCGGGCTAAAACGCTGCTCGATTTCTTCCATGTCGAGCTTGCCGGGCAGGTCGGTTTTATTAATAACCAATACCACTTGGCGTCCCGCCATACGGTCCAGCAGCTCACGGTCATCGGCATGCAGCGGCTCATTGTAATTCAGCACGAATAAAATAAGATCGGCTTCCGCAAGCGCCGTATGCGACCGCTCTACCCCGAGCTGCTCGACGAGATCGCTTGTCTCGCGAATGCCTGCTGTATCCAGCAGCCGCAGCGGGATATGATTAAGCGTGACATATTCCTCTATAACATCACGCGTTGTGCCGGGAATATCGGTCACAATCGCTTTATTTTCCTGCGCCAGCATATTAAGCAATGATGACTTGCCCACGTTAGGCCTGCCGACGATTGCCGTCATAATACCTTCTCTTAGTATTTTGCCTTCATTTGCTGTTTTTAAAAGCTTAGCGATTTCATCCAGCGCAATTTGGCTTTGATCACGAATATAAGCAGTCGTCATTTCCTCGACATCATGCTCCGGGTAATCGATATTTACTTCAATATGCGCCAGCAGCTCAATGACCGTCTGCCGGAGTGCTTTAATCCGCTTGGACAACAAGCCTTCTGCCTGTTTGCGCGCAATGGAGAAAGCGCGATCCGACTTTGAACGAATAAGATCGATGACCGCTTCCGCCTGCATTAAATCGATGCGCCCGTTCAGAAAGGCCCGCTTCGTAAACTCGCCGGGCTCAGCTAATCGCATATCTTCCTGCATCAGCACGACGTCAAGCACCTTCTTAACCGCCACTACGCCGCCATGAGCATTAATTTCCACAACATCCTCGGCTGTAAAAGAACGCGGCCCACGCATAAGCGTCACCAGCACCTCTTCAATCTGCTCGCCGGTAGCCGGGTGAACAATATGCCCATAATGTACCGTATGGCTGTCTGCTTCACGCAGATCCGTTCGGCTCTGAAATAGCGCAGCTGTCCCCGCTATCGCATTAGGACCGCTAATGCGGATAATGGCAATACCGCCCTCTCCAACAGCGGTTGAAATCGCGGCTATCGTATCTTGTATCATTGTGTTCAGCACCTCTCAAATGGAAAAACAGCAATGACCATGGGAGCCATTGCTGCGAATCTGTTCTACCTTTATCACTTCAGTGCAATGACAATCCGCCGATGCGGCTCATCACCTTTACTGTATGTTTTCACACGAGGATGATTTTGCAGCTGGGAATGAATGACCTTCCGCTCATGGGAAGACATCGGCTCCAGCACCACCTCTTTCTTCGTGCGAATCACTCTGCCCGCAAGGCGCTCTGACAGCTCTTCCAGCGTCTTGCGCCGGCGCTCGCGAAAATCCTCTGCATCAAGTACGATACGAAGATGACTGTCCGAATAGCGGTTTGCCACAATATTAACCAAGTACTGCAATGCATCGAGCGTCTGCCCGCGCCTTCCGATTATCATGCCGAGATCTCCCCCGCCTGAAATCGAAAGCTGCGTGCCTTCCCTCGTCTGCTTGCGTTCAATGGATACATCTAGTCCCATTGTGCTCGCCACTTCCCGAAGGAACTGCTCAGCTTCACTTGTTGGATCAGGAATAAGCTCCAGTTCTACTTTCGCTTCTTTCACGCCGATCAAACCGAGGAATCCTTTGGACGGCTGCTCAAGAACAGCCACCCTCACACGATCCTCAGCCACATTTAATTGTGTCAAACCACTTTGTACAGCCTCTTCTACCGTTTTCCCTGATGCAACGATTTTCTTCATTTCGCGAGGGCCCCCTTACGTTTACCCTTACCTTTAGATTGTTTATCGTTGGTGCCTGTATCGTCATTGCCTTTTTTGTCAGCATTGCGCACATACAAGAAATAGTTTTGAATGATTGTGTAAATGTTGCTGTAAATCCAGTAAAGCGGCAGAGCTGCTGGGAAATTAATCGCCATGACGAAAATCAACACTGGGAAAATGGCGAGCATCGCTCCCATACCAGGCATTGTTTGCGTCTGTTGTTTCTGCATCATCTTCGATTGGATAAAAGTCGTCGCCGCGGCGATAACCGGAAGAATGTAATAAGGGTCCTTCTCCCCTAGCTGCAACCACAAGAAAGCATGCGTACGCACCTCAGGGTTCATATATATCGCATTATAGAGCGCGATAAATACAGGCATCTGTACAATGAGCGGCAAACATCCTGCCATCGGATTTACCTGATTGGCCTGGAACAGCTTCATTGTCTCTTCCTGCTGCTTTTTCGGGTCATCCTTGTATTTCTTCTTCATCTCAGCAATTTGCGGCTGCAAAGCCTGCATAGCCTTCGAACTGCGATATTGCTTAATCGTCAGCGGCAAAATGGCTGTTCTTACAATAATGGTAATGAGCAGAATGGCTATGCCATAAGCACCGCCGAACCAATCTGCGAACGTATCAAGCGTAAGCGCAAAATAATAAACGACATTTTTCTGCCAGAAGTTTCCCTTAAGCAAATCCTCTGTACTCGTCGTTTGAGCTACCTGCGAACCGCAGCCTGCAATGACTACCACTGCCATTAGCATGCCTAAAACAAAAAGCCATTTACGGTTTTCTTTCCGAAACAACATGAAAACTCCTCTCTTGAGAGCCGATGCTTCGCCTATCCAGCATAAACGGTTTCGTCGCCATTTAGCACAAACTACGCAGTTTCGCATGAGATAAATCTGCATCGTTACAGACATATTTCTTATACCTTCTCATCCTTTAAACTATACCATAATTGGTAGGACAAAAGAAAGGAATGGCATGAGGTATTTTCGGTACCTATGTAAACGTTTTTTTAATATGGTCAGGGATAACCATTTCTATTATTCAGGAGCTTCTTTTTCTACGCAAAACGGACGGTTTCCAAAGGACAATAACTCCTTCTACGCTTAGCGTTTCAGGAGCCCGGCCTTCCTTAACACATGCATAATGCTTTTTTCCAGTTGGCTCGTCTCCATCGCTACGGCAGGCTTTCTTACAATAATAATGAAGTCGACCTTTGGAACGATCCGTGCCTCATTCAACCTGATGATTTCTTTAATGACACGGCGCATCCGGTTGCGAACAACCGCATTGCCGATTTTTTTGCTTGCTGAAATGCCCAGTCGGAAAGGCTCCGCCACAGGCTGCTTCGACCAATATACGACGAACTGCCCGTTGGCGAACGATTTGCCTCCCCGGTAGACCCGGCCAAAGTCGCTACGGTTACGCAGACGCAATCTTCTTTGCACGACTCCATTTCACCGTTCTTTCCTTAATATGTTCAAAAGTATCGTGGGCAAGGCAAAAAAAAAGACCACCCGACGTGGTCTTTTGCTTATGCGCTAAGAACTTTTCTGCCTCTTTGACGACGCGCCGCCAAAACTTTACGTCCGTTTTTCGTGCTCATCCGTTTGCGGAATCCATGCACTTTTTTACGTTTGCTAACATTCGGTCTAAATGTAGGTCTCATTTACTCTGCACCTCCCGTACTTCTTCTTAAAAAAAACAGGTAGTTCAATTAAAGCACGTACCCTTCGGAAAGTCAACTCATCAGGCGCCTTTCAGACAAGAAATCGAAAGCTGTGGATAAATGAATGAAATCGGCGATTTTGCAGAAAATGAATAAGCTGTGCACAACTTTTTCAGCCGACTTACGAACTTTGTCGAAATCTTAACAAGATATAAACAATATCTAGTGTTGTGCGCAACTTTTATACACAAGCTATTGAATATGTGGATAAAATCTTCGAATCCGTTGAAATACAAGGGATCTTTTGCTATGATGGATATGTTTTATATGTGGATACCTTCCCTTTATCCTCAATCTTATTAACAGCCTGTGGATAAAAATGTGAACAAGTTAATCCCCTATTTATAACTCAACCGTTTTCATTTCTTCATATTGTGGATGTTTTCCTTGGAAAAAAGACATTCATTCGACAGAATATGGCTTAATTGCGCCGTTTCGGCGATTTTGATAAGGAGTGACGTCTGTGGACAGCCATGCTTATGATATATGGCAGCAAGTGTTGTCAATTATTCAGACGAAGCTGAGCAAGCCAAGTTTTGATACTTGGTTTAAGGCTACTAAAGCTTCGTTCGTGAATGATACTTTGCTTGAAGTTACGGCACCGACAACATTTGCAGCTGAATGGCTGGAAGGCCGTTATACAAAATTAATTCGCACAACCCTGTTTGAATTTCTAGGCAGACAGGTCGATGTGCGTTTTTCCATTGAAGAGGCTCGAAGCTCTGAGCCGGCAGCTATGATGCCGCCCAGGGCAATGGATGTGCCCGTCGTACAGGAAGAAAGCCACACGCATGTGCTGAACTCCAAATATACGTTCGAGACATTCGTTATCGGTGCCAACAATCGCTTTGCCCATGCGGCATCGCTTGCGGTAGCCGAGGCACCGGCCAAAGCTTATAATCCGTTGTTTCTCTACGGCGGCGTTGGCCTTGGAAAAACGCATTTGATGCATGCGATCGGCCACTATATTAAGGATCACAACCCCAATACGAAGATCATGTACATTTCGTCGGAGAAATTCACCAATGAATTTATTAACGCGATTCGTGACAACCGTGGGGAAAGCTTTCGCAATAAATACCGGAATATCGACGTTTTGCTTATTGACGATATTCAATTTTTGGCTGGAAAAGACGGGACGCAGGAGGAGTTTTTCCATACCTTCAATGCGCTTCATGAAGAACGCAAGCAGATCGTCATCTCCAGCGACCGCACGCCGAAGGAAATTCCGACCCTGGAGGAACGCCTTCGTTCCCGCTTTGAATGGGGCTTAATTACCGACATCCAAGCGCCTGACCTGGAGACGCGAATTGCCATTTTGCGCAAGAAGGCCAAGGCCGAAAATCTCGATATTCCCAATGAAGCGATGGTTTATATCGCTAACCAGATCGATACGAATATTCGTGAGCTGGAAGGCGCCCTGATCAGGGTTGTCGCCTATTCCTCGCTCATTAATCAGGATATTTCCTCCCATTTGGCAGCCGAAGCGCTGAAGGATATTATTCCTTCAAGCCGGCCGAAGCTGATTACCATCAACGAGATCCAGCAGAAAGTCGGGGAGTTTTATGGATTGCGGCTTGAGGAGTTTAAAGCGCGCAAACGGACGAAAGCTGTGGCTTATCCGCGGCAAATCGCCATGTACCTCTCTCGCGAGCTGACGGACCACTCGCTGCCGAAGATTGGCGAAGCATTTGGCGGACGGGACCATACGACGGTCATTCATGCCCATGAGAAAATTACGCAGCAGCTTAAAATTGATCAGGACTTGTACAAAATTTTGCAAAACCTGACTGAAAAAATCAAAAATCATACGTAAGCCGTTAAGCAGGACAATTTGCGCTGAAAAGTTATCCACTTTTATACGGAAAACGAACACAAGCCTATGCACAGTCTATACACATGTGGATAGGCTTGATCTATCAGCACTTGTCCCGCTTATCCACATATTCAGGCCCCCTACTACTACGACTACTAAAAATCTTTAAAAAAACATCATCCATAAGCGGAATAAGACATTCGCGAAACATCCACTATGATTCGCTATGTCTCCCTGCGGATATAGGAGAGAAATTATGAAATTAACGATTTCAAAAAATGAACTAAACGATGCGATCCAGCAGGTAGCGAAAGCAATCTCCTCCAGACCAGCCATCCCGATTCTCGGTGGAATCAAAATAGATGTTACCCATCAAGGTGTAACCTTAACGGCAAGCGATACTGAAATATCTATTCAAAGTTTCATCCCGGTAGAACGCGATAATTTATTTATTGCACATGTGGATAAACCGGGAAGCGTCGTTCTCCCTGCTAAATTTTTTGTCGAGATTATTAAAAAGCTGCCTTCCGATAATGTTGAAATTCAGGTTGGCGCTCAGTTCCAGACGATGATCCGCTCCGGCTCCTCCGACATCCAAATGGTCGGTCTTGATCCTGAGGAATTTCCAATTTTGCCGTCTATTGAAGAAAATGGCTTATTTCAAATGCCAGGCGATTTGTTGAAAACGATGATCCGCCAAACGGTATTAGCCGCTTCCACCAATGAGCAAACCGCGGTATTGACCGGCGTATTATGGACGCTGAACAATCAACAGCTGAAATTTATAGCAACGGATCGCCACCGTCTGGCAAGCCGCAATGCGCATACCGAAACCGATCCGGAATATCGATTCTCCAATGTCATTATCGCCGCAAAAACGCTGGTCGAGCTGTCAAAGCTTGTCCCTGAGCAAAATGCCCTCGTGGATATTGTCGTCGCCGACAACCAGGTCATGTTTAAGCTTGGAAATGTACTGTTCTATACACGTATGCTTGATGGCATGTACCCGGATACTTCCAAGATTATTCCGCAGACGTACAAAACAGAACTTGTCGTCGATACCAAAAATTTAATGGATGCAATCGACCGCGCTTACTTGATGTCGCGTGAAGAGAAGACGAATATTGTGCGTCTGATTACGCTTGATGACAATTCGATCGAGATTTCTTCAAGCTCGACCGAGCTTGGCCGCGTAACCGAGCAGATCGATGCCAAGAAATTTGAAGGCGAGCCGCTGCGCATTTCTTTCAACTCCAAGTTCATGCTCGATGTGCTCAAAGTAATTGACAGCGAGCAAATTTTCATTGGCTTTACAGGTGCTATGAGCCCGATTATCATTAAGCCGACCGATCATTCGTACAACATGTACGTAATTTTGCCTTACCGGACAACAACGTAGCAGCCTCGCGAGAAGGCTAGCGAAAGATTTGGATAGAGCTCGAGAAGAGGAAGGTGGGCAAGCCACGATGAAGGAAGTTGCCATTCGCACCGAATATATTCCGTTGGGGCAGTTTTTAAAGCTATCGGATTGTATATCCACAGGTGGACAAGCTAAATTTTTTCTGCAGGAGAACAAGATTACGATCAACGGCGAGACGGATAACAGACGTGGACGCAAGCTGTATGTCGGGGACCGTGTCGAAGTAGAAGGCTTCGGCGTCTTTACTGTTACCGGTTCATAACGATTAGCTAAGGACCGGGAGGGGCAGCAGACGTGTTTTTAAAAAATATTCATTTGCAAAATTACCGCAACTACGGACAGCTTGAGCTGGAGACGAGTAATCAGGTCAATCTGTTCGTCGGTCCGAACGCCCAGGGCAAGACGAATTTGCTGGAAGCGATATTTGCGCTTGCCCTCACCAAATCGCACCGCACGTCCAAGGACAAGGAGCTGATTGGCTGGGAAGCGGATTCGGCTCGCCTGCAAGGCATGGTAGATAAGCGCTATGGTACGGCGCAGCTTGAGCTGCTGCTGTCGACGCAGGGGAAGAAAGCGAAAATTAACGGGCTCGAGCAGCGCAAGCTGAGCAACTTTATCGGGTCGCTGAATGTGGTCATGTTCGCGCCAGAGGATCTCGAAATTGTAAAAGGCACGCCGGGTGTACGCAGACGGTTTCTGGATATGGAAATCGGTCAAGTGCAGCCCGGTTATTTGCATACCCTTCAGCAATACGGCAAGGTGCTTGTACAGCGCAATAACTACCTGAAGTCTGCATCCCCCGCCTCCATGCAGCAGACGATGCTGGATGTATGGAATACGCAGCTCGCCGAGCTAGGTGTTAAAATTATGAAAAAAAGGGAACACTTCATACATAAACTGCAGCGCTGGGCTGAGCAGATCCATTCTGGCATTACGGCTGGCAGCGAACAGCTCACGATTACCTACCGTCCATCGCTTGGCAGCGGCGAGCCGGAAGATGAATCTGTTTTATTTGAGCAATTTATGATAAAGTTAACACAAGTGAAAGAGCAGGAGATTCGCAGAGGGATGTCGCTCGTCGGGCCTCATCGCGATGATTTGGCCTTTTTTATTAACGGCAAAGAGGCATCTGTATATGGTTCCCAGGGACAGCAGCGCACAACCGCACTCTCGCTAAAGCTGGCAGAAATTGAGCTGATTGCTGAGGAGATTGGGGAATATCCGCTGCTGCTTCTTGATGATGTTCTGTCTGAGCTTGACCAGCACCGGCAGACGCAGCTCATAGAAACATTTCAGAGCAAGGTGCAGACGTTCATCACGACAACCGGGCTTGAGAGCGTCAATATTAGCAAGCTGCAGGACGCTTGTATCTATAATGTGCGTGAAGGCCAAGTGACGCGCGGATAAGCGCAAACGATCGGGAGGCGGGGGAGCATGTATATCCATTTGGGCGGCGAGAAAATTATTCGGGCTGCCGAGCTGGTAGCCATTTTCGATATATCCATAGAGCAATCCTCCAAGTTATCCAAGCAGTTCGTTGCAGGCGCTCGCAAGCGCAAGGACGTGGAGACGATTGGCGAAGAGGAGCCGAAATCCATCGTTGTGACGAAGCAGAAAATCTATTATTCGCCAATTTCATCCTCCACCTTGAAGAAGCGGGCTCATCATTTTGTAGCGAATGGCTGACAAGGGCCAGAATAACGTGTAGCAAGAGCAGTTGAGAGGAGCAGTGAGCATTAATGTCTTTGAATCCGCAGCATACGTATGACGAGAGTCAGATCCAGGTGCTAGAGGGACTGGAAGCCGTCCGCAAACGCCCTGGTATGTATATTGGCTCCACAAGCAGCAAGGGACTCCACCATCTCGTATGGGAGGTTGTCGATAACAGTATCGACGAGGCGCTTGCTGGCTATTGTAATCAAATTGATGTCACGATTCATGAAGATAACAGCATTACCGTAGTCGACAATGGACGTGGTATCCCTGTCGGCGAGAATGCCAAGCTGAAGAAGTCGACGCTTGAAGTCGTCATGACCGTGCTTCATGCCGGCGGTAAATTTGGCGGAGAAGGCTATAAAGTTTCCGGGGGCTTGCACGGGGTCGGCGTGTCTGTCGTTAATGCTTTGTCGGAGCGTGTAGTAGCAACCGTCAAGCTTAAAGGGAAAATCCATCAGCAGGCATATCGCCGCGGAGCGCCAGAATCAGACATTCAGGTTATCGGAGAGACATCGCCAGAAGATACTGGTACGACGATTAACTTTAAGCCGGATCCAGAGATTTTTACGGAGACGACGGTTTATGAATACGATATTTTGCAGTCCCGGATTCGGGAGCTTGCTTTTCTAAATAAAGGAATTCAAATTTCGTTGACGGATGAGCGTACAGGGATGACCAATACGTTCAGATACGAAGGCGGCCTTAATGAATTCGTCCAGTTTTTGAACCGCAACAAGGAAGCGCTGCATGAAGCGCCGATTTATGTAGAAGGCTCCAAGGATCATATCCAGGTGGAATTAGGCCTCCAGTATAACGACGGCTATAGCGAAAACATTTATTCCTTCGCGAATAATATTAATACCCATGAGGGCGGAACGCATGAGTCCGGCTTCAAAAGTGCGCTCACGCGGGTTATCAATGACTACGCCCGCAAAACGAACTTGCTGAAGGACAATGATTCCAATTTCTCCGGCGATGATGTGCGCGAAGGTTTGACAGCGATTATTTCGGTCAAAATTCCCGAGCCGCAATTCGAAGGACAAACGAAGACAAAGCTAGGCAACAGCGAGGTTCGCGGTATCGTCGAATCGCTGCTTGCAGAGAAGCTTCAGGAGTTTCTCGATGAGAACCCGGCTGTATCCCGCAAAATTGTAGAAAAAGGCCTTCAAGCTGCCAGAGCACGGGAAGCAGCGCGCAAAGCGCGTGAGCTGACGCGCCGTAAGAGTGCGCTTGAAGTCAGCTCGCTGCCAGGTAAGCTGGCAGATTGCTCCTCCAAGGATGCGGCAATTAGCGAGCTGTACATCGTAGAAGGTGACTCGGCTGGTGGTTCGGCTAAGCAAGGCCGTGACCGTCACTTCCAGGCTATTTTGCCGCTGCGTGGTAAAATTCTGAACGTTGAGCGGGCAAGACTCGACCGTATTCTCGGCAATGCGGAGATCCGGGCGATTATTACGGCGCTCGGAACAGGCATCAGCGAGGACTTTGATTTGGCGAAGGCGCGTTATCACAAAGTCATTATTATGACGGATGCCGACGTTGACGGCGCGCATATTCGTACGCTGCTGCTGACGTTCTTCTATCGCTACATGCGCAAAATTCTCGAAGCGGGCTATATTTATATCGCCCAGCCGCCGCTCTATAAAGTCGAGCGCAACAAGGTCATTCGTTATGCGCAGAACGAGAAGGAACGTGATGAAATTATTGCTGAGTTTGGTCAAACCGGCAAAATTAACATCCAGCGCTACAAAGGCTTGGGCGAGATGGATGCTGTCCAGCTTTGGGAAACAACGATGGATCCGGAAAGCCGTTCGATGCTTCAAGTAACGATTGATGACGCCATTGAAGCCGATACGATTTTTGATACGCTGATGGGCGACAACGTTGAACCGCGTCGTAACTTCATCCAGCAGTATGCTTTAAGCGTTAAAAATCTCGATATTTAGCTTTCCTTGGGATCGTTAATTGCTCAATCTTTTAAGTACAGCGGCATAGCTTGCCGCTTGAAATTAAAAATAGTCGTTTCTAGAATGCGTTTTTATACGGGGCTATGCTCACAGTATGAAGATATGCACTAGTGGCGGCTATTTTCTTTTGTACCGGCCATAGGCAACGGCGTAGCGATATATTTTTTTAAACACAGACTTGTCGGGAAGCTTGCGAAAAATAAACGGATCGGGACAAGTATTGACCTCTAGTATCCATGGGCGCAGCTTCGTATCGATTGCAATATCGACACCGATTTCTTTTATTCGCGGATAAGCCTGAAGCAATTGGTGGACGATGGATAGGCTAAGCTTGTTCAAACGCTGTCTATACGCTTGCTGTTCAGATGCTGACAAATGACCATTCATAAGCTGTTCAAATGGCATTGGCGTGCCGCCGCTATGGTAGTTGGTGACGATTTTTGCGGGATGGGCGAGGCGGCCGATGATGCCTGTCGCTTCCCAGCTACCTTGCGGATTTTTCTGCACCATTACGCGGATATCAAAGCGCCGCTTCTGATGGCGAAGCAGGAAAATCCCCCTTTGGATGAGGTAGCGTTTGCCTACTTGATAGCGATAAAGGCTGTTGTACAATTGGTCGAAGGTGGCGAACGTGCGAACGCTGGTTTCAATCTGGTATCGGAAGCCTCGGCCAGGAGCGGCATACTGCTCGACCCGAATGACTCCTTTTCCAAAGGTGCCGTTGACGGGTTTCACATAAACCATGCCGTACTCGGTAAGCATTGCGAGCAGATTTTCTTTGCTGAACAGCTCGGTAGCAGGCATGTATTCGCGCAAATGTTCGGAGCGCAGGAGCACCTGCGTTTTAGCCCATTTGCTAGTAACGCGCTGTATAGACAAGCTTGATTCCCCTTTCTTTAAATCACTGCCTGAGCCTATCGATTCTTATTCCGGCAGGAGACAGAGTTTAGAATGAGTGGTATAATAAAAGTTGGATTTGTTTAGTTTATGGCAATCGGAGCGTAACGGAATACGGTGTTTAACCTATTTTTTCGTCTATGTTCGTGGAATTTAGGTTTAGTATCGTCTTATTTGAGAAAGAACTAGAGAGACAATGATGTTTACAGGTTTGCAGATAGACGTCAGGGAGGTAAAGCATGGCGGAAGAACAATATTCGCAGATTAAAGACCGTGATATTGGCACGGAAATGCGCGATTCCTTTATGGACTATGCGATGAGTATTATCGTAAGTCGCGCATTGCCCGATGTAAGGGATGGACTCAAGCCTGTTCATCGCCGGATTTTATTCGCAATGTCGGAGCTTGGGATGTCACCGGACAAGCCTCACAAAAAATCCGCAAGGATTGTAGGCGAAGTTATCGGTAAGTATCATCCTCACGGTGATTCGGCTGTGTATGAGTCCATGGTGCGTATGGCACAGGATTTCTCAATGAGGTACATGATGGTAGATGGACACGGCAACTTCGGTTCGGTTGATGGTGACATGGCAGCAGCCATGCGTTACACGGAAGCTCGTCTATCGAAGATTGCAATGGAGCTGCTGCGTGACCTTAACAAGGAAACAGTGAATTTCATTCCGAACTATGACGGTGAAGAGAAGGAGCCTGCGGTATTGCCGGCGCGTTTTCCTAACTTGCTAGTCAATGGTGTAACAGGGATAGCTGTAGGTATGGCAACGAATATTCCTCCGCATAATTTGGGGGAAGTCATTGACGGTGTACAGGCGCTTATTGCTAATCCGGATATAACACCGCTTGAATTGATCGATTATGTAAAAGGTCCTGATTTCCCGACGGCAGGTATTGTTATGGGATTAAGCGGCATTCGTCAAGCTTATTTGACGGGTCGCGGAACGGTGACCATGCGTGCGCGGGCAACGATTGAAGAGAATGGCAACAAAGCGCGTATTATCGTATATGAGCTGCCTTATCAAGTAAATAAAGCCCGTCTCGTTGAGAAAATTGCCGAGCTTGTTCGGGAGAAGAAGATTGACGGCATTACGGATTTGCGTGATGAGTCTGACCGTACAGGCATGCGGGTTGTTATCGAGCTTCGCCGTGATGTGAATCCTAGCGTTGTGCTTAACAATTTATACAAACAGACGCAAATGCAGTCCAACTTCGGCATTAATATGCTGGCTCTTGTTAATGGCGAGCCAAAGACGCTGAATTTGCGCGAAGTACTCTATCATTATTTGCAGCATCAAATCGAGGTTATCCGTCGTCGTACGGAATACGATTTGAAGAAAGCCGAAGCTCGCGCTCATATTTTGGAAGGCTATCGGATTGCGCTGGACCATCTGGATGAGGTTATTGCGTTAATACGCGGTTCCCAAACAGCAGAAATTGCTCGGGAAGGCTTGATCACTCGATTCGACCTTAGCCACGAGCAGGCACAAGCCATTCTCGATATGCGTTTGCAGCGCCTGACAGGTCTGGAACGCGATAAGATCGAAGCAGAATATACAGAGCTTCTACAGAAAATTGCCGAGTTCAAAGCGATTCTCGCTGATGAGCAGCTGGTGCTTGCAATTATTAGCACAGAGCTCAACGAGATTAGAGATCGTTTTGGCGATGAGCGCCGTACGGAAATTACGGCTAGTGATGAGGAAATTCTAGATGAGGATTTGATTCCTCGTGAGGATGTAATTATTTCCATCACGCACAGCGGCTATATTAAGCGCCTGCCGGTTACGACTTATCGGAGCCAGAAGCGGGGCGGTAAAGGTGTCGTCGGCATGGATACGAAGGACAATGACTTTGTCGAGCATCTTTTTGTATCCAATACGCATCACTACTTGCTCTTCTTCACCAATAAGGGCAAGGTGTACAAGCTGAAAGCTTATGAGATTCCTGATCTCAGCCGGACAGCACGCGGTACGCCGATTATTAACTTAATTCAAATCGAGCAGGGCGAGACGATTAATGCGGTAATTCCTGTACAGGATTTTGACCCGGATCACTATCTGTTCTTCGCAACCCGTCAAGGTGTCGTGAAGAAAACGCCTCTCGATGACTATATCAACATTCGCAAAGTCGGCCTCATTGCCATCTCGCTGCGTGAAGACGATGATCTGATTGGCGTCAAGCTGACGGACGGTCAGCAGGAGATTGTTATGGGAACGGCGGAAGGCATGTCGATTCGTTTTTCTGAAAATGATGTGCGCTCTATGGGCCGTTCGGCTACAGGCGTGAAGGGTATCCAGCTTGATGACAGCGATGCTGTTATTGATATGGATATCGTCATGAATGATAATGATGTGCTGATCGTTACGTCCAAAGGCTATGGCAAACGGACGCCAATGAGCGAATATCGTATTCAAAATCGTGGCGGTAAAGGGATTAAGACGCTTAACGTTACGGATAAGAACGGCCCGATCGTCAGCTTGAAGGTCGTTGTAAATGATGAGGATCTGATGATTATGACTGCATCAGGCACATTGATTCGCACAAGCATGGAAGGCATCTCTACAATGGGCCGCAATACGCAGGGCGTTAAATTGATTAATACCCGTGATGAAGATACGGTAGCAACGGTTACTCGTATTGCCCGCAGTGAAGAAGTGAGCGATGACCTGGAAGAAGGCGAAGCAACTGAATTTGATGCTGCACAGCCTTCAGACAGCGAAGAGAACGAATAATTTTTATATCAGGGGAATCCAGGACATGGGGAGGGAACCGTTGTGCCAACGGTGACTTTATCACAAGTGAAGTTAGGCGATAAGATTAGTGAAGATGTCCTTACCCCTTTAGGAAGGGTACTACTTCAGAAAGGCAAGGTTATCGCTGGCCGCGAGCTTGAAATTTTGAGGGCTTTCACCGTTTCAAACGTGACGGTCGATGGACCACCTGCTGCTAAAGCGTCTGAAGATGCGAAAGCAGGCACTGCCTCCAAACAAGTGGACGATAAGCCAATTGCTGCATCATCCCTGCATGATGAATATGACAAGATGCTGGTGCTGCTGAGACAAGTATTTAATGATCATGCAGCGCCGCAAGGCATCCCTATTATGGATATTCGCAATCAGATGGAGAATTTGCTGCAGCATATTAAGAACTATCAGATTTTGACGTTTGTGCCGCGCAGTTTTATGGAGCGTGATTATTTGCTTCATAATAGCATTGCTTGTGCGCTCACCTCTTATCTTATTGCGCAGTGGAACGGCTTTCCTCAAAAAGAATGGATGCAAGTTGCTCTCGGCGGCTTGCTTCATGATTTTGGGAATACGCGTATTGATCGCTCGATTCTTTCTAAACCGACTGCGCTAACCGTAGAAGAGCTGGAAGAGATGAAACGACATACCGTGCTGGGCTACCAAATGCTCAAAAATGTAGCATCTCTGAACGATGGTGCCAAGCTGGCTGCTCTTCAGCATCATGAGCGGGTAGACGGAACGGGATACCCTCTTGGCATTGATGCGGCTAAAATCCATCCATACGGGAAGATTGTAGCTATTGCTGATATTTTTCATGCTATGACCTTGAACAAGTCTTATCGTAAGGCGGTCTCGCCTTATCTAGTTCTAGAGCAGATCCAAAGCGATGCTTTCGGCAAGCTTGATCCGACTTATGTTCGAGTGTTTGTTGAGAAGGTTACGCAGTTCCATAATGGAACAATGGTAAGGCTTAGTGATGAACGGGTAGGAGAGATCGTGTTTTCTGATCATGTGC